>NZ_JBYRIW010000004.1:0-214459 GCF_057815395.1 Chryseobacterium sp. 27AL | reverse complement strand
TCAGGTGCTTTTATTTTGAGTGGCCCTCTTTATTAAATGTGTTTGGGGGTTGGGGTAATATTTGGATGGCGACTGTTGAAAGAAAGTCCTCATACCCTAGCCCGGATAGAAGCGGTTACCCCACAGCGGGGCTGGAACGTTGGAGCGTAAAGGGTTGAGTGTCGGAGGGCGTGTTTAGGGTTTGTTTTATTTAATCTCTCGCGGATTTGGCTGATGATGCAGATTGTGAATTTATAATATTCAGGTGCTTTTAATATGTGCAATCTTACTTTTATTAAAGATGTGCTGGAGGGTTTGGGTAATATTTGGATGGCGACTGTTGAAAGAAAGCCCCCATACCCTAGCCCGGATAGAAGCGGTTACCCCACAGCGGGGCTGGAGTGTTGGAGCGTACAGGATTGGGTGTTGGAGAGCATCGGTGAAGGTCGGCGCGAGGAGTATGAGCGGAGAGCCGGAAAAAGCTCCCTGAAAAAAAGGAAGAGATGAAGGTGTGAGAGTTGGAGAGTGAGTTGGAGAGTGGATGAGTTCTGTTGTGGTAGTGAATGCTTGTAAATAAGATCAGAAAAATCTTTTGACAAGAAACTTGTATGTAAAGTAGCCGATGAGACAGCCAATGGTATCTGCAAGAACGTCCAGAGTCTCCATTGATCTGCCGAGTCCCATTTCCTGCTGGAGAATTTCTGTAAGAAAGGCATATATAAGAATGATCTGAATGAAGTAGTAAAATCTGATTTTTGGAAATGCAGCCATGAAACAGAAGCCAAGTGCCGCAAAAATGTTGAGATGTAAGAGTTTGTCGATCCCGTCGAACATAAACCAATATTCGTGGTTTTCTTCTCCGGGCTTCAGAAGCATATAAGTAAGAAATGCCCAATAAATGGGCAGTATCTTACTAAATATTTTTGAAATTTTATCCAATGATGGCCTGATATTCTTCAGCGGAAAGTAATTCTGACTGATCTGCACCTTCAGCAACTTCTAATTTGATGATCCATCCGTTTCCATAAGGATCTGAATTCAAAAGCTCAGGCTGATCTTCAAGTTCCGAATTGAACTCAATCACTTTTCCTGAAATTGGTAAGAATAAGTCTGAAACTGTTTTTACAGCTTCTACACTTCCGAAAACTGCTCCTCCTTCCAATTCATCATCTACAGTATCTACGTCTACATAAACGATATCACCAAGCTCTCCCTGAGCAAAGTCTGTAATACCGATTGTAGCCACGTTACCTTCGATCTTAATCCATTCGTGATCTTTAGTGTACTTTAATTCTGATGGTGTGTTCATTTTTAATTTTTTATTTTGTACAAATGTATTCAAAATTCTACAAGCTTCAAATATTGGATATAAAAAATATCCTCCAAAAGGTGAAGGACATTTAAATTTATTTTAGTTCTAATTAGAAACCTCCTGAATCTCCGAAGGTAAATGTAGCTGAGATCCCTGCTCTTATCGTTGACAGTGGGAATGCGGTTGAGATTTTATATTTTGAGGTCATCTGTTCGTAGAATACTCTAAGGTTCAGATTTTCCGAAACGTTGTAGTCTGCAGACACTTTAATGTTCATTAATCTCTGACCTCCGGTAACCTGTGAGTCATCCAGCAGGATGTTGGTAATGCTGGTTCTGCTGTCTCTTAAGGAGAAATCTCCTCTGATATTCAAATCACTTCCTTTAGCTTTACCTCTTCCTCTGACGTTGGTCATTCCAAGTCTGAAGTTTCTGATGATATACCCTACTCTTACAACATATTCACTGTTTGAATCTTCAGTGAGCGTATGATTGACTAATCCTAATAATAGTGTTCTTAATCTATTATACTGGATTCCAAACTGCATATTATTTCTCATTGTCATGTCAACCCCGATTAATGGTGAGAAGTTTTCTACGTACCCTACCTGAGCGAATGTAAACGGATTGATATAATCGTCATTGATATCTCTCTGTGTTGCACCAAGATTATTGAGCGTATTAAAATAATCTATACTCGACTGAACTCCCGTTGCAGTGTACGTTGCTTGATAAGCATGGAGAATATCGAATTTGGAGAATTGCCCATTAATAATCGGAACATTTCTTAATCCTGAATACGTGATCTTCCAGTTTGGAATCGGAAGTCCTGCTTTTTTAGGATTGCCCATCATTTTTGGAGTCTTACCTTCCACCGCTGCCCTGAATGCAGGGATAAGAATGTAAGCATTTGATATTCCGTAGCCGTCTTTGAATCCGTTTGGTTCCAAAGCTCCCGGCATTTGCTGTGACAAGGCTCTTGCGTTTTCCCTGATTGCCTGATAAATTGCGGTACCATCTTTAAATGCTGTTTTAAGGAGCACCACAGAATTGGTATAAGTTACCATATCATTGGCAAATGTATAATTAGGATTAGGCACAGGATTCAATGGATCAGTTTTATCAACATAATTAAATCCGGTATGCGTAAAGTTTCTGTTGTAATTGTGCAGCGCACTGATATCAATTCTGAGATCATTCATCGGCATGATCTGCAGATTTGCACGAAGTTCTCTTGTTGACATCCGCACATAAGGATCGGTCATAAATTCAGAGTCACTCACCCAACCATTCTCCATAACGGTTCTTCTGATATCTGCCTGTGAACCAAAAAGGAATCCGATGGTAGGACCACCTAATGTCTGACCATATCCGTACCAGTTCGGCGCAGAAAGTAATCCCGGAAGTACCGTACCGTTATTTTCAGAATAGTTGATATCCAATTGTTTCATGGAGGTCAACAGATACGCCATACTCTGAAGTGGCGTTAGTCTGTTTTTAAACTTATATTTTTTATAAGCATATTTGTTTTTCTCCCACTGTTGAGTGTACGCATTATTTAATGAATCAATTTCCTGCTTACGTTTCTGAAGTTTGGCAGAAATATTTTTAAAATATTTAAACTGGCCAAAGAACTTCGTAAAGTCCGCCGTACCGGTAGCCAAAATCACATTGGTATTCTGCCCGATCGATCCTAAACTTCCATCCGGACTTGCCAAAAGAACAGTGGATCTCGCATTCCAGTTATAGGTAAATCCGTAACCTAATTCCGCATCGATGAAATCTAAGTACGGAAGATACTGGAACGGCAGTTTATAATTTAACTGAACTCTGTGGTTATACAATACAGGTCTTCCGGCTCTGAACACATTTCCGAAAATGGAATTATTATCCATGGTGTTTACATCCACATTGTCATTTAACGTTCTGGTAGCTGAATTGATTTCAAGCTTTAGAGATTTCGTGAAATTAAATCCTAAACCATACTGCCATCCGAAATAGAAGTTTCTGTTTTTGATTGCCCCGAAGTCATCATTATAGTTTCCGTTTAAAATAGCGTCAATATTACGGAACTCCAATTCGTTATAATTTCTGTCAACCTCTGTTCTGAAAGAGAATCTTGTTGGTATTGGATTGAAATTAAATTCTTTTGCCCATTTCAGGTATTTCGTAGATTTTGCCGTATCGCTGATCATTTTATTGAACGGACGGATCACCCACGGTTTAAAAGTATAATTGTAATCTATATACCCTCGCAGATATTGCCTGTAATTTCTTTTGGTGTAAATATCCCTGTAAAAATCATCGTTATAAACAGCTGTTACGGAAATGTTTTCCACATCATAGAATTTCGGTTTTCTATTCTGGTTCATTCTTTCTTTGTGCATGTTTACAACACCAATGCTTCTCTGTTGGGTATATGTTCTTGCAACTTTTTTGAGTTCCTCTCTGTTAGCGGCTTTTTTAAATTCAACATCGGTATCCAAAGGATTGTATTTCGGATCTTCGATAGTTTGAGAATATGAATAGTTTAACGGGATTTTCACTCCTGTTTTTTCAGGTAAGAATTTATCAACGTTAATTGCTGTATTGATGCTGAAAGCAGACTGTGTAGACTGGTTTCTTTCTGCCGGTTTAGAATCAATATTTCCGAATCCGACGGATGTGTAGGATGCACTGGTATTCACCGTAGCAAAATCTCCGAGATTGAAATTTAAACTTGCATTTCCAGCATATCCACCATCATTTTCAATTTCGGAAAGACGAATTTCATTGACCCAAAGAATCCTGTCGATGGCACCTGGAGTACCCCTGTCATCTCCGTTTCTGATACCAATCATTATGGTTGTAATATTTCCTAAACTAGGACGGCCTTTTATATAAATACTTTTAAAGGTATTCCCAGGGTCAAAAGCCTCATCTTTTAATCGCTGCACAATCTGAGTCGAATGATTCTTATCTCTTCTTATTTTAGCATCTACAAAATCCTGAATATTCAGATCAACATCATTTTCCATTGGCCAGATTTCCATAGGAGCGGTAGCATTTGTTGGAGTAATCTTTAATGAAGATTCATATTCGTAATAGTTGTCTGTAGCATCACTTCCTAAACGAATAAAAAATTTAGTCTTTTCATCAATTTGACCACTAACTGAACCTTCGGTTCTAGGATCCGTGTGGGCATGTACAAAAAGTTTTAATTTCTTATATCTTCTCATATCAAGAGAAGTATTTTTAAATACCCCTTTGGCTTCATTAGCACGTAATCCTGTGGCTTTCAAATATAAAGAAGCCTCATTTTGTCTTTGTGCACCTGCATTTCCACTCAGGATCTGCCTATCGATTCCCGGAGGCAATACATAAGGAGGTTGGTTTAAAGCATTTTCTTCAATATTTACACTTCCCACTTCAAGATTCTGAATGTTTGGATCAATATTTAATCCTTCATCTGTTGCAGGATCTGGTATTACAATACTTCCGCTCCCATCAAGGGTTGAGTATTTAGCAATATTTTTAGGATACTTTCTCCAGTCGGATCTTACAAGATCCATTGTTCCGAATCTTAATGTAGAAGTTTGATCAAACCCTGTTAATAATAATCTTGCGAATCTTACATTATTTAAAATTGAAGGGTCTGCATCTCCCGCTGTTGTTACATACTGTGAAACTGGGATTCTGAATAAATACCATTTTACCTGAGAAGTCTGTCCATTCTGAAATTGAGCCTGAACTGTTTTAACATCAACGATATTATTGCTTCCTAATGCCAAACTTCCCTGATCAAGATTCACTTCATATTGATTATAGCTTTCGCTCTGATCAAGGTTATAATCTTTGTTAATATCTTCCGAATCCGGAGTCTGGGTAGAAACTTCCAGGGAATTACTCTGTGAATTTCCTTCCGGACCTCTAAAGTATTTATATCGCTGTACTACAGATGCCGCCTGATTTCCGGTAAATCTGTCTGACATGTAGAATACGAAATCATCCACTGCAGGGTCAGATATGTTTGTAACCGGGTTTACAAATGTATTTCCAAATAAAGCTGCTTCCTGATCTGAACTTAATCCATCGTATCCTAAATCCTGTGCCGTTCTGTCTGCACCTTCGCTTGAGAAAGCGTATAAAATCGGTGGCTGCTTAGGCTGAATTCCCCAGTTCGAGTTTGTGGTAACCGATGGAGCTGAAGGTGTAGGCAATCCGTTCTCGTATTGCATTTGGCCGTCTTTAAGGATATCTTCAGATACGTTACCTAACTGTAATAAAAGTTTTGGATTTGCACCCAACGTATTTCCGTCGGCATAAGGATCCATCATCCAGAATTCCACATATTCAATATTGGAACTTACAAAATTCGAAACCGAGATTGGCCTCATAATACCGGCCCATCTTTGCGATGTACTTTCAGCGGCAGGATTTGAGTTATAAGGTCCCTTTTCTGCAGGATAGTATGAAATATCAAATGTATTGGTATAGGTCTGTTCTCCTGCAACGAAATCCCTGTTATTGAAAATCTCGGAGAACTGAACTCTTCTGGAAGCGTGGTTGGAAACCGACTGCGGTGTAATCCCGTTCGGCGCTCTTCCTCCTACTCCCCAGAATCTTGGGTCAATGTTATACCATGATAGCAAACCTCTTCCATAACCTTCTCTGATGTCATTATTCTTACCGGCACCTGTAAACAAAGAATTAGATTGGTTTTTTTCAGGTTTAGAAGCCAGACTCCATGCGGTTGGTTCTTTTAAAGTAATCTTTGAAGTGGTCTGCTCAAAATCGTCGATATAAGACTGGTCATTAATTCCTTTATTTAACCCCGGAAGCAAATAAGCAGTTTCCATTTTGAAATTTACATTGGAAGGTGCTTCTGTATTTACAAACGGAATTTTATCGGTTAATCGAGTCAGGAATGGCAACTGATTGTTGTACATTAAATTGATTCCCGCCATGGTATTGTTTACGGCTTCCTGTCCGTAGTTCACTTTTTGAGTAAGCGGTGATTCGGAATAATTAACAACAGTTCCTCCTAAAATAAAGTTTTCATTAAATCTTCTTTCTAAATTTAATCCTAAGAAACGTTTTCTCTGGGTATTGAAAGTAAGCTGATTCTCTAATGAGATATTAATTGCCTGCCCGGACTGCTTCACCTGCTCGTTGATGATGGTTACCGTACCGAGCATGTAGTCTACGGTATAGTCGATACCTTCGGTAAGCTGAACACCGTTTGCAGAGACTTTTACAGAACCCTGAGGAACATTTACAGCTCCTAAAGATATTCCCTGTCCCTGAGTTCCTTTATAACGGCCTTCGATGGTATATCGCTGAGCAAGGTTACTGGATATGGCAACCTGCTTCTGCTGGCTGTACAGATCCGAGAAAACATACTGCGGATCATTACTTCCGATTACCGACTGAATATAATTACCAAATGGCTGTGCTTTGGTAAAGATCACCCTCCCTGTTTCCGGTCTGATGGTGATTCCATTGACAAAGTCGAAAATTCCGTCCCCTGTTGTATTTCCATTGGACTGTAAGTCACCGTTGGCATTGAGTCGGTCCCAGTTTAGTAATTTGATTAGAGGAACATTGTTCACCTGCGGATTATTAGCCACCGGAAGATAGTTTAGTTTACCTCCGGACTGCGGATCCCTGTATAAAACATTCAGTAGAAATCCGTCCTGAATCACCTGGCCTGCATCCAGCGAATAGATATTTTTCATCATCAGATCCCACATTGGAGAGGAAGTCTTTACTGTGGTATTCGGTTTTAAAAGTTTTGCTACCAAAACCGTACTTTCTTCAGAGAATTCCCCGACTTTGTACACCTGATTGCTTCCATTTACCGTATATGAAAATGACACCGCCAAAAGCTGGTTATCATTCAGTTTCTGGTTTAATGAAATGTATCCTAATTGTGGCTGAAGGATATATTCGTTGGTATTTAATCTTCTTGCTTTTTTATTAAAGATAAAATGTTCTCCGTCTGTATACGTTTGTGTTCCGCCCGATGCGACAGGAAGATTTGCTCCTTTTATAGCATCATAAGCTGTGCTTGCATCCCTTAATCCCGGTAATGCATTTACTGCAGAGTATAGATTAAATCCGGTTTGGTCGTTATTTGGAAGTACACCCGGAGCGTCTCCAAGGTCCCTTACCCCAACGATACTTTTCTGATATTGCAAGTTGCTGTTTCCCTGATCCAGCACCCAAACTTCCATTCTGGTGATGCTGATTTTCGAATTGATCTGGGGATAATTTAATAAAGCATTATCATAATTGTTCAGGAAATAATGCCCGATAAAGTAATGCTGATTGTCTTCATAATCAATAGCATTCAGCTTAAACGTATTCATCACACCCCCTCCCTGAACAGTAATATTCCTGGCTTCTCCCTGTTGTTGGGATAATACAACGGTTCCGTACGTTTTTCCTAACTGGAATTCTGTTTTTACCCCGAATAAAGATTGAGATCCACGGATGAGGCTGGTTGAAAGCGGCATATTTACGTTACCAAATTCCACTCTTTTGATGATCTTATCTTCGCCGCCGGCACTAGGCTTATCAACATCCTGAAGTCCTTTTTGCTGAAGATCTTTCCAGCTTCCTTTAGCCTGCCATACGAGGTTCATCCTGTTTTCGAAGGCAAAACCACTCTGCGTGTCATAATTGGCCTTCAGTTGTAGATTCTCTCCTACTTTCCCCAATAAACCAAGCTGAATTCTCTGATCTATGTCAAAGGTAAAACTCGTCCTGTTCTGAGGTAAGATGAGTGGATTATCGATTTTCTGATAAAGCCCTGCAAAATCAAACGAGACATATCCTGAAGGAATGATCTCAATTTTATTGCTTCCGAAAATCGTTTCAAAAAGACGGTTATTGATGGTAAGAGAAGGAATTAATCCTTTTCTGGCCGCATCACTTTTATCCTTTCTGAACATCAGGCTGTAGCGGTCCGACTTTTCTTTGTAATAAGCCCTGGTCTGCTCCGCCATCATAAATTCTTTATAGTCTTCGGGAGACATGGCTGTAGGAGGTCCGGTAATGGTATTTCCGATCTTCGGATATACGTAATACATACCGGTTTTTATATCATAATAGGCTTCATATTGTGTAGGATCTGCCAGCTGATAGTCCTTTTTTATTATTGCTGTGTCCCGGACTGCCGGTCTCTGCTGCGCAAAAGTCATTACTGACATGCACATGAACGACAGGAACAGGAATATATTGAAATACTTAATATTTGCCACCAAATGTTAAATGTTTTTTAAAATTTGTTTTACCAACTCTTCGATTGAAATCTCCGGATTTTGCTTTATGATTCTGTCTGCAAGCTTCTCACTCATTCTTTTAGGAATACCCAAAACTTCTAATGCAGATAACGATTCTTCCTTGACTTTATTATTTGCCAGCGTAGAAATATTTTCTTCCGGATTGCTGAATTTCTGGACTTTATCTTTAAGGTCTACAATAATTCTTTCGGCTGTTTTAGCACCGATTCCTTTGGCTTTCTGGATCAACGCACTGTTCCTTGAAAGGATGGCCGAAGCGATCTCATCAAGAGCTAATGTTGAAAGTAAAATAAGAGCAGACACTGCCCCTACTCCGTTAACGCTTATTAACAGATTGAACATCTCTTTTTCTGATCTGGTTTTAAATCCGAAAAGTAAATGAGCATCTTCCCTGATGATCTGCTGAATAAAAAGAATGGTTTCCTGATTGGTGGTAAGGGTTTGTGAGGTCATTAAGCTAATACCTACATAGTAACCAACTCCCTGGACGTTGATCACTGCATAAGTAGGCGTAAGTTCCTGAACAATGCCTTGTAGTGAAAATATCATTATTAATTTTTAAAACTCCCAAATATAGCAAATTAAACTAATTAATGTTTTCATTTCATGGACGAATGATTTTTAACTTAATTTTTAATTTGAATTTTAAAGATATGCCACAAAAACAAAAGACTTGAAAAACAGTCATCCGACATCTATTTTAAATTCATCCTGATGAATCAGGAAAATCATCAGGATAAATTTGGGAAATTACCAGGATAAATTCCAAAAGTTATCAGGATAATATTTTCGGACAATACATAAAAAAACAAAGACTCCGGAAATGAAGTCTTTGTTTTATATATTTTTTAGCTTAAATACCGTGGAAGGTTATTTTTTCTCTTTAACCTCTCTTCTCTGAGCATCCAGTACGGCAATGGTTGCAAGATTTACGATTTCATCAACGCTTGAGCGCATCTGCAATACGTGAACCGGCTGTTTAAGTCCCATTAGAATTGGGCCGATTACCTGTGCCAGCTTCATTCCTCGAAGAATTTTGTACGAAAGATTGGCACTCTCAAGATTCGGGAAGATAAATGTATTGGCCGGTGTGTTTCCTAATTTTGAAAACGGATAATCACTAAGATGATCAGAATCCATGGCAAAATCCGGCTGTATTTCTCCATCAACAATCATTTTAGGATATTTTTCGTGAAGAATGCTTACCGCTTTTGCCACTTTTTTAGAGGTTTCGGAGATCGCAGCAAAGTTTTCAAATCCAAGCATTGCAATTCTCGGTTCTATGGCAAAAGATTTCACCGTTAATTCTGCCATTTTAGCAATATTAACAAGATCTTCGGCGGTAGGATTCTGGTTGATGGAAGTATCTGCAAAGAAAATCGGTTTTTTCTCAGAAAGGATCATCATCATTGCGGCTACTTTATCTACGCCTTTATCTTTTTCGATCACCTCTAAAACCGGTCTTAATGTAGACACATAGTTTTTAGAGAAACCAACGATCAATCCATCGGTATCACCATGTCTCAGCATCAAAGGCCCGAAGTAATCTCTCTGGCGAACAAATCTTTTGGCTTTATATTCGTTCATTCCCTTTCTCTGACGAAGCTTCCACAGTGTTTCTCTGTATCTTTTTCTGTTTTCTTTCTGATCGTCATCACTGGGATCGATAATCGGAACATCAAGGGTAATTCCGAAACGCTCCATCTGTTCTTTGATGTATTTTTTGCTTCCTAAAAGACTCGGATAAGCAATTCCTTCTTCATACAGAATCTGCGCAGCTTTCAACACGTTGTATTCTTCAGCATTTCCCAGGGTAATTCTTTTAGGATTTGCTTTGGCGCGGTTCTGCATCATTCTTACCAGCTTCTCATCTCTTCCCATTCTGTCGAGAAGGCTGTTTTCGTATTCGTCAAAGTCGGTGATGGTCTTTCTCGCTACTCCACTTTCTACGGCTGCTTTTGCTACAGCACTTGAAACCTTTGTAATCAGACGGTTATCAAATGGTTTCGGAATAAAATATTCTCTTCCGAACTGAAGATTCTGAAGATTGTACGCTAAAATTACAGCTTCAGGAACCGGTTCTTTAGCAAGATCAGCAATAGCGTGAACCGCTGCCAGCTTCATTTCTTCATTAATGGTTTTCGCCTGTACATCCAGTGCTCCACGGAAGATATACGGGAAACCAAGAACGTTGTTTACCTGGTTCGGATAATCACTTCTTCCTGTTGCCATGATCACATCTTTACGGGTTTCAATGGCAAGATTATAGGCAATTTCCGGATCAGGGTTGGCTAATGCGAACACGATAGGATTTTCATTCATGCTCAAAAGCATTTCAGGATTCATTACATTTCCTTTTGACAATCCTACGAAAACATCAGCACCTTTTACGGCATCTTCCAGTGTATCAATATCGGTTTGAGCGATGAAATCCAGTTTTTCGGGTGTAAGATTCTCTCTTCTTTGATTGATCACCCCTTTACTGTCGCACATGAGTACATTTTCTCTTTTTAAACCTAAAGAAATGTAAAGGTTGGTACAGGCAATCGCGGCAGCTCCGGCTCCGTTCACCACCATTTTTACTTCTTCAATTTTTTTATCGGCGATTTTTAAAGAGTTTATTAAGGCTGCTGCAGAAATAATTGCTGTTCCGTGCTGATCATCGTGCATCAGAGGAATATCCAGCTCTTCTTTTAATTTCTGCTCGATATAAAATGCTTCCGGAGCCTTGATATCTTCAAGATTGATTCCTCCGAAAGTAGGCGCAATTCCTTTTACAATATCAATGAATTTGTCCGGATCTTTTTCATTGATCTCGATATCAAATACATTGATGTCTGCGAAAATTTTAAACAAAAGACCTTTTCCTTCCATCACGGGCTTTGACGCCTCTGCACCAATATCTCCCAATCCGAGAACCGCTGTACCATTAGAGATAACGGCTACCAGATTTCCTTTTCCGGTGTAATCGTAAACGGTTTCCGGCTTATCGTGAATCTCCATACAAGGCACTGCAACTCCCGGCGAGTACGCCAATGACAGATCTCTCTGCGAAGAGTGCGGTTTTGAAGGAATCACTTCGATTTTTCCTTTAGGTTCGGCTTTATGATAATCTAACGCGGCCTGATTAAAGTTCTTTTCGTCGCGGTGGGTTTTACTTGACATATATTGAATTTTGTTATTTAGTTATAATACATATTGAATGTGGTAGCTGACTAAGCTTTCGATAGGCTTCTGTACAATCTTCCCCACATTTAAATCGAGTTCTGCCGCTGCTGCACGCAGAATGTCTTCATAGTAATAGGCTATCGACCCGATGAAATTGATCTCGGCATTTTTTGATTCTTTGTAAGGAATCACCTGGTAGTCGAAGAAGTTAAGCATTTCTTCATGTACCATTCGCTGTAAATAAGGATGATTTTTTCTTTCTACAACAAATTTATTGAAATCTGCTAAATAGGCATTTGGGCGTGTGGTATGATACATATTTTTCAATGCCTCATCCACGGTAAGGTTATACGTTTTTTCAAATTCGTTTGAAAGATCTTCAGGGAGTTTCTGCATAAAGAATCTACGTACCAGTTGTTTTCCGATGGCACTTCCGCTGCCTTCGTCTCCGACAAGGAAACCTAATGAAGGTAATTGAATTTTTATGTTTACACCATCAAAATAGCATGAATTTGAGCCTGTTCCTAAGATACAGACGATGGCCGGCTTTCCTCTGTATGCGGCATAGGCTGCTGCGGTAAGATCTTCTTTCACGATGATTTCGGCATCGGTAAATACTTTCCCCAATTCTTCGATAATGGTATCGCAGTTCTGCTGAACGCCACATCCTGAGCCGTAAAAGTATATTTTCCTGATAGAATTCTTAACGGAGGTAAGGCTTGTATTTTTTTCAATTTCGGGAACGATGAGTTCTTTGCTGATAAAATTGGGATTGAAGCCAATGGTTTCTGTTTTCAGGAAGACTTGTTTAAAATCGTCCAGAATAACCCAATCTGATTTTGTAGAACCACTATCAACAATAGCAACCATATTTTCCATTTTAGTTTAAGGATGCTAAATTATGAATTTATCTTTTAAGATATGGGATAATTGACATGACATATGTGTTGTTTCTGAAATCTGAACATATTGTTAATTTAAATGAACATTAAAATAAAAAAGAGCAAACCAAATAAGTAAGCTCTTTGTTGCAGGAGGAAAAATTGTATTTTCATTGTTTTATCTCTGGCTTTTTATCGTTAAACTGCACCAGCCAGTCTTCGATCTCATTTTCAAGATAGGAGGTCTGAAGGATCATGGCATTGATAAAGTCATCGGGAACAGGTTCATTATTGGAATTCTCAAGATTCCAAAGCTCCTCTGACATATTTTCATACTCTGAATAAACGCGTTTGAAACGTGAATTTTCTCTTTCTAGAGCTTCAATATTTTTCTGCTGAAGCTGAAATTTTCTGTATTTGTTTTGGCTTTTCATACAAATATTATTAAAATTTGGGCGTAAAAAATTTGGATGATATGATTTTTAATCATATTACAAGATATAAAAAACCATCAACACAAATAGTTGAAAATGAATTTATTATCAGGTATAGCTTGTCTCAATTGGAAAACTAAATTTAGAAATTATTTTGAATCTAAAAAAATTTTTAACAACTTTTTTCAGGGTTTAACATATAGTTATAAATTTGCACATTATATCAATCGGATGAGAGATTTACTACTACGACAGAAGCAGGTTTTATTCTTTATCATAGCAGGAGGGCTGAGCGCTGTTGTTGAAATCGGAAGCTTTAAACTATTTAGCACCACGATCCCTCAGTTCTTTCCTCGCGAAATTAATTTCCACGGAATTCATTATCCTTTAAGTAATATTTTCTCAACAAGCTGCGGAATTATCACCAATTATTTCCTAAGCATCTGGTTTGTTTTTGAAAGGGGAAAACATTCAAAAAGAAAGGAATTTGCCTATTTCATGCTTGTTTCATTTATTTCGACATTACTGAGTCTCGGCTTCTTCCAGATTTTTTACAGCTATGTCTTTAAAGATACGATTGATCTTGTGGTTTATGCATTAAGCCCTGAAATTATAAGTAAGATTGCAGCAATCCTGCTGGTTTCGATCCTGAACTATTCAATTAAGAAGAAATTAATCTTTAACGGATAGAAATGGCAAAGGTTTTAAACTATCTCTGGAGAGCCTGGCTTTTGATTCTGGCATTTGTCTTTACCCTAATTTTTGGACTTCCGGTTTATATTTTATCATTTAATAAAAAGCATTATAAATATGCCTACCGTTTCGTAAGATATTGGAGCTACTGTATATTTTACGGTATGGGACTTCGGTATGAGTTAACCAGATTATCGGGGGAAACGCTTGACAAGAATCAGCAATATGTTTTTATTTCCAACCACACTTCGATTATGGACATTATGCTGATGTGCATCTTGTGCGCTGATCATCCGATCTGTTTCGTGGGAAAAAAAGAGCTGGTAAAAATCCCGATCTTTGGCACAATCTATAAACGGATATGTGTAATGGTAGACCGTGGAAGCGCCAGAAGCCGTGCCGATGTATACCGCAGGTGCGCCGAGAAAATGGAAGAAGGTAACAGCATTGTGATCTTTCCTGAAGGTGGTGTCCCGGATGATACTTCAATAATTTTAGATGAATTTAAAGATGGAGCTTTTACACTTTCTTCGAAGCATAATTCGCCAATTGTAATCTATACTTTTATCGGATTAAAGGAAATTTTTCCGTTTGACAATTCAAAAGGTTATCCGGGTAAAGCAAAAGTATATTTTAACGGAATTTTATACCCATCTGCACCTCCGAAAGAGCTTAAATTGTCTTCTTTTGAGACAATAAAAAAAACATTGCTAAAACACTATAATTAAAAGAAATAATATATATTTGTTTTCAGAAATTTTCAACAAATATGTCAAATTATTCTAAACAAACCAATTGGGGACAATTCATCCCATTGGTTACTGTGTTTTTCTTCTGGGGATTTGTGGCGGCAAGTAATGACATTTTGATCCCGGTTTTCCAAAAAGCTTTTAAATTATCACAAACCGAAAGTATGCTGGTGCAGATATGCTTCTATGTAGCATATACGGTAGGTTCTCTGATTTATATGGCTGTTTCCAAAGGTATAAAACAGGATTTGGTTAATAAAATCGGTTATAAAAATGGTCTTATTGTAGGACTTCTTATTTCTGCGGCAGGAACACTTTTATTTTATCCTGCAGCCAATCTGCATTCTTTTACTCTGATGATCTCGGGTCTTTTTATTGTAGGACTGGGATTTTCATTACAGCAAATTGTAGCAAATCCGTTAGCTATTGAAGTAGGTCCTGCTGAAACAGGTTCCCAAAGGCTTACCATGGCAGGAGGAATAAATAACCTGGGCACAACGATAGGCCCGCTTATTGTATCCTTCGCGATTTTCGGTTCTGCAGCAGCTGCTACAACTGACGTAAGTGTTGAAAGTGTAAAGGTTCCTTATCTAATATTAGGAGTAGCCTTTGTTCTGGTAGCTATTATGTTGAAATTTTCTTCCCTTCCGGCCATTACACCAACCGTGACTGAAAATACGGATGATGTCGTTCCGGGACAACATAGAAAGTCTGCTTTTCAATACCCGCAGCTTTTTATGGGGATGATTGCGATATTTGTGTATGTGGGTGTGGAAGTTTCTACAGCCAGTAATCTCCCTGCGTACATGGAAAAAAGTTTAGGTTTTGAAACTAAAGATGTTGCTCCTTACATCTCTTTATATTGGGCTTCATTAATGATCGGCCGTTGGACCGGTGCTGTAGAAGCTTTTGACGTAAGCGCAGGAATTAAAAAAATATTGAGATTTTTAGCTCCTTATCTTGCTTTTGGAGTTTTCTTATTAGTAAATGCTATTGCAAAACATGATCTTTCCCATTTTTATGTGTATGGATTGATTATCATTGCAATGATCATCTGTGACATTATGAGTAAAGGTAATCCTGCAAGAATGCTTCTTATTTTCTCAGTTGCAGGGATTGCAGCTTTGTTAATCGGAATGTTCACCACCGGTATGGTTTCGGTATATGCTTTCACCAGCGTGGGCTTATTCTGTTCTACTCTATGGCCTTGTATTTTTGCTTTGGCAATCAATGGTCTTGGCAAGCATACCAATGAGGGATCCGGCCTATTAATTATGATGATCATGGGAGGTGGAATTGTAAGCCTTATCCAGGGATATGTAGCAGACCTAACTAATATCCACTTCAGTTATATTGTGGGAGTAATCTGTTTTGCGTACCTTGCTTTCTATGCAATAAGAGTAAGCGGAATCCTGAAATCCCAGGGCATTGATCTTGACAAAATCACAAAAGGCAGTGGTCACTAATACAACAAAAACAATATATAAAAAAAGAGTTTGGGCAGGTTTATTACTTGCCCAATTTCTTTTGTTCTACGCATTCTCCAGAGCTTCGGTAATCATTTCTTTTTTTGAAAGCTTCTTCGAAATTCAAAAGAAATTTCATCAGCTGATCTTTTCATGGATTCCTTTTTCATTTGGTGATGTTCTTTATATTTTATTAGGAATTTTTCTACTTTATCACGTTATAAGATGTTTCAGCAAAAAGACAAGAAAAAACTCTTTATTCAAAATTCTTGTATCTATAAATATCTTTTACTTTATATATCAGATATTTTGGGGAATGCTTTATTTCCAGACCCCGATTATAAAGAAACTTCCTTCTCAAAAAGAACCGACCGTTGATAAAGCCAAAATTTTAGCATTAAAATATCTGCAAAAATGCAAAGACACCAGAAAACTTACGAAACAAGATAAAAACGGTATTTTTGTGATTGCCGATTTGAAAGCTGTTCAGAAAGAGATTCTTTACCGGCAAACCTTACTTCCTGGAAACATTTCAGGGAAAAAAGCTCCTGGGATTAATTCTTTTAAACCCAGTCTTTTTAAAAATATCATGAGCTATACGGGAATTCTAGGATATTATAATCCTTTTACAGCAGAATCCCAATTTAATTCCCTGCTGCCAAATACATTTATTCCTTTTACATCTGCTCATGAAAGCTCACACCAACTTGGTTTTGCAAGAGAACAGGAAGCTAATTTTGTCGGATATCTCATTGGAATCAATTCTAAAAATTTAGATTTACGTTACAGCACGGAATATTTTACTTTAAAAAGCTTACTGAATTATATTGCAGATAAAGATCCTGATTTTGTAAAGAGCATACTTCGAAATTATTCTCCAGAAATGAAAAAAGACAGGGCTTATGAAAAAGCTTTTATGATGAAACATCAGGGTTTGCTGGATGATTTTTTCGGATTTACCAATAATCTTTTTCTTAAGAGCAATCAGCAGGAAGGATCGATCACCTATTCTTATTTCATTGATCTTCTTCTGAATTATGAAAAGGTATAAAAACAAAAGAATCGTATCAGGCGATACGATTCTAAAAACACAAATGATGAAAAAAAATTTATTACCTTGACTTGTTCCCTCATTCAAGGCGTTGTAAAAGTACAATATATTTTAGAAATAAAAAAATATTTTCAAATTTTTTTTCACAAATTTTTGACAATTCAATTTCTGAAATTGCTACAATTACTTCTTATAATCTTTACCTTTTTTCTAAAATGCCGGTCATTACTCATTATTAGGTGATTATATCTAATAATTTTTTTTGGAGATATTTATCATTTAGATGAGAATTAATATTCAACAATTTTTTTAAATCTAAGTAATTAAATGAAATGCCCCTAAAAAAGTTAAAAACTTTCTAGGGGCATCTAATATTGAATATTTTTTATTTTATTTTTTTAAACCCTCAAGTTCTCGTTTTAAGGATTCCATTTGCTCTTTTAAAATTTTGATTTAGTCCTGGAGATTTTCTAATACCGAAATAGGAAAGTTATAATTATGAATAGACCTATCTGACTGATCATGCAAAGTTGAATTATCATTATGAACAATTCCTGAGCTTTCTGATTCTTTAATATCATCAACAGAAACTTCCAGTGCTTTAGCTAACTTTTCCCATTCATCATCATGAATCTTTGATTTTCCGTTTTCTTTGCGGCAATAGCTGGAAATATCTGTAGATAATATTTTAGCCATTTTTTCCTGCGACATACATTTCTGCTTTCTGAGATTCCTCAACTTTTGCTGTATCATCCTAACGTGGTTATTAAAAATATTTTTAAAACTTAACGCAAATATCTGCATAAAATTGCAAAAAAATTGCAAATTTTTCTATTCGATGTGATATAGTTTTTTTATAGTTTTGAAAATCAATATTGATAAAGCGCTTTAAACAATATAATTTATATATGTACAGATATAAGTTAGAACTGATCAGAAAGCCCATGTCAGGGATTGTATGGCAAAAAGTAAACTATTAATGTTAAAAATTAAGTAAATGAAAAATTTGAAAAAACTTTCGAGAAATGATTTGAAAGAAATAACTGGTGGAAAAGCTTGTATTCATTATATTCAAGCTGATAATGGACAATGGTTTCCAAGAACTGGAGAATGTGTAACTACTGTAGAATGGCAGCAAGTAGGAGGTGCATCTGTCCCTATAAAAACTAGTTATTGCAGTACAGGATTAGGACAAGTTCCAGTTACTTCAAATGGAGGACAATCCAGATGCTAACAAAAGGATTATAGCAATATAAAATTAGAAACAAAAAAGAAGTTTGTCATGATATGACAAACTTCTTATAAATAAAGATAGAATGAATTATAAATTTTTATTTTTCTTAATCATATCTATTTTCATTTCGTCTTGCAATGAAAATAAAAGTAAAGAAACAATTATACAGGGTGATATTTCAAATTTACCAGATGGTACACTATATTTATATCAAGACAAATATGATAATAGAATAGATAGTGTAAACACAAAAAATGGGAAATTTGAAATAAGGTATACCCCAAAAAATACTGAACCACAATATTTAGGATTAGATCATGTTGATAATAGCGGTGTATTACGAGCAATTGGATTTCCAACAATTAATTCAAAATTTAAAGGTTCTGCAATTAATTCTCAATATTTTTTTTCTGATCCAATAATTTTAATCAAAGGTAAACTGAAAGATTTTAAAGCAAAAGGTATTACATTAGAAAAAAAATACAAAATTGTTATTAGTCCTAAGGTTTCTGCAGGCATTCAAACCGAAGCTCTTTATAATATTGACGCAGATCTTTTTGATAAAATTAATGATAGTAGTATACAAATTATTAAAGAAAAAATAAAAAAATATCCTTTTTCATTTCATTTACTCTATCAAATTAGCAACAATAAAAACAGCTTCTCTCCACAACAAGTCGATCAATTTTTGAAAATATTCAAAGGTGATATTACAGAAAGCGAATCTTATAAAAAACTTTCTGCTTACAACAAAAAAAGATTCACCGAAAAAAATACATCCCTTCCATCATTGGAAAATATTATCGGTGAGAAATTTGCGATTTTAGATTCAAAATATAAAAAACATCTTGTTGTATTCTGGGCAAGTTGGTGCGGACCTTGCAGACAGGAGATTCCTCTTTTAAAAAAGATGTATAGTAAAAAAGATGAATCAATAGAATTTATTTCTATTTCAATTGATGATGATAAAAATGCCTGGAAAAAAGCTTTGAACGAAGAAAAAATGGATTGGAAACAACTAATTATCAACGAAAAAGATCCAAATTACGAAAAAATTCAAATGTATTTCAGATTAAATGGCGCTATTCCATATACTGTTCTTCTTGATAACAATTCTAAAATTTTAAAGTCTACCGTAGGTTTATCTTCAGAAAAAGACTTGCAAGGTTTTATTGAAAATAAATGATACAACTGTAATTTAATAAAACACGATATATCCCAGAAAATTGAAAAAAAAGTTTGTTTTTTTCAAACATCTCCCTATTTTAGACAAAAAAATTAATATGCTATTGGACAAACTCATTAATTATCTGAAACTGGACAAACAGGAGTTTCTGTTCCAGTTCAATTCTCACCCGAATTACCCATCAGCATTAGCTTTTAGTGATACCCTTAATTTTATGGGCGTGAGAAACGATGCCTATGAGTTGGATAAAGAATATTGGGATGAGCTGCCTGAAGAATTTATTGCCATTGTTGACAATTCTTTCTCCATAGTAAAAAAATCGGGGAATCAATATTCTATTTATTCTGATAAAGCGAAAACTTTAAACAAAGAAGAACTTCATCAAAAAGCCACGGACTTCGTCTTGCTGTTTGAAAAAGATAAAGCAGAAAGTAAATCTGCTACAAGTTATAAGCCATTTGTTTATGGCATTTTTGCCCTTATTGCTGTGTATTCACTTTTGACGCAAGCATGGTATGAGGTATTTTTTAACCTCCTTTCCCTTGCCGGGGTTTATATTTCGCTTGAAATCTTTAATCAGAAATTCGGAAATATTTCCGCAGTGATCGGGAGCATTTGCGGTGACACAGCTGGAAATCAATCCGTAAACTCTTGCAATAAAATAATTACACAAGACAAAACGAGTATTCTCGGTCTTAAGTTTTCGGATTTTTCTCTCATTTATTTTATCGGAATTACCATTTTAGGATTATTTTTACCCACAACTTCTTTAGTGGTGAAAGGTTTTTCGTTCGCTTCAATCATTGCTATCGGCTATTCGTTATATATTCAGGGATTTGTGGAAAAGACTTTCTGCAGAGTTTGCCTTTTGATTATTTCTATCCTTTTAGCTCAGCTTTTCATCAGCGCTTTTGTGTTTGAGAATATTTATTTTGATACAGGAATTGCCTTATTAAGCCTTATTTTATGGATTGTTCTGTTTTCTTCAGTCTTATATCTTAATAATATGCTTGAAGAGAAAGAAAAACTTCAGAAATCAAATGCTAAAAATTTAAGGTTTAAAAGAAATTATGAACTTTTCAAAAGAGAACTTCTGGAAAACGAAAAAGTAACTTTCACAAACAACGAAACATTTTTTATCGGAAATAAAGATGCAAAACTTCATCTTTCCATTATTTCAAATCCGTATTGTGGCTTTTGTAAAGATGCTCATAAAATCATGGAAAATTTACTTCAAAAATATCCGGAAGATATTTCTGTACAGATGAGGTTCAATTATTCTCCCGATAAGCAGAATGAAAAATTTACCAATCTCATTTCCGATTTCATGTACACATATAAAAACAGAACTTCGGACGATTTTTTAAAACTTATTGACTATTGGTTTGAAACCAGGGATGAAAATAAAATCAGACAAAAAGTCGGAGCCGCTTCAAGCATTGAAGATTTAGCTCCTTTGATTGAGATGTCTGCAGAAAACAGGAATGCAGGACTTAATTTCACTCCAATCATTTTAATCAATGGATATCAGTTCCCAGATAAATACGACCGGGAAGATATTTACTATTTTATTGATGAGATGGTTGAAGATGAAGAGATATAAGGAAAATACTTTTGTAATCAAAATTCATTAAATTAGAAAAAAAATAAACGGACTCTAACACTAAAAAAAGAATAGTTGCCAATAAAAAATGGCAATTTGTTTTAAAAATAAAAATACATCATTGAAATCTTTTCCATTTTATCGCCAGCCAGACTCCAAAGACTGTGGACCTACCTGCCTTCGTATCGTAAGCAAACATTACGGAAAAAGCATTTCTTTACAGCAGATCCGTAACCTTTCGGAGACTACCCGCGAAGGAAGCAGCCTGCTGGGGCTAAGTGATGCTGCCGAAGATCTGGGTTTTCGTTCTATGGGTGTGCAGATTGACTTCAACACACTTGCAGAGGAAGTTCCGCTGCCCTGTATTGTGCACTGGAACAAAAATCACTTCGTGGTCGTATACAAAATTGATAAAAATAAAAAGATCTATGTTTCTGATCCGGGTTATGGTCTTATTACTTACACAAAAGAAGAATTTATAAGACTATGGATTGGCGAAAATGCTGACGAGAAAACCGAGGAAGGTATCGTATTAATTTTAGAAACTACCCCCGCCTTCTTTCAGACTGAATTTGATGATAAAGAAAGTAAAGCAAGTTTTTCTTTTCTTTCAAAATATCTTTTAAAATACAAATCACTCGTTATCCAACTGGCAATAGGACTGCTGGCAGGAAGCTTATTATCGCTTATTTTCCCGTTCCTTACGCAGAGTATTGTCGATGTCGGTATTCAGAATCAGGATTTGAACTTTATTTACCTTGTTCTTTTGGCCCAGATCATGCTTTTTATCGGAAGAATGGGTATCGAAGTGATTCGGAGCTGGATTTTACTGCATCTCTCTGCCAGGATCAACATCTCCATCATCTCTGATTTCTTTATTAAACTGATGAAATTGCCCATCAGCTTTTTTGATACCCGAATGACGGGAGACATCATGCAGAGGATCAATGACCATCACAGAATCGAACATCTGTTAACGAGTTCTTCTTTGAACACGCTGTTCTCATTAGTGAATCTCATTATCTTCAGTATTGTTCTTTTGTTCTATGATTACCGGCTGTTTATCGTTTATCTGGTAGGTGCGGCGGCCTATATTGGGTGGATCAGTTTTTTCCTTGGAAAAAGAAAGGAGCTGGATTACAAGAGATTCTCACAGGTTTCCGAGGAGCAGAGTAAGGTGATCGAGCTGATCAACGGAATGCAGGAAATCAAAATGCATAATGCCGAAAAGCAAAAAAGATGGGACTGGGAATTTTTGCAGGTAAAATTATTTAAAATAAGGATAAAATCGCTTTCACTGGAACAATGGCAGTCTGTGGGAGGAAATTTTATCAACCAGATGAAGGACATCCTCGTCAGCTTTCTTTCTGCAAAACTGGTATTGGAAGGGAACCTTACATTGGGGATGATGCTTTCGGTTCAGTATATCATTGGCCAGCTCAACAGTCCTTTGCTCCAATTAATCGACTTTATCAAACAAACTCAGGATGCCAAAATTTCCCTTGAAAGACTGGGAGAAATTCATGATAAGGAAGACGAAGAAAATAAAGATGAGCAGTATGCCCATGATCTTCCACAAAAGGATATCGAAATCGAGAATCTTTCGTTCCGTTATATAGGTTCAGATGCCTATGTTTTTGAAAATTTAAATTTAAATATACCTTACCAGAAAACAACGGCCATCGTGGGAGCAAGCGGAAGCGGAAAAACAACTTTGCTAAAGCTTCTCATGAAATTTTATGAGCCCACTGAAGGGGAAATAAGGCTTGGAAATACAAAGCTTAAAAATATTTCTCCAAGATTCTGGCGGGATCATTGCGGGGTAGTGATGCAGGAAGGATATGTATTTAATGATACTATTGCTAATAATATTGCTGTTGGTGAAGATTATGTTGATAAACAAAAATTAAGGAAAGCGGTAGAAATTGCCCACATTAAGGATTTTATTGAAGAATTACCGTTAAGCTACAACACAAAAATCGGAAACGAAGGGCTTGGAGTAAGTGGCGGACAAAAACAAAGGCTCTTCATTGCCAGGGCCGTATACAAATCTCCGGATTATATTTTCTTTGATGAGGCAACCTCGGCTCTTGATGCCAATAACGAAAAAATCATCATGGAAAATCTTGAACAGTTTTTTAAAGGAAAAACAGCCATCGTTATTGCCCACCGGCTTTCAACCGTGAAGCACGCCGATAAAATTATTGTTTTGGATAAAGGGAAAGTCGTTGAAGAGGGAAATCATTCCGAACTGGTGGCCTTAAGAGGTGAATATTACAGATTGGTAAAAAATCAGCTGGAGCTTGGAAACTGACGATGATTTAACTAACTTTAATCAACCAATTCAAAATCTATCAGTTATGAAAAATTTACAGAAAATTGAAAGAAAAAAACTTAGAGAAATTCATGGTGCAGGCCCTGTTCCGGTATTTCCGTGCAATTGTTTCTGCTACATCAACAATGTAAAACAGTGGAATGCATGCAACCGTTACTGCCCCGATGGAGACATTCCCGGAGTAGAGCCCGGCAATAATCCGAAATGTGATTATACCTTGCCATTATAGCATTAATTCAGAAATCACTCAATAATCATTATTACCTGAAGATTATTGAGTTTTATTTTTATATGAAAAAAGACGTCTTAGATAGTATTGAACTTCGCTCAGAAAGCGTTCAGGATATCCTTACCCAGCCTCCTCACTGGATGATCCGATGGGGAAATACCATTATATTTTTAATTCTTGTGATGATTCTCATCATGAGTTACATGATCCGGTATCCTGAATTTATCCCTGCCCCGATTGTGGTAACCTCTCAAAATCCGCCGGAAAAACTGGAAGCCCGTACCAATTCGAAAATCGAAAAGATTTTTATTAAAGATCACCAGCATGTTAAAAAGAACGATGTTCTGATGGTCATGCAGTCGACAGCGAATTATAAAGATATCCTGGAACTGAAAAAACTGGTTGATTCCATAACGCCGGATCAGCTGGCCTCATTTCCTTTAAGCAAAACCTCAAACTTTAAACTTGGTGAACTGCAGGGGGATTACAACAATTTTGCAAAGGCATTTCAGGATGAAGAATTATTTACAAGGCTGCAGCCTTATGCCCCGGAAAATCTCGCCGCCAATCAAAGCCTCTCAGAATACCGTGTGAGAATCGCTACATTAAAACAGCAGAAAAGTCTTGAACAGGCCAAATATGAGATTACGAAAAAGAATTATCAGCGTTCGCAGGAGCTGTTTAATCAGGGCGTAATTGCTGCTGTAGAACTGGAAAATGAAAAAATAAAATTCCTGCAGGCTCAACAAAATTTAGAAAACATCAATATTTCTCTTTCACAGATTGAAGAGGGGATCTCCAATGTTAATAAAACCAAAAGCGGAACAGCCATTAATACCGAAAAGGATAAAATTACGTATTCGTCACAAACTTTACAGCTTTTCGAACAACTCAGAAAATCGCTGAAAGAATGGGAACAGAATTATCTGATCATTTCCAATACAGATGGTGAGGCCAGCTTTCAGCAGTTTTTTGGTGAAAATCAATTTGTAAAGGCTGGGGATGCCATCTTATCCATTTTACCCGATAACAAAGAAAAGCTTGTGGGAAGAATGGCTGTTCCCGCCGCTAATTCAGGGAAGATCATTGCCGGTGAAAAAGTATTAATCAAACTCGATAATTACCGCTACCAGGAATATGGGATTGTGGAAGGAAAAGTGCAGAATATTTCTCTTTCTCCTGATAAAGACGGAAATTATTATGTAGATATCGCTCTTCCAAAAGGATTGAAAACTTCATACAACAAAACCCTGACATTCGATAAGGAATTAAAAGGAAGCGCCGAAATTGTAACACAAGATTTACGTTTGATTGAAAGGTTCTTCTATCAAATCAGAAAACTGCTGGGGTATCAAAGCTAGCATATTTTAAAGCCGAAGAGTCTTCTTTGGCTTTTACTATTTTTATAGTAGAAAATACAATTATCTTAAAAAGTAAAAAGTCTGCAAGAGTATCTTACAGACTTTTTTGTAGCGAAGACGGGAATTGAACCCGTGACCTCAGGGTTATGAATCCTGCGCTCTAACCAACTGAGCTACCTCGCCGTTTTGGTGGTGCAAATATAGAAAATATTTACAACTAACCAAAATTATTTTAGCTTAAAATATTCCAAAACATCGCCCACATGTTCTGGTTTATTGATTATCTTATTGTTAGCATCTAAAATAAAATACGTTGGTGTAGCATGAACATTATAGGTATCAGCATAACTGCTGTTCCATCCCCTTAATTCAGAATCATTCACCCATGGAAATGCACTGATTTTTTTTGTATAAGCATCTTTGTCAACATCCAATGATAATCCCACGACCTCAATATTTTTTGCTTTTAGATCGTTGTATTTTGCCAATAGCTGCGGAAGTTCGCTCTCACAGTGAGAACATGTAGATGACCAAAATATCACCACTTTTTTATCTGCTTTTACATCATGAAGAGTTTTAACATTTGTATTGGCCGGCGTCTGAAAAGTATAATTTGGAAAAACAGCTCCAATTTCCACATTGGCATTAGATTTCAAAGTTGAAGCCAATCGGTCTGTAATAGTACATTTAAGATTTTTAGCCAGCCCGAGATATTTGGTTTTAAAATCCTGCATGTCGTATACATCAAAAATGTCGATCAGTTCGGAAAGAACGGTTTGCCCCCGGGGAGTTTCTACCTTTAATCTTTCAAGTAGTTTATCTACAGATGCACTTACATTGGTATTTCCTCCTGTATTAAGATATGAAACCAATACAGGCCTTAATAACGATGATGTCTCAAGCATGTCATTTGATTTATCAATAAAATTAATAATATCATCCTGGTTTACTTTTTTTGAGGCCTCATTAGAAAGAAATTTGCTATAATTGGTATTGTAGTAATTAATAAAAGGATGCTGAGCCGGATCAATGCCTAAAGAACCTCCGCTAAGTCTGTTGATCTCGGTTTTAAGGGCTTTGCCAAATTCTGTATTGTCTTTGTAATACTCTTTGATTTGCGATAAAGCGGGCAATATCAGCTCTTTTTTCTGAGAACCTTCCTGCAGGTTACTCATAAGTTCGTTTGCTTCATCAAGATAAATTACATCTTTAATTTTGTTGGCTTGTACTTCAAGCTTTACACTCACATTTTTATTTTCAGAGATAAAATTAAACGTATTGTTTGAACCCGGAAAATACACCTTCATCATTCCCATATAATTTTTAGGGTACTTGAAGTTCCACGTATTATTTTTACTTTTCTCTTTTGAAAAAATGATGTCTTTGGATCCGTTTAATGTATATAAGATGGCATCTTGATCTTTGAAGTCAGCCGGAGCCTGAATAGTAACGATAAATTGAGCCTGTAATGAAAATGAAGCTATAATAGCTGGCAATATTAAAATCTTTTTCATAGGGTAAAAGTAAAAAAACTCTCCGAGTAATCAGAGAGCTTAATGAATTTTTAATAAAATTTTATATTTTTCTGGGTATATATTTTTTGCTGTAAAACAGTATTAACATTATCGCAATAACAGCCAGCAAATATACATACATATCAACAGGCACCTGCTCCCCTGTTCCATCACCTCCCGCACCATTATTACCGGGCGGATTGGGTGGTTGCGCAGTCACCACAAAGCTCAAGGTTAGAAAAAAAGCTAAACACAGTTTATGTAGGGTTTTCATATATTCTATTTTAATATTTTTGCATTAACAATTTCTCCTTTTTCCGATACTACTTTCACCACATATGAGTTTTTGACTTTACCATCTAACTCAATAACAAAGTCATGTGATGCATCAACTGCCTTTTTAGAGATAACCAATTTACCACTCATATCATAAACTTCGATGTCTGCCTTTTTCCAGTTAGGATCAAATCTTACAAAATAATTATCTATTGCAGGATTATAAATTACCAGTGTTCTTGCATTTGTAGCCTTTTCATCAGTTCCTAAAACAATATTAGTAGGTTCTCCATAGTACAAATCATATTCATTACCTTTTACAGGAATCACATCTCCTTGTTTCGCCTGTTGTATAGTTCCGTTTGGTTCCTTATAATAGAATCCAATTCCGGTAGATAATGCATGTGCACCATTTGCTATTGGCTGAGCATTTTCTTTGATTTCAAACTTGTATGATTTTACGTTATTCGGATAATAATTAACAAGTTTTACATTCTTACCTTTAAAATTATTTTCGTTTGCCTCATTTATATACAGCCAATAGTTTAGGTAATTGTTATCATAACCTCCATTTATTGCTTCTTCAAAAGTACCAATCATGTTACTTCCTGCAGAAGCCTGAACAGTTGTGGCAATTGATGACTGATGTCCTGTAACGGATGATGGAGAAACCACATAATAAGTTCTGGATAATTCTACACCGTTAGCATCAAGACCAATAATCCCAAGCTGTTTTACAGTTCCGGCAGAATTATTCTTGGCTGCTACCACACTGTAATCCGTAGACGCAGCTCTGGCTGTTCCGTTGAATCTTCTTAAAGTATTAAAGTCTAACGTCTGAGCTGTATTATCTCTGAGCTTAATTTTAAAGGTCTGCATAGGTTTAATAATAAGACCTGTATCACCTACCGGAGTTCCGTCAAGGTTAAAGTTTTGCACTAAAGTTCCCACAGAATAAGTTCCGGATGCTGTTGTAACAATTGTACCCGGGTCATATACGATACCCAAGATATTTGATACATTGTTTCCATCCGTCACACCCCCGTTTTCTACATATCCTATCTTTGTTAAATCTAAATTGGTAAGGAAAGGGTTTCCAAACTGATAAATGTTCTTACCAAAAGTTCCTGCCCATGGAGTAGCAGTAAATTCCCAAAGATCATTCAGATAGGTGTTATACTTTTCATTGTAAGCATTCTTATTGGTACCATTAAGTCCGAAATTCACATTTCCGGCATTCTGCAGCGTTATAGGTGCAGAAAGATTGGCATAAGGTTGTCCGTTTAGTGTAAATACAGATCCTGTAGCGGTAGGCGCAATGGTTGGTAATGAAACAGGCGGTGTACTTGTATCAAGATCATTATTTTTGGATTTTACCATATAATATCCGGTAGGATCAGCCGTCACCGAAGCAAGATTCGTGTAATGAACCTGCAGCACATTTGTATTATCCCATTTCAGAATTGAGTTATCATATCTGCTGGTATTAAATGTTTTACCAAATTCAGTTGAAAGGCTGCTTATAACCTTACCGGAAAACGGCATAGCCATTTGTTGAAAGTAACTATTTCCTGTCCCATGCCTACTTGTGCGAAATTCTTTACTTACGACACCCGTAATATTCGCTTGGGTTAATCCGTTAATATAAAGCTGTCCATATGTAGAAGTAGCGTAACTTCCGGGAGTATTAAGTCTCAGGACGATGTTTCCACCGTCCGTTTTGTTTGAACCTCCTGTTGTGATTGTTCTAAAGCCATCCGTAGATGCTCCTTCAATCATCATGTTTCCGTGAAGATCTATTATGCCGGAACCTCGTGTCTGAAATCCTCCACCGGAGTATAACAGAGTGCCTTCACTCACGTACGTAGTAGCAGCGTCATCTATGTGTACTAGAATATTCTGCGCCTGAACAGAATACATAGCTGCTAATAGACCAATAGCAAATAAATTTTTTCTCACTGTATGTAGTTATTTGTGTGTTAATACAACTGCAAAGTTATATTTTTTTTAATAAAAAACAAAAATATTTTAATTTTTTACAAAAATGTTGTCCTCAGACAAGATTATTTCTTTTTCTTCACCAATCGAAAACATATAGTCTTCAAGGACTTTTTCAGTAGTTCCCCTTAGTCCTCTTGCACCTAAACCTTTTTCAATAGTTTCCTCCACAATCTTTTCAATAGCACCGTCCGTAAAAACAAGATGGGTACCATCCATTTTGAAAAGCTCTACAAACTGGTTAACGATAGAGTTCTTCGGCTCCTTCATGATTCTTACCATTGTTTCTTTTGTAAGTTTATCTAAATAGGTGATAATAGGGAATCTACCAAGAAGTTCAGGAATTAATCCGAAAGAACGGAGATCAATAGCATTGATATTGGTTAAAATGTATTCATCTTCATTGGTATTATTGATTTTTTCTGCACTGAAACCAATAGCCTGCTTATTCATTCTACGTTCAATGATTTCTTTAATTCCGTCAAACGCTCCCCCTGCAATAAACAGAATGTTTTGTGTATTTACCTGGATATATTTTTGGTCCGGATGTTTTCTTCCACCCTGTGGCGGTACATTTACAATGCTTCCTTCAAGCAGTTTCAGAAGCCCCTGCTGAACACCTTCTCCGGAAACGTCTCTCGTGATACTTGGATTATCAGATTTTCTTGCAATTTTATCTATCTCATCAATAAAAACAATTCCTCTTTCTGCTTTTTCCACATCATAATCTGCAACCATAAGCAATCTGGACAGAATACTTTCGACATCTTCTCCTACATATCCGGCTTCCGTTAAAATGGTAGCATCTACGATGCAGAAAGGAACATTCAGTTCGCGTGCGATAGTTTTAGCTAATAACGTTTTACCGGTTCCGGTTTCACCAATCATGATGATATTGGACTTTTCAAGCTCAACTTCGCGGTTTTCGTCCCGGGCATGCAGCAATCTTTTGTAATGATTGTAAACAGCAATCGACAGTTGTTTTTTAGCCTGATCCTGTCCTATGACATATTGATCGAGAAACTCTTTTATTTCTTTCGGTTTTTTTAATTCTTCTATATTTTCAGCAGGAGAAAATCCTGTTTTTGCGGAACTGTCTTTCACAATAGCATGTGCCTGCTCGATACAGTTTTCACAAATAAAACCATTCTGACCGGAAATCAGCATCTGCACTTCATTTCTCTTTCTTCCGCAGAAAGAACACTGGTTTGAATTCATTTTTAAATTGTATAGATATAAGTATATTAAATAAACCCGCAAATATTACGAGTCTATTTGTTTTCAGGATTTAATAATAGAGTTCTGAATTTCAGTATACTCTTCAGCTGATAATTTCAGTCTTTCATTTTTAAAGTTCATATCTTCCACCTTGTTGAGGGGAATCAGATGTATATGAGCATGAGGAACTTCAAGTCCTACCACCGCTACTCCAACCCGTACACATGGTATTGCCTCTTTAATTTTTTTAGCAATCTCCTGAGTGAAACCCCAAAGATTTTTATATTCTTCACTTTCCAGATCAAAAATAAGATCTGTTTCTTTTCTGGGAACTACCAAAGTATGACCTTTTACCAAAGGCATTGCATCCAGAAAAGCGATAAAGTTTTCATCTTCGGCAATTTTATAGTAGGGAATTTCGCCATTGATGATCTTTGTGAATATTGTACTCATTTCTTAGTGTTTAAGATTGATTTTTCTTAACTGAATTAAAGGGTAATTTCCAATACCTCAAAAGAAAGCTTGTTTCCGTTAGGAAGCGTGATGTCTGCCGTTTCGCCGACCGCTTTCCCTAAAAGCCCTTTTGCAATAGGGGTATTCACAGAAATTTTTCCTGCTTTAAGATCACTTTCATTATCGGGAACCAAAGTAAATACCTGCTCTTTTTTTGTGGCATTATTCATCAATCTTACTGTGGTAAGAATAGAAACTTTTGAAGTATCCAGCTGACTTTCGTCTATGATCTTGGAAGTAGCAATAATATCTTTCAGCTTAGAAATTCTCATTTCAAGCATTCCCTGAGCTTCTTTCGCAGCATCATATTCTGCATTTTCAGACAAATCTCCCTTATCTCTTGCTTCTGCAATCTGTTGGGTGATTTTTGGTCTCTCCACAGTTTCCAACTGTTCCAGCTCAGCTTTCATTTTGTCTAATCCCTCCTTTGTAACATAGCTTGCCATAATTTTCAAAATTTAGTTTTAGTATAAAAAAATAATCCGACATTTGCCGGACAATGTTTTCGAGTTGTAATCGTTTAATTTCTACAAATATATAAAAATTTAAATTGAAATGAAAAAAACTTTTTCAATATTATCTTTAATCACATTATTGATTTTCAGTAATTTAGCAATAAAATCCTGTGGAAGTACGGAAGACACCGTAAGTTGCTTCCCGAATAATCCCGTTAACGTCACCCTTAATCTTAATCTTCCTGCCTATTACCCGCTGAACCAGGTTGGAGGATGGGTCTACATCAATGAACAACAGTCCGGTACAAGAGGACTTATCGTGGTAAGAGCCTCCGATACAACATTTAAGATCTATGACCGGAATGCGCCGCATATATGCCCGGATAATAATACGACATTAGAAGTTCAGGATAACATCAAGGTAATATGTCCAAAAGATAATGCACAATGGATTTTATTGACAGGGCAGCCTACCGCAGTGGCGAATGTTCCTCCGAAGACTTATCTTTACAACTATGATCCTTCAGGAAAAATTTTAAATATTTATTATTAAATGAAAGTTGTAGTACAAAGAGTTTCCGAATCCAGCGTAAAAGTAGACGGAAAAGTGGTAGGAGAAATCGGAAAAGGATTGATGTTGCTGGTAGGAATTGACGAAAATGATACTCAGACAGATGCAGACTGGCTTGTGCAGAAAATTTTAAACTTAAGAATTTTCGGAGATGATGAAGGTAAAATGAATCTTTCCGTACAGGACATTAAAGGTGAAATTCTGTGTATCAGCCAGTTTACCCTGATTGCAGATTACAAAAAAGGTAACCGCCCGTCATTCATTAAAGCGGCAAAACCTGATAAAGCCATTCCGCTATTTGATTATTTTAAAGATGAAATTTCAAAATCCGGATTAAAAACCGAGAGCGGAATTTTCGGAGCCGACATGAAAGTTTCACTAATTAATGACGGACCTGTAACAATTGTGATGGATTCTGTAATAAAATCTTAAATTTGCACCGAATTTTTAATTAACAAAAATGAAAAAAACATTCGTTACTTTACTTATTCTCGGCGGAATAAGCTCTGTGTATGCTCAAAAAAGCTATACTGAAGATCAAAAAGCTTCTTATTATATAGGTCTTGATATTGCACAAAATATGAAGAGACAAGGTTTCGACGTAGATCCCGACTTACTTGCCCAGGCCATGAAAGATGAGTTTGGGGATAAACCCAAATTGTTTCCTAAGGAAGAAATGAGCAATTTTATGCAGGGCTTTATGCAGAAGCAGAATGAAAAAAGAATGGCTATAGAAAAAGCTAAGGCGGAAGAAAATAAAAAGAAAGGAAATGATTTTCTCGCTAAAAACAAGCTTAATAAAAATATAAAAACCACTGCCAGCGGCCTACAGTACGAAGTGCTTAAAGAAGGCGACGGAAAAGCAAAACCAACCGCAACGAGCACCGTAACTGTTATCTATACAGGAAAACTGATGGATGGAACGGTATTCGACTCTACGGAGAAAAACGGTGGAAAACCTGCTGAGCTTAATCTTTCCGGGGTAATAAAAGGATGGACAGAAGGTATACAGCTGATGAGTAAAGGGGCAAAATACAGATTCTATCTGCCTGCCGACCTTGCTTATGGCGACAATGGTGCCGGGAATATCATTCCTCCAGGATCAACACTTATTTTTGATGTTGAGCTGGTTGATTTCAAATAAATTTAATCATATAAAAACAAAAACGTCTTTCATTGCTGAAAGGCGTTTTTTTCAATAAACTTTTATAAAAAAACTAATTCGCAGGTATACTGCTGAAATTAAGAGCAATTCTGAGATTCATGTCTGAACTTGTCTGGTTTTTCAGTTCATAAACCGTTCTTACGGTAACGCCCGTACTTTTTACAACTTCATCAAGAAAACCTGAATTTTCAAGATCAAGCGTTAAGCTTGAAGCATCGGTAGAGATATTCGTCCTGGAGGCAACCAGCCTTTCTCCTGTACCGCTTGATGATATATAAACTTTAATGGATTTAAAAGCACTTAAATTTCCTCCCGAAGGTGATACTACAGAAACTTTAGCATCGGAAATTCTTACATCTTTAATTTTTGCGTTATTGTTACCGCCAAACCAGGTCTGTACATTGGATGCTGTTGCGGTAGATGAAACTTCTTTATCTGCAGGAACGCCTGTTGAAATCAAAACATTAGCTGTATAAGGAAATGTATTCTGAACCAACGACTGCACTGTTCCGCAGCTTACTACAGCAAGTGAGGCCACTGCCGCTGTCAAAATCATATTTTTCATATTGATAAATTTTAAAGTTTTGCAAGCAGAAATTATACCAAATTGCTAAACATCATTCTATACTTACTGTAAAATTTCCTTTGGTATTTCCTGAAGCCATATTGCTTTTGCCAATAATCAGCCACACCTCACCTTTATTTTTTATTTCATAGGTAAGATCTCTTCCGAAAGGTCCGTCGTAATCGCCGTTTGGTAATTTTATCTGATTGAAGCGTATGTTAAAATCCTTCTCTTTGGTTGAAATTTTGGCCTTTATTTCAGGATTGCTGTAATCGGCAATTTTGAGGACAAGTTCCTGATTGTCGTTAGTAAATTCCTCGCCCAGTGTTATCGGAAGATGCTCACCATCTACCGTTCTGATGATTTTTCCATCCTTAACTTCTCTCATGACGCCAGTTCGTAAAACTTCTTTTGTTTTTGGAGCATTATTGATGATGGAATCTTTCATCTTTACGGCAGAAGAATCTGTTTTTTCAGGATTTGCAGTTTGTTCCGTTGTCGTCGCCAGTGAATCTGTATTTTGCGTTTCCTGTATTTTCGATTCTTTTTTACATGATAGGATGATCAGCGGGATAAGCAAAAATATCTTTTTCATAATAGTTATTTTAATGAGAAACTTAAATTTAAAGTCTTTAAACTTTGAGTATTCTGAGATGCCAAAATTATTCCATTAAAGTTATTCACAGCTTAAAAAAATATTAGAATTAATTTTAAACAAATCAATTACAGTTTATCACATTTTAGATTTTTCACCATTATTTTATGGTCTGATAATATAAAACCTTTGAAAGCGTTTTCTCTTCGTGTTGGGGTTTTACTTTATTTAGTATTTCCTGTTTAAGCTTTTCATCATGTTTTTTTTCAGCATATTCCAATAATTGTTTTTCATTGAAATTAATGGTTGTTTCATAATAATTTACCATAAAATCTTTACGCTTCATATTTTCAGAGGTAATAATCCCGCCCCAGTTGATGTAGCTGCAGACCAGAATTGTTCCATAGATGTACCATGTCATCGTATTGAAAAGAAATGCATTTCTTTTTCTAAACTGTATTTTAATAAACGTCATGACCAAACCTATCAACGAAAGAATTAAAAACGCATACGCACCAAGTCTCTTATAAGTAAACCCATAATTTTCAATATATTCCGTGTTCTTCACCAATGCTGAAATGACGAGAACAGCATTCAGGAAGATCCATACTTTAGCCAACATTTTCATTAAGCCTGCTTTAGGATCAAAATTGAAACTGGATTTAAAATAAAACATAATCACAAAAATGGCCATAACGATGGAGATAATTACGACGTTTACTCTCTCATGAGTTTCCTGGGAAAGCTGTGATGGACTTTTTACCGTTTCAAAAAACTGTTCATAATTGTAAGTGACAATAAAAAATATCAACAAAATATTCAAAGCCAGTAAGGAAATTACACCGCCCATTCTTTCCATATCAAGGTCAAAAAAAGAATAGGTAGGTTTCAGAACTTTATCCTTTTCTCCAAAGTTATTGTCCAAGAGTCCGTTAATTTTGTAAATAATTCTTTCAACAACATAATTCCAGTAATTAAATGCAACAAAAAGTCCCAAAGCAGTAATGGCGATTAACTGCCAGAAATTAATGTCTAGTTCAATATTTATAAAAAGATTGGCAAAATGATCGCTTCCTGCCGAGTAGACGCCAAAGAAAACAGAGATCAGCAGTAACGGAATAAAGATAAACGCAAACATTTTCTGCCAGAATCCTGGAATTTTTCTCTTTGGGAGCCATTTGTCAAAGCTAAAGAACCTGCATAAAAAAGTTGAGCAGTTGGTTACAATAACCGGAATCAGCAAAAGGATTTTCATTCTTCTGTTTTTTGAACGGTAGCCCAACAGTACCACCGAGCTTAAGACAGCCAGAAATGAAGGGAAATCTCCGTACCAGGCAAATGCTGCCGCCGAAAATAAACTTGTGATCAAAAGAAAGTAAAAAGTCAATGTTCTGTTTTTAGCAGGTGTTCTGAAAAATGTGAGGATGGAATAGACTACGGCTATAATTCCAAGGTTGAGTCCCATATTCTGATCATAAAACAGAATGATGAACAAAACAGTCGTGATAAAGATATAGTGATGTGTTTTCATAGTTTTTATTTAATTTTAAAAGTGAACCTCCGTATTTTTTTGCAGAATAAAATCTTTTAGATGCTCAAAATTCTGCCATAGTAAGGCCTCGAAATCCCATTCATAAAACGGTCGCATGTTTTGTCCCTTTTTGTAAGCTTTAATGTAGATTTTATAATATTCCGGTAAAATCAGACTTCCTAAAACGATAGCTGCCAAAAGATGAGCATTCAGCTTGCCATTGCCGAGCAAAAGAAACTGCATGGCAATTTCATCTTCGAAATTGGTTCCACAGCCTGTAATCAGATGATGAACATCATGATTTTCCATTTTCGGAATCATACTAAAACCGTGTTTTTTATAAAATTCGCCTAATTTTCTTCCTAAAGAATCTTCCTGAAATTCCAGCAGCTGTTTTTCGGTAAACTGCCACTGTCTTTTCTTTTTCTTGAAATATTTTCGGTAAAGCTTTTGAGTTTTATCATAAATGAAAAGCAGAAATTGAACGCGTATTTTTTTCATAAAAAATTAAATTTTAAAGATTCACTTAGTTTCCTGCAAAAGGACTCCCGAAAATACCTACAGCCAGCTCGATCCAAACCAGACAAACGATCAGCAGTATGACAAATGAAACCAGAACTTTGGTGATAAAAGTTTTGTTGGAAAGCACTACAAGATTTACGAAAAAAGCAGTTGCGAAAAGAATTACTGTTGCAACAATGAAATCAAAGATGGACCAATTCCAGTCTTTCATCAAAAGGTTAGCAAAAAATGCGGCAGCAAGCAATAAAGCAGGTACAGCGAAAATAATTGTTGTTTTTTGTTTTTGTGTAATCATTATTTTAATATTTTAAATTAAAAAGTACTTTGTATTTCAAAGTTTAAATTCAAAAAAAATTCTTTATTTTCCAAGCAATTTTTCCAATCCATTCAGATGATCAGAGAAAGCTTTTCTTCCGTTTTGTGTAACACGGTAAGACGTTTTAGGTTTCTTTCCGACAAATTCTTTCTTCACTTCAATATATCCTGCCTTTTCCAATGCGTTGCTGTGGCTTGCCAAATTGCCGTCTGTGATCTCAAGCAGACTTTTCATTTCAGAGAAATCAACCCAATCGTTGACCATAAGAACAGACATAATGCCTAATCTTACCCGGCTTTCGAATTCTTTATTGAGTTGATTTATCTTTATCATTATTATATCAATTTTAGATCTGCAAAAATAATTATTATTTATACTTAATATGCATGATCATACCATAAACAATATGTAACACTCCGAAACCGATCGTCCAGAAAAGCAGTCCCCATCCCAAAACAAACAGTGAGATTAATCCTAAAATGACCTGGCAATATCCCAGGTATTTTATGTCGGTTAAGGTATATCTTTCTGCGCTTACCAGAGCCAATCCATAAAAAATAAGAGTTGCAGGTGCTACGAAAACAAAAAGATGATGATAAAGAAGTCCCAGGCAAAATACTCCGCCAGTAACCAACGGAACTGCAAAAGTGACAAGCAGGCGTTTTGTCGTTGCATCCCAGATCTTCAGTCCGTTCTTTTTACTTTTGTGAGCTGTAAACAGATATCCGCTCAGAATAGCGACAACAAGAATAGCGGTTCCGATGAAAATCAGTTCTTTTACCAAAGAAGGCCCGAAAATATTCCTGTCACCATCAAAATAGTCAATTCCTTCTCTTTTAAAAACAAAATACACATACACGGCACCAATGATAGCAGCCAAACCTGCTACAACTCCTGATAATCCGCTTAAAGAAATAAACCTTGAAGAACGCTCCATCATGGAACGGATATGTGATAAGTCTTCGTGATAGTTTTTTGATTCCATAAAAAGAACTTTGAATTACAAAGTTATTATTTTTTTTGAATACGCAAAGTTTTTTTGCAAAAAAGTTGAATAGTCAATGGTCAATCCGCTTTGCTTATCAATTTTTGGTCAGCCTAATTTTAAAGATTGTATTTAATTCTAAAAATATATTTATTTGATAAAGCATATAAAGAGAAGTCCATAAAATATATTAGATAAAATTTAAATAAGCACTAAATCATTATTGCTAAAAAAACCGTCGGAAAGCCCGACGGTTGTATTCAGAATAAAAGACTTTTATTTTGTCCTTAATCTTTCTTTAATAGCTTCTATATTTTTCTTTGCGGAATCTTCCAGGATCAGGCTTGCACTCATGTGAATCCTTGCAGGCATCAATTCATTAAAATGATCTGTTCCTTCCCAGGAAACTTTTTTGATCAAAGCTAAAGCATCACTGCTTCTCGACGCAAGTGTCTGAAGGAATTTCTCAAGCTTAGCATCCATTTGTTCAATATTTTCAGAAACAGAATGATAAATATTATGCTGCTCCGCCCATTCTGCCGACCTGAAATCTGCATCAATAGCCATTGCCGAAAACTGTGATTTCCCGATTTTTCTTTCCACATAAGGACCAATCACGAACGGGCCGATTCCTAAATTGATTTCCGTAAGTGCCAATGCAGCATCCTTTGTTGCAAAACAATAATCTGCCCCACAGGCAATTCCCACTCCACCTCCGGTAGTTTTTCCCTGAACTCTTACTACGACAATTTTACCGCAGTTTCTCATGGCATTCAGAACTTTAGCAAAACCTCCGAAAAACTTTGTGGATTTTTCAAGCTCTTCGATTTCCAGCAATTCATCAAAGCTCGCTCCAGCACAGAAAGCTTTTTCACCTTCGCTTTTTATAAGGATGGCTTTTACCACATCTTTTGCTCCTTCATCTAGAATAGTCTGTGCCAATTTTTCCAGAATAGCCCCGGGAAGAGAATTGCTTTTGGGTGTTCCGAAAGTAATTTCGGCGATATTATTTTTAAGTTCTGCTACTACAAATTCGTTCATTTTAGTTTTAATTAGATTTTTACAAATGTAATAAATACAATGCTTTCAGAGGAAATACGCATGAACTAAATTTTTTCTAAACTCTCACTACGTAGAAATACGTAATCATGAATTTAGTATTTTCTACTCTATAGCAACGTTTGTGATTGTCGTTACTTTGAACTGTCAATCAATATGACATTTACACCAAAAAGGGCGGTATCCGAAAAGCCAGAAAAGAGTAGGAATTTAAAACTGAAAAAAATAATTATCATGGACGACGAATTAATGGGCGTAATCAAAGTTTTCGCCGGAAATTTCCCACCAGTAGGATATATGTTCTGTAATGGTGATTTACTAAGTATTTCACAGTACACTGCTCTTTATTCAATTCTTGGAACGACCTATGGAGGTGATGGAAGAACAACATTTGGTCTACCAAACCTAAATGGACGTATGCCGATTGGTGCAGGAAATTCTACTACAGGACAGTCTTATGAACTTGGGGAAGCAGACGGATCGACTGCAAATACACTTCTTTCTGCCAATATGCCAAGCTTTGCAAGCCAACTAAAGGTATCATCGGCTAACGCTTCAACTTCTACTCCTTCAAATACGACATCACTTGCGGTGAGCGGAACGTATGCAGGAAGAGATTTTTTACCTGCACCAAATTTTGTAGATGCGAATCCTGACACTATCATCAACCAGCAATCTGTTGTTTTCATTGGTCAGAATTTACCGGTTAACAATATGCCTCCTTATTTAGGGATTAACTATATCATCTGTGTAGAAGGACTTTACCCCTCAAGACCATAATCTTTTATAATATTAACAACCAAATACAATAATCATGGACGAAGAATTAATAGGAACAATCAAACTTTTCGCAGGAAATTTTGCGCCAAGAGGCTATATGCTATGCAACGGTGCGCTGTTAAATATCAATCAAAACCAGGCACTTTTTGCAATTTTAGGAAATGTGTATGGAGGCGACGGAAAAACAACCTTTGCCTTACCTAACCTAAACGGCCGTGCACCTATAGGAGCAGGAGCATCAAACACGGGAAAAAGTGTTGTCTTAGGAGAAGCGGCAGGAAATCCTCAGACCACGATTCTCAGTTCAAATCTTCCTACGATGGTAAGTCAGCTGCGGGTTTCGAAATCAAATGCAACAACTTCCACTCCATCTGCAGCTTCTTCAATTGCTGTTTCAGGAACATATGCGGGAAGAGATTTTTTACCTGTTCCGAACTTTATAGACAATGATCCGGATACAGTAATAAATTCGGGTTCGGTAACCTTTACGGGGCAGAATCTTCCTATAGATAATATGCCTCCATATCTGGGGCTCAACTATATTATCTGTGTAATAGGCATTTTCCCATCAAGACAATAATTATCAACGATAAAATTTAATCATGAAAAGTACTCTATTTTCTAGCGTGTGTGCTCTTTTCATTTCGATTGCTTCGTTTGGACAGACCAGCACAGAACAGTTTGAAACTGAATCAAACTCAAGTTCAAGTTTTACTGACAACGGTGTGATTTTCAATATTCTCTCGCATGTTAATACATACGACATTCAGGCCAACTATCCAGGATCAGGATGGAACGGAACCTCTAATGACAACAGGTATATCGATAATTCAGGAGCAGGAAATCAGTCGGCAGGTACATCTTTCAGTATCAAAACGACTTCTAACTTATTCAAAGTAAACAGATTCTGGGTGTACGCAGCTGCAGGAAATGGTACTTTGGGAGTTGCAGGTACTCTGACTATTACGGGAAAACTTTCAGGAGTTACTAAATTTTTACAGACTAAAACCACAGGGTTTGCAGCAACACTTGGTGCTACCAATGGATACACTTTGATTGACCTTACGAATTTAAATGGCCAAAACTACAGCAACATTGTCATTGATCAAATTCAGATTACTGCCGGTGGAAACTTCCAATATCTTGCACTTGATGCCTTTACTTGGGTGAAAGACAGCAATCTTGTGCTTGCGGCTAATGACGTAAAAGCTTCTAAAAAAGCCGACAAGGTATATCCGAATCCTACCAGCGGACCTCTTACGATTGAAACTGTTGAGAATTCTAAATTTGAAGTGTATAGCCAGTCAGGACAATTGGTTAAAACGATTGAAGCAAGAAAAGGTGTAAATCAAACAGATATTTCTGAACTTCCAAAAGGAACTTATCTGGTAAAATCTTCTTCAGAGGTTTACAAAATTATCAAAAAATAAAAATACTTGACTAATAACCACGAAACTTTTTGATACAGGTAATTATACCGTGGCGGTTCTAATGCATAAGTGTGTGATGTAAATCCCCTGAATTGAATTCGGGGGATTTTATTTTTTTAACGCTAAAATATATTTGTCGATATACATCTGCTTCTCTTTCGATTTATATTGCTGAATATATCGCGGATGCTCAAGAACAGTCATTTTATCAAAAAGGCCGGCTTCCTGATTAAGCTTTGAAATAAAATCAGCGTTCTTCTTCCCCATAATAAATACTTCCGAAATATCAAGATTGAGACTGATGTGCTTCTTTAAGGAATCAATCATAAAATCCTTTACGTCATTAAATAAAGCTTTATCATCATAATAATTGGCATTGATCCAGTTTCCTTTAGATTTTCTTACAATTGCCAGCGGAAAAGGTGAATTAATATACACATCTCTGTAAAATTCTTCTGCGCCGCCATATTCTGCAATCATATCATACACAAAAACAGACGAAACTTCATGGGTGTAGGCTGAGGTCATTTTAATTCCGCAAACGCTCTCCAGACGTTTGGTATCTGTAAAAGGAACTCCGGTAACTCCGGCTCCGTGACGGCTGGGATTAATTCCTATTAAAAATTTCCGGCGGTTTGAATCATTATAATATTTACAGTAAAACTGCTGCATAACTTCCAGCGTTTCCGGATTGTCGAGATAAGGATTCAACACCTGAAAATCTTCCGGAAGCTTTCCATTGTAAGTTAAATTTTTATTGAATTCAATTATGTTGTCCGCTAAATTTTCCACAATACAATATAAAAAAAATGTAGCAATTTATGTTAAACTGCTACACTGTGTATGATTAAATTAAATCAATCCGAACTGTTCAAAATGATGCGTAAAATGTTTTCTGTGCATCAGCTCCCACATTTCTTTATTCAGCTTTCCGAATACGAAATTCATGTGTTCCGCCTGTGGATTTTCTTTATAATAAATTACAAATCTCTTAAGATTTTCCAGGAAGGACTGTTTGGCTGCTTCCAGGTTTTTATGCTTTAATTCCAAAAGCTTTGCGTCATCCGCTAAGAACGGAGCAGGAAAATCTTTAGGCATTTTCCGGTGATTGTAAAGAGAATCCTGCCATTTTTCCAAATGCTCTTCCGGGGTATAGCATTTGTCTGCTTCAGGCTCACCTAAACTTACCAATACGCCATGTTCCAGGTGTTCGATCATTTGTTGAGGTAACATTTTTCCCCATTTCGGCTGCGTTGTTTCTGTTAAGCCATTGAGAATTTTCTGAACATTTTTTACACTAAGATCGATGAACGGTGACTGTTTTGCAACAAGCGTTAAAATTGTTGCTACACAAACGACTTCTTCTCTTTGGTTAACTACCTCAACCAACCATTTTACCACTCCGGAAGGAATATTTCTACCCTTCACTCCGCGGTTGATTTTTTCTTTCGCCGTTAAATAAACGGTAATCGTGTCTCCTGCATACACAGGCTTGAAGAATGAACAGTTTTCCAGTCCGTAGTTGGCAATAACCGGTCCTTTTTTACCTGATACAAACAATCCTGCTGCCGCAGAAAGAATAAAGTACCCATGAGCAACCGTTTTATCGAAAATAGTTCCCGTTAAACTTGTTGCATCAGTGTGCGCATAAAAATGATCCCATGAAACATTAGAAAAATTCACAATATCGGCATCAGTCACCGTTCTTCCTGCTGTTTCGAGTGAATCGCCAACTTCTACTTCTTCAAAATATTTCTGGAACGGATGCTTATCAGAATATTTCTTTTCAGCACCCTGCTGATATACTTTAGTAATTGCCGTCAATATATCCGGAGAACCCTGAATCGCTGTTTTCTGAAGGAAAAAATGAAGACCATTTAGTCCGCCCATTTCCTCGCCTCCTCCGGCTCTTCCGGGACCGCCATGCATTAATGTAGGAAGCGGTGAACCGTGACCGGTGCTTTCCTTGGCATTATCTCTGTTCAAAACAAAAATCCTTCCGTGCTGCGATGCCATTTTCCATGAAGTTTCTGCTACGAACTGATCGTCATAAGAAACGATGGATCCAACCAGGCTTCCTTTTCCTCTTTTTGCCAAAGCAGCTGCTTCCTCCGCATCTTTATAAGGCATTAAAGTAGAAACAGGTCCGAATGCTTCTACATCGTGAGAGATATTTTTTTCAAAAGGTTTGTCATTTAAGAATAATTTCGGACTCATAAATGCTCCGTTTTCATAATCGGCATCTACCAGTTCATGCTGTCCGTCATAAATCAGTTCGGTTTCAGCTTTCAGCAGGTTGATCTTTCTTAAAACCTCGTCATACTGCTGTTTTCCAACAAGAGAGCCCATTCTTGTTTCCCTGCTTAGCGGATTTCCGATTTTGGTCTGATCTAAAGCTTTGGATAAAGCATACTGCACCTCTCCGATTAAGTCTTCAGGAACGATAATTCTTCGGATCGCCGTACATTTCTGTCCTGCTTTTGTGGTCATTTCGTTACGAACTTCTTTGATAAATAAATCAAATTCAGGAGTTCCGGGCTTTGCCTCCAAACCGAGAATTGAACAGTTTAGAGAATCTGCTTCCATATTGAAGCGAACAGCATTTCCCGCAACAGATGGTAAAGATTTTAATTTTCTACCTGTCGTTGCAGAACCTGTGAATAACACAGAATCTCCATCCTGAACATAATCCAGAATATTTCCGGGCTCTCCGCAAACTAATTGTACGGCTCCTTCGGGAAGGATTCCGCTTTCAATCATATCCTGAAAAACGGCATTTGTTAAATACGAACCAAACGGAGACGGCTTTACAATCGAAGGAACACCAGCCAATAATGATGTCGAAAGTTTTTCCAGCATTCCCCAAACCGGAAAGTTATAGGCATTGATCTGGACAGAAACTCCTTCACTCGGCGTTAAAATATGGGTTCCGAGGTGAGTTCCGTTGGCAGAAATTTTCTGTGTGTCTCCATCTACCCAAAAAGGTGTATTCGGAAGCATTCTTTTTGCCAAACCTGAGTAGGTAAAGAAAGTACCGAAACCTCCCTCGATATCTACCCACGAATCTACATGAGTCGCTCCTGTTTTATAAGATAATTCGTAATATTTTTTCTTTCTTTCTAAAAGGTACAGTGCTACTTTTTTCAGCATTTCCCCACGGTCGTAAAACGTCATGGATGAAAGGTTTTTGTACCCAATCGTTCTACCGTAATTCAAGGCTTGTTCAAAATTAAGCCCTTCTGTATCGGAGATAGCCACCTGTTCTCCAGTCACCGCATTGTACAAAGGAATTCCGTTTCCGTTACCTTCGATCCATTCGCCGTGGATATAGTTTTTTAATTTTTGCATATAGTTTTTACTTTTTACTAATATTTTATTTTTTGATCTTTATTCACACGAGGATGTTTGTCCAACAAATAAAGAATTCTATCAGATTTAGAAAAAGGAATATGATGAAGAATACAAGTCTCTTTTAAATCAATAAGATATTTTTTATACAATCCAACTTTCTTTGATTTATTAAATGGAATCTTCAAATTTTCTCCATATACGATTCTGTAAACTCTTTGATCAATAATTTGAAAATAATCCGGATTAATAAATCTTAAAAAAGTTGAAGCCATAGGTAAATCAAATCCTCTTGAATCTAATAATTTAGTTAGAATATAATCTGATAAATCTTCATCATATCCTTTTCTTAATTCATTAATTCTTATAATTAAATCATCATTAATTTCGGGAAATCGATTCGTTTTCCAAAGAACAATTTCCAACATAGTTTCGTAAGTGAAATCGTCTTTTTTATTATCAAGTTTTTCTGTTAATACTTTTTGATATTCAAATTCAGGAACTTCCAAAAGAAGATCCTGAACATTCTCTAAATTATTGATATTCAAAATTTTATTATTCTTCATGAAATAAAAATTATTTCGTTTCCTTATACGGGAATAATTTCAAAATACCTTCATACAAGCTTCTGTGAAGAATCGTTGCATGATTGTCCGTTTCCATCATTTTATATTCTACTGTCCAGTTTTTTTTGTTTGATTTTTTAAGGACATCATATAAATCTTCTGCATCTTTTACCATCACAGAATGTTCGCCTTTTCCAACCGAAATGTAAATAAATTTCGTAGTATCAGGAATTTTGGTTAATAGCTGGTTCGCCTTCTTTAAAAGGCTTTCACCATCCCACCATAAACTCGGACTGATAATAAAATAGTGGTTAAACATTTCAGGTTTTTTCAATAAAACCTCTGTCGCTAATAGTCCGCCAAGGGATTGTCCGAAGATATAGGTATCGGTAGTTTTAAATTGATTTTCAATATAAGGTTTTAATTCTTTTTCAAGGAAATTAATGAACTTATCAGAATGTCCTGTTGTAGGATAATCTTTTTGTAAATCTTTTAAATCGGTATGAAACGTGAAATCTCTTTTTCTGTCGACATTCGCAATTCCTACCACGATTGTTTCCGGCATTGCATACATTTGATTAAAGAACTGTACCAGCCCTGTAACGTGGATAAAATCTTCATTCATGCTTCCATCCAAAAGGTAAATAACCGGGTAAGATTTTGCTTTATCAAAATTTTGCGGAAGATAGATGTTTAACGTTCTATCTTCATTTAAAATTTTAGACTTAAACGTTCTGATTTCTCCTATAGTCAGCGGTTTTATATTCCCGTTTTGGGCTAAAATCACATTTTGAAATACAAACAAAATACTACAGAAAATGAGAAGTTTTTTTAACATACTTTATTTCTTTGTTAACTGTTCTCTCAAAACCTCATAGGTTTTAAAACCTATGAGGTTTGAATTAAATTCTATTTATTCGATTGTTAGAAAATCATACTCAACATTTGATTTATGATATTCTACAAATTCATTTATGGTATCAAAATATTGCATCATTTCTTTTCTTTCAATTCTACTTTCTTTAGAAAAATTAATATAAGACTGATAGGATGAATATTTCCAATCATTAATATCTTCTATAAATCCGTGATTGACAGGATTATTGTGGATATAATGTAATAATTTAATTAAATATTTTTTATTATCAACTCTTTTACGCCTTATATAGTCAAGAAAGAGAGATCCTTTTCTATTATATCTTTTGTTATATGCTTTTGCATATCCGTTTAGTAAATTGCTAAAATGTTTCATTAAATAAAAATGCTCATTTTCAATCTCTTTCAATTCTTTAAATCTTAACAACAGGTGAAAATGATTTGGCATTAAACAGTATGCATATATTTCAGCTATTGGAACAATATATTTTACAAGCTTATCTAAAAAATATTTATAATTTTCTTCTTCTCTAAAAATTAAATCTTTTCCATTTGCATGAGTGTAGATATGGTAAACATATTCACATTCAAAATTTTCTGTGTTTGACATTTCTTTTTCTTCAGTTGTGTTTTTATATTTCAAACCTCATAGGTTTTGGAAACCTATGAGGTTTAGTAAGGAACGAAAAATTATTTAATATCATCCCAAATGCTATAATCAACAACTTTTGTAGGAATCTGCTGAACATATTCTGTAAAAGGCTCGCAAGGTAAAATGGCATCTTTTCCTTCTCTTGCTAATTCCTGATACAATTTTGTTCCTTCGGTTTTCCATTTGATCATTTCATCTGAAACATCACGGATAATTTTTGCCGGGCTTCCTACGATTAATTTTCTTGCATCACATGTAAAATTTGCGGGAACAAAAGCCAAAGCTCCGATAATGCATTCATCACCAATAATTGCTTTATCCATCACGACAGCATTCATTCCCACTAAACAATTTTTTCCGATATGTCCGGAATGAATGATTGCGCCATGACCGATGTGTGCAGATTCTTCCAAAACAGTTTCAATGCCCGGAAAAACATGCAGCGTGCAGTTTTCCTGAACATTTGCTCCATCTTTAACGATGATTCTTCCCCAATCTCCACGTATTACCGCATTGGGTCCCACGTACACTTCTTCACCGATTTCCACATTTCCAATAATTACCGCCTGCGGATGAATGTAAGCGGAAGGTTTAATGATCGGTCTGATACCGTGATATGAGTAGATATTCATAATTTTAATTTGAAAATTTGAGAATGAGCTAATTTGAAAATTACTTTAACACAAAGTTCACGAAGTTTTTTCGAAAATTTTTCTGCATACTTTTCGTTTGCAAAGGCGTTTGACTTCGTCAAATCTTCGATTTCACTCAGCAAAGTCTAAACGTTAATTTAACGAGCTAACTTGAAAATTTATTCTGTTTTAAATATCATTTTCAAATTCTCAAATTAGCTCATTTTCAAATTGATTTAAACTTTTTCAATCACCATTGCGTAACCTTGTCCGACACCGATACAAAGGGTACACAGGGCATATTTCTTATTCTGTTTCTGTAATTCCATGGCAGCAGATCCTACGATTCTCGCGCCGGAAACTCCAAGCGGGTGACCGATTGCAATTGCTCCTCCGTTTGGATTGACTCTTGAATCATCATCTTGTAATCCTAATGTTCTTGTTACGGCTAACGCCTGAGCTGCAAAGGCTTCATTCAATTCAATAACATCCATATCATCCAACGAGAGATTCAATCTTTTCAGTACTTTCTGAATGGCTTCTACAGGGCCGATTCCCATAATTCTTGGCTCTACACCAGCAACGGCTGAACCTAAAATTTTAGCAATAGGCTGGAGTCCGTATTTCTGTACCGCCTCTTCACTGGCTAAAATCAATGCTGCGGCACCATCATTCATTCCTGAAGCATTTCCTGCAGTTACTGTTCCTTCTTTTCTAAAAGCAGGACGAAGTTTTCCTAGTCCTTCCATTGAGGAAGTCGGTTTGATGAATTCATCAGTATCAAAAACTTTAGGTTCACCTTTCTTCTGGGGAATTTCAACTTTCACAATTTCTTCTGCCAGTCTTCCGCTTTCCTGAGCTTTGCTCGCTTTTTGCTGTGACCAAAGGGCAAATTTATCCTGATCTTCGCGGCTGATCTGGTGGATATCCGCTAAATTTTCAGCTGTCTCTCCCATTCCATCTACCCCGTACATTTCTTTCATTTTGGGGTTGACAAACCTCCATCCGAAAGTCGTGTCAAACATCTGGCTGTCTCTTCCGAACGCCGTGCTTGGTTTTGACATTACATAAGGTGAGCGTGTCATATGTTCTACGCCACCCGCTATATAAATTTCGCCTTCTCCTGCAGCAATCGCACGGAAAGCATTGGCTACCGCCGACATTCCTGATGCGCAAAGCCTGTTTACTGTTTCTCCACCAATTTGATAAGGAAGTCCAGCCAAAAGCAGCGCCATTCTCGCCACATTCCTGTTATCCTCACCGGCCTGGTTGGCACACCCGAGAATAACATCTTCAATTTCCTCAACGGGAACTTCCGGGTTTCTTGCTATGATTTCTTTAATAACTACCGCTGCCAGATCATCCGCACGAACTTCTGAAAGTCCTCCAGATAATTTTGAAATCGGTGTTCTTACATAATCGATGATATATACGTTGTTCATAATTTTAATTTGAAAATGAGTTAATTTGAGAATTTGAAAATGAAATAAAGCATTAAAAATAATTTCCAAATTGCCTCATTTCCAAATTTTCAAATTTATAATTCTGTTACTTTTTTCCCTATTTTATATACCGTTCCGACAAATTTGGCAATAAGATCGTTGTTTTGGTTGGTAATTTTAATGTCGTAAACAGCAGTTTTTCTGGTATCGTTCACTAAAATACTTTCTGCCCTGAAAATATCACCTTCTTTACCGGCTTTGGTAAAATTGATGATACAGTTTAATGCAACGGCAGCATCTCCTGAATTATTAGACGAAAATGCCAGCGCAGAATCCGCAAAAGCAAATGTAATTCCACCATGAACTGTCTTCAGCCCATTTATCATTTCTTTCTTTATGGGCATTTCGATTAAACAATAGTTTTCTTTTACTTCTATCAGTCTGATATTCATCCATTGAGAGAACTCATCCTGATTCAACATATATTCTGCAACCTGTGTTGGAGTCATTTCCATATATTGATTAACTTAATCCGTTGTTTTTTGTTTTAAAAATATCTTTCCAGCTTAGCTCTTTATTTGCCAGAAAATAATTGGCTGAAAAATAAATCACAAAAAGTATAATCATGAAGCGCCATGAAAAAATTTTCGTATCTGAAAAGTAGTATGCCAGATAATTTGCGATTGTCATAACCGAAAATGAAATTGCTGTCTGCGTAAATGCTTTTTTAAGTTTTTGATTATTCACTTTACTCTGTATCTGCTATTCTTTCATATAAATCGTCTGCCATCTGGTCATAAATATTCATGGTTACACCGAGAATGATCTGTCCATTAGAAAGATTTTCCGACTTAGGATCACTTTCGTTCTGATAGAGAGCACTCAGATCCAAACCTTCCTCATCCGCAAGCCTTTTGATAAGCAACTTATATTTCTTATTAAATTTTGGCAGCAATTCAATCCGCTCCTGATAGGTTTTAATAGAATCAAGCTCCTGAATTATATATTCTTTTTCAATAAGAAGCCTTGTTTCCAATTCTGCCCTGAATGCATTTATATCCATTAACCGTTCTATTTTATCAAATCTTTTCGACCAGTCTTTTTAAAAAAAATCATCAATCTATCCATAAAAAGACGACTTATAAACGTCGCTGAAAAATAAATGATTACGAATCCCCAACTAAACATTTTATCATCTGCAATCGCTTTAAAACGAATATCAGTTAAGTAAAATATACCTCCTACAAAAATTGTTGAGAAAAGGGCTACCGTAAAAGATGAAATCAACTTCTTTTTAGTTATTATTTTGTAATTCATAATAATTTAAAAATGAAATGTTTAGAAAATCAAACAAGCTCCTACAGGCGACATTGATTACTAGATTGGTAAATTGTTACATTCTACGCAGCAGCGGACTTTGTCTGTATCTGTCTTCCTGGTATTCATCATAAAGATTTTCAAGGACTTCAGTTACCAGATCGTATCCGATTTCTTTCCCCCACTGTAAAAGACCTTTTGGGTAATTTACACCTTTCTGCATGGCCAAATCAAGATCTTCATCACTGGCGATACCCAGTCTTTTTGCTTCAACAGCTTCATTAATAAGCATGGAGAGAATTCTGTGAAAAATATCATCATACAAAACTTCATCCTTTTGAGGAACGGGCTTTTCTGCCCCTTCAGAATAATCGTAGAAGCCTTTTCCTGTTTTTCTGCCGTGAAGCTTAGCTTCAGACATTCTTTGCTGCAACAAAGACGGTTTATATTTCGGATCGTAAAAATAGTCTTTATACACGGTTGTAGTTACGGAAAAATTCACATCAACGCCGATAAGATCCATTAATTCAAACGGTCCCATTTTAAAGTTTCCATAAGTTTTCATGGCATCATCTACCTGCTCAGGAGTTGCAATATTTTCCTCAACAATTCTTAATGCTTCTCCGTAATAGGGACGTGCAATTCTATTCACAATGAATCCTGGAATATCTTTGGCAATAACAGGTGTTTTGCCCCATTCTTTCATTAAATGGTAAATTTTATCCGCTAAAGATTTTTCAGTAAGCAAAGAAGGAATGACCTCCACCAAAGGCATGATAGGAGCCGGATTGAAGAAGTGAATTCCGATGAAACGCTCAGGATTCTTTAATTCTGCACCGAGTGAGGTGATGGAAATGGAGGATGTATTAGAACCAATGATACAGCTTTCTGAAACGTGGTTTTCCAGTTCAGTGAATACTTTGGTCTTAATTTCTTTATTTTCAATGATGGCTTCAATGATGAGCTCACATTCTTTGAAGTCTTTCAGTTCTGTTGCGATAGAGATATTGGCTAAAATTTCAGTCATTTTATCTGCTGAAATTTTCTGTTTGTCTACCAGTTTGATCAGTGTTTTCTCCAGACCAAGGGTTGCAGTTTCCGCTTGTTTCGGATTGGCGTCGTAAACCAAAACTTTGCATCCGTTGGTAGCGGCTACCTGTGCGATGCCAATTCCCATAGTTCCGGCACCGATAATTCCTACATATTTCATAATGTAATAGTGTAACAATGTAGCAATGTAGCAGTTTATCAATGAGATGCTTCGACAAGCTCAGCATGACAGTGATTGTTACATTGGTACATTGTTATATTAATTTTATTTTCCTTTATAATCAGGTTTTCTTTTTTGTAAAAAGGCATTTACTCCTTCGATAAAATCTTCAGTTCCTGCAGCTTCCTGTTGCAGATCGGCTTCCAGTTCCAGTTGTTCTTTCAGTGTATTGCTGTAAGAGTTGGCGAATGCTTTTTTCGTTAATTTAATTGCTGCTGTCGGCATATTGGCCATTTTCTCAAGAATCTCCATTGATTTTGAATTAAATTCCTCTTCCGAGAATACTTCAGCAACCAGACCATAAGATTTTGATTCTTCTGCAGACAATTTTTTTCCTGTAAAAGCTAAATAATTTGCCAGCTGACGGCCCATCAATCTAGGCAAAAAATATGTTCCTCCTGTATCAGGAATTAGTCCGATATTAGAGAAGGCCTGTGCAAAATAGGCTTTATCACTTGCTAAAACAAAATCACTGATCAGCGCCAACATAGCTCCGGCTCCTACGGCAGGACCGTTTACCAATGCTACCACCGGTTTTTTGCAGCGTGTAAGTTCAATCACCAAAGGATTGTAATAATCCGTCACAATTTTTCTGATGATATCGTGGTCATGATGCTCTTTGCCGGTAACGAATGCATCGTCCAGATTTTGACCTGAGCAAAAAGCCCTGCCTCTTCCTGAAATCGCGACACATCGTACATTTGGATCTTCACTGCATTCTTTAAAAAAATCTTTTAAATCTGATAATGAAGGCTTTGTAAGCGCATTCATAGTTTCCGGTTGGTTGAGATAAGCGATTTTTAGTTTTCCTTCAAAGTGCGTCTCAATATCGAGTTGTGTGTACATGGTTTAAATTTTAAGTTTAACTTATTTAAAAATTCAAAGATTTAACAATGCTCTAATTTAACAATATTAAATCATGTAACAAGACATCAATTTAATGACATTTAAAATAGTCAAAAGGTTCTAGGCAGTCTAAACATTGATACGAAGCTTTACATAATGTAGAGCCAAACCTGCTGATTTGCTTCGTATGCTCGGAACCGCAGCGTGGACATTTTTTCGGTTTCCCAATATAATGCTCATCTGCTCCTTTTTCAGGCGGGGTAATTCCGTAAACACGAAGTTTTTCTCTTGCTTCATCCGTCAGCCAGTCTGTCGTCCAGATCGGAAACATTTTGGTGACTACTTTCGCTTCCCAACCGTTTTGTTTCATGATCTTGATAATGTCTTCTTCAATGGTAAACATGGCGGGACAGGCAGAATAAGTTGGCGTAATCGTTACTTCACAAGAATTATCACCAATAACTTTAGCTTCTCTTACAATACCTAATTCCACAATATTGATCACGGGAATTTCCGGATCGGGAACCATTTCTAATATGTCTAAAGGATTTTTCAATCTTATTTTATCTTATTTTTTTAACGCAAAGTGCGCTAAGATTTTTTTCACTACTAACCGTTTTTAAGTTCGCAAAGGCGTTCTACTCAGCGAAGCCAACGAAGAGTAAATTCAATGGTAGTTCAAAATTGTTAGATTGTTAAACTGCTACATTGATATATTGGTACATTTTATTTACCACGTACACCCCGGATATGCTCTCTGCATATATTGTAATTCACAAAGGATATATCCGAAATATTCTGTGTGATAGCCTGTTCTTGATTTTGGCTGCATGAAAGGATTTACAGGATATTCCAGCCCGAAATCTGCAAAATCTTTTTGCGTGATCGCAAGGAATTCTTCGTAAAGAATATCTGTATTCGGGGCAATATTTAAGGCAACTAAATCATCTTCACCTTCTGTTTTCGCAAATAATCCTTTGGTATATTCCCAAATATTTTCGATGGCTTTCACCAGACGAATTTTACTTTCTTCCATTCCCTGAGCAAAGATTTTCATCCAGGAAGCGGCATGAGTATAATGATATCTTACTTCTTTCAAAGATTTCTGAGCAATAGCAGAAAGTTCTTCATTCGCAGAGTTTGACAATGCTTCATACATCAGCTTTTGATACACCGCAAATACATACACTTTTAAAATCGTCTGTGCATAATCTTCGTTTGGAAGCTCTACCCAATGGGCATTTACATATTCATGTTCGTATCTTAAAAATGCCAAATCATCTTCACTTTTTCCGTCATCAATCACTCTTGAGGCGTATACGTAAAAGTTGTTGGCTTGTCCAAGTTCATCCAGCGCGATATTTGTCAATGCAATATCTTCTTCCAGATAAGGGCCTTCACCACACCACTCGGACAAACGTTGTCCCATGATGAAGCTGTCGTCTGCCAGTTTTAATAAATAATTATATAATGGATTCATTGTTTAATCAATTTGAAGACGGATAGATGATAGACTAATAGAAAATAGATATAAATTTCAAGGTCTATTATCTATCCGTCCATTATCTCCAAAGTCTTATTACATATTTTTTACATCATTCGGGATCTCGTAAAATGTCGGGTGACGGTACAATTTGTCATCTGCCGGGTCGAAAAACGCTTCTTTATCCACGCCTTCCGAAGTTACGATATATTTACTTGGAACCACCCAAACCGAAGTTCCTTCTTTTCTTCTTGTGTAAACGTCTCTTGCATTCTGCAAAGCCATTTCTGCTGTTGGTGCCTGCACCACTCCAACGTGTTTGTGGGATAATCCCGGTTTAGTCTGAATAAACACTTCCCACATATCTAAGTTTGCCATAATTAAAATTAATTTAACAATGTATCAATGTAACAGTTTAACAATAATGAGATTCTTCGCTTCTTACAGAATGACAATAGGATTGTTACATTTTTACATTGGTATATTGTTATATTGAAATTTTTTCCTGTTTTTCTGCAAAAGCCACAGCTGCCTCTTTTACCCAAGAGTTTTCTCGCTGCGCTTTTCTTTTTGTCTCGATACGTTTTTTATTGCAAGGACCGTTTCCTTTTAGAATTTCCATGAATTCATCCCAAGGAAGCTCTCCGAAATCGTAATGCTGTCTTTCTTCATTCCATTTCAGATCTTTATCCGGAATGGTTAAGCCTAAAAATTCAGCCTGAGCAACGGTAACATCGATAAATCTCTGACGAAGACTGTCGTTGCTTTCTCTTTTCACTCTGTAATTCATAGAGATTTTTGAGTTTGGCGAACTGTCGTCATTCGGACCAAACATCATTAAAGCCGGCCACCAGAATCGGTTTAGCGAAGCCTGAGCCATTTCTTTCTGCTGTTTTGTGCCACGGCAAAGGGCCATCAAAATCTCGTAACCTTGTCTTTGATGGAAAGATTCTTCTTTACAGATTTTCACCATCGCTCTTGAGTAAGGACCGTAAGAATTCCCCATCAACATTACTTGGTTCATAATCGCAGCTCCGTCTACCAGCCAGCCGATTGCGCCGATATCTGCCCAACTCAACGTCGGATAATTAAAGATGCTGGAATATTTTGCTTTTCCTGAAAGCATATCTTCATAAGTGGCATCTCTGTCTGCTCTTACCGTTCCGTCACCTAAAGTTTCTGTTGCTGAATAAAGGTATAAACCATGGCCCGCCTCATCCTGAACTTTAGCCAAAAGAGCCATTTTTCTTCTCAATGACGGTGCTCTGGAAATCCAGTTGGCTTCCGGCAGCATTCCTACAATTTCGGAATGGGCGTGCTGGGAGATCTGACGAACCAATAATTTCCTGTAATCATCTGGCATTACATCTTTTGGTTCCACTTTATTTTCGTCGTGTACGTATTGTACAAATTTTTCTAAATCCATAGCTTTCAATTTAGCAATATATCAGTTTAGCAATGTACCAATTAGATGCTTCGACAAGCTCAGCATGACAGTGATTGTTACAATGGTAAATTGTTAGATTGTTACATTAATTTTAAACATCATAATTAAGCATCACCACGTTCGTTGTAGGATGACACTGGCAGGTAAGAACATAACCTCTGGCTACTTCTTCTTCGGTAAGCGCGTAGTTTTTTTCCATGAAAACTTCACCTTCTAAAACTTCGGCTTTACACGTACAACAAACTCCTCCTTTACAGGCAAAAGGTACAGGAAGATTATCTTTCAATGCTTTATCTAAGATACTTTCTTTTTTTGAATTTAAATGGAATGAATATTCATCATCATCAATGATCACCGTTACCATACTTTCGATATTGGCAATGGCTTTGAATTCATCGCTCATTTCTTCTGTATTTTCTTCATCCGGAGCGGTGAAATATTCAAATAAAACCTGAATAGCAGGTACTTTTTTATCTTTCTTTAAATAATCTGCAACGCTTTTAATCATCTCTGAAGGGCCACAAATGAAATAAGTAGATTCTTTAACGTCAATTTCGGGATGCCTTTCAAAAAGCTGCTCCAGTTTATCCGGACAGATGCGTCCTTCAAATAATTGATCTTCATGCTTTTCACGGCTAACCAGATAAATAACTTTCAGTCTTCCTCTGAACTGCTCTACCAACCTGTCGATTTCAGCTTTTTTCATTACATGATTCATGCTTCTGTTGCTGTAAAACAGATAAGCATTTGAATTCGGTTCCTGGTAAAGACTTTCTTTAATATTAGACAACACCGGGGAAATTCCGCTTCCTGCCGCTAAACCAATATAGGTTTTAACGTTCGTCGGGTGATAGGAAGTGTTGAAACCGCCCATTGGAGGCATTACTTCAAGAACTTCATCCATATGAAGATGCTCGTTGAAATATCCGGAAACCTTTCCGCCTTCTAATAGTTTTACCAATACTTCCAGCGTGTTGCTTTTTTCGCTCGGCGCATTGCAGATAGAATAAGACCGTCTCTCTTCGTTTCCGTCGATCATCATTCTGAAATTAAGATACTGTCCCTGTTTAAACCTGAATTTATCCTTCAGCTCTTCAGGAATTTCAACGGCTACATTTACTGCATCGTTGGTATCTTTCTGAACCTTAACCGTTTTTAGTTTATAAAATGAATTCATTTATTTTTTAAGTATTCTGTTAATTTTTCCACCTTCACATTTAGGAAGACTGTCCTGGGCATGAATTTTTACTTTCGTTGTGATTCCTACCCGCTTTTTAATTTCGTTTTCTATACTTTTTCCAAAGTTTCCGACAAAAATAGCATAATCATCGGTATTTAAACTTAAATTTTGCGCCCGTACCAATTCATCATCTACTTCCACATCAACATCCAGTGCGACACACATTTGTTCTTTTTCTACAGGTGTCAGATAATAATTTGGAACAACTCCTTTCACGTGGGAAAATGCTTCCTCGATCTGACTCGGATAGACATTTACTCCCCTTACGATCAACATATCATCGGCTCTTCCGAGAATGGGTCTCATTTTCACCATTGTTCTTTTACCTTTTTCGTCATAATAGAGACTTGTGATATCATTTGTCCAGTAACGTAACAGCGGCATTGCTTTTTTCGTTAAAGTCGTGATTACCAAAACTCCTTCTTCCCCGAATGGCACCGGCTGTTTAGTAACCGGATCTAAAATTTCAGGATAAAAGTGATCTTCCCAAATATAAGCACCGCCTTTTTCCTCAAAATCTTCCATTGAAACTCCGGGACCGATAATTTCACTTAAACCATAAATATTGGTCGCGTGAACACCCAACCTTTCTTCAATATGATGTCTTATGATTTCCGTCCAAGGCTCAGAACCTAAAACGGCATATTTCAAACTAATTTCATCCGCAGAAATTCCTCTTTTGGCAAATTCATCAGCCAGCGTTAAAGCGTAAGAGGGTGAACAGCAAAGAACTTCAGGCTTAAAATCTATAATTAAATCGACCTGTCTCGTTGTCATTCCTCCTGAAATGGGCAACACGCTCATTCCTAATTTTTCTGCTCCATAATGAAGTCCTAATCCGCCCGTAAAAATTCCGTAACCGTAGGCATTGTGCAACTGCATTCCGGGTTTTGCTCCCGCTGCGTTTAATGATCTTGCAACCACTTCGCTGAATAAATCAACATCTTCTTTTGTATATCCTACTACCGTTGGTTTTCCCGTTGTTCCGCTTGAGCAGTGAATTCTTTGCAATTCATTTTTCGGAACGGTAAATAATCCGAACGGATAATTGTCTCTCAAATCCTGTTTGTAAGTAATCGGAAGTTTCGTAATATCTTCAATCGACCTGATATCCTGCGGAGATATTCCTGTCTCAATAAATTTTCTATTATAAAATTCCGACTTCTCCCCAAGATAGTCTGCCAATTTAGCCAATCGCTCAGATTGAAGCTGTCTCAATTGGTCGAGCTTTAAATATTCAACTGAAAAATCCATACTACAACTAACTAACACTTGTTAGGCGTAAATGTAAAAAGATTTTTTGTTTCTGCCAAATTTTTATGATTTTCGTCATATGGCTGATTAAAATAATGCAATACTTTATAAGATAATCCGTTTAAATACGCTGTAAAATATGACTTCTTTTTAATATACTTTTTATGGCATCCGTACTAAATTGACGTATCTTTGCACGTTCGATTAAGGCTGTACAATATATTCTGAAAGCAAAAAACCGAAACTGGATACAATTTGTCTTGAATTTTACTTGTTAACAGCTGACAAATAATAAGATGAAGTAATATTTTATTGCTGTTTTTCATTATTTTTATGTTAAATTAATTGATTATAAAAAAACTTTAATGAGAAGATTAGTTTGGGGATTATTGCTTTTGGCTTCATGGCAATTTTCCGCTCAGGAGCTGTATATGCCGAGAAATATAAAAAAGGCATACGAAAACGGAACCCGCGACTTGTCCGGTGCACCGGGAAAAAATTACTGGCAGAATAAAGGGATCTATAATGTAGAGGTAAAAGTAGATGCCGGAACAAAGATCGTTTCAGGGAAAGAGACGATCGTTTACAGCAATAACAGCCCCAATAATCTTAGCGAACTGGCTATACGGTTTGTAAATAATTTACATAAGCCTCAAGCTCCAAGATCAGGAATGGTTTCCAAAGATTTTCTGACATCCGGATTGCATATTAAATCATTCTCTGTAAACGGAGAAAAATATACTGTGAACAGTGAAAATTGGGGAACAGTAGAAAAAGTCAAACTCCATTCTCCTTTAAAGTCTAAAGGAAAAGCGGAAATCAAAATAGAATGGGAATATCCTCTATCGGTACAAAGCGGAAGAGAAGGACAGATCGATCCGGAAACGTTTTATGTTGCCTATTCTTTCCCAAGAATATCTGTCTATGACGATTACAACGGATGGGATATGCTTCCTCACTCCGACAGACAGGAGTTCTATAATGATTTTAACGATTATAGTTTCGCCATTACAGCTCCAAAGAATTATGTAGTCTGGGCCACGGGAGATTTCCTCAATCCGGAAGCCGTTCTTCAATCAGAATATTTAAAAAGATTTAAATCTTCTTTAAAAAGTGACAAGGTCATTCATGTTGCTACTGAGCATGAAATGAAAGCCGGAAAAGTCACGAAGCAGAATAAATGGAATGTATGGAAATTTAAAGCCAATCATATCACCGATTTCTGTTTTGCATTGAGTAATCATTATACATGGGATGCTTCCAGTGTTCAGCTAAAAACCAAAAGAGCCAGTGTGCAGGCAGCTTACAAAGCCGATGCAAAGGATTTTGAACATTATGTAGAATGGATGCGATACAACCTGGATTGGTTTTCAAAAAACTGGCCGGGCGTGGAATATCCTTACAATGTCATGACCGCCGTGCAGGGATATGCCGATATGGAATATCCAATGATGATCAATGACACCAGTATTCCTGATGATTTTCAGGATGCAAGGTTAACCGCAGATCACGAAATTGCACACACTTATTTCCCGTTCTATATGGGAATTAATGAAACAAGATATGCTTTTATGGATGAAGGCTGGGCCACCACATTGGAATACCTGATCGGAATCGATGAAAACGGTGAAGCAAAAGCCAAAGAATTTTATAAAAATTTCAGAGTGAAAAGATGGATCAATGACCCTTCTGCAGAACAGGATCAGCCGATCATTACCATGAGCACACAGGTAAGCGGGGCGGGATACGGCAACAATTCTTATGTGAAAGCATCATTATCTTATCTGGCGCTGAAAGATTATCTTGGGGATGATCTTTTTAAAAAAGCGCTTCATCATTATATGAATAACTGGAACGGCAAGCATCCTATTCCTTGGGATTATTTTTATTCTATGAATACAGGCTCAGGAAAAAATCTCAACTGGTTCTTTAATAACTGGTTTTATACTAATAATTATATCGACCTTAAAGTAACAGGAGCAATCCAGGTAAATGGTCTTCTTACCGTGAATATCAATAACATCGGAGGCTTCGCCATTCCATTTGATGCGGAGATCGGATATGATGACGGTACGGTTGAAAAGCTTCATTTTTCACCTTCCGTATGGGAAAAAGATCAGAAGCAGACAATGCTTACCATCCCCATCACCAAGAAAGTAAAATCGGTGAATATTGATGGCGGTATCTTTATGGATTATACACCGGAGGATAATAAAAAATCTTTATAAAAAAAGTCGGGCTGTTTCATTCTGAAACAGCCCGACATTCGTATTGATGAAAAGGTTATTATTTTTTAGTACAGTCTTAAGCCTGATCTTGCTCCTGATGAAGCAACAACTGACTGCATTCTTGTTTTCTGACCGGCAGAGAACATGAACATTGCCGCATCATCTACGTAATCCATATAATTCATGAACATAACAGATCTTTGAACACCGCCACAGGTATTATACAAAGGATAACTTGGTGTTCCGTAATTTGGTCCTGTCTGCGTAGGAGTGTCGGATACAAGGTCGTTTCCGCAATTGGCATCTCCCCAGATATGTCTTAAATTTAAATAATGTCCTACTTCATGAGTTGCAGTTCTTCCTTTGTTAAACGGAGCCGAAGCACCCGTTTTCCCGAAATAGGAAGCAGCTATTACGACACCATCATTCCACAGTCCTGAAGATTCAGGGAAAGTAGCATAGCCAAGAATCTGGCCCATATTTCCAACAACCCATATATTGAGATAATTGGCCGGGCTGGTGGCATCAATACCGCCGCTGGAAGATCTTTTCATGGCATCATTTGTACTCCAGCTGGTTTTTGTGGTTGATTTTCTTACCGTGTTTGCCAGTCTGAATCTGACTTTTACATCCCCGGCTTTTACTCCCTGGAAAGCAGTTGGTATACTGGAAGCATCGGTATTTGTTCCTCCATAATCTGCATTCAGAACAGCAATCTGCTCTGCGATACGGGAAGCGGAAATATTTTCCGATGATGTTCGGTATAAAACATTTACCACGACCGGAATTTCAACTGTCCCATCAGAAAGTACTTTTCCGAGCTTAAGGTCATTTTCAAATTTTTCAGTTTTGGATTCAAGTTCAGAATATTTTTGTCTGAGCTCAGAACTGTTTTGGAGGGCAATTTTCCTGATTTCCTCAGAAGGGCAGCCTCTTTTTAAGGCCGATCCGGACAAAGTTTCCTGCTTGTTTGATGATTCTTCAATTTGATTTGCAATGTTGTCGCTGTTACAGCCAGACATGAAGCTCAGCACGAGAACTCCGAATAGTAGTTTTTTCATAATAAGGAATATTTTGTTACAAAAATGAAATTATAAAATTCGGAATTACTACGCAAGTATTTCACCAAATTGTTATATAATTTTATTATTCAATCAATAACAATTTTGATATTAGATTCAAAACACACCAATACAAACAAGCTTTTGTTATTAAAAAACCACTTAAATTCAATTTCCATTAAACCCAATTTCAGCCTGCAAAACCATTTTTAATTGCGAAAACGGCTAATCCAACACGGGTTTTAAGATCCAGTTTCTCGCAAAGCTGATCTCTGTAGCTTTCCACAGTTCTGGGGCTGCAGCACATTTTGTCGGCAATTTCTTTATAGCTGAGCTCGGTAACGGTGTACTTCAGAAATTCTTTTTCCCGTTCAGAAATCCTGATATTTCCGGCGGGATCATCATTATTCATATTAGAGAAAATAATTTTTGAGGCCCAGTCGGGATAGAAAAACCCTTCGGTATTAAGCTTAATTAAAGCATTTTCGAGTTCTTTCGGATGGGTGTTTTTAAGTAAATATCCTTTTGCTCCGTTTTTAATCATTTTGATAACACTTTTATCGTCACCCTGCATGCTCAGTGCCATGACTTTTATGCCGGGATGATTTTCTTTAAGCCACAGAACAGTTTCGAAACCATCCATGATTGGCATGCTGATATCCATTAAAATAATATCCGGAATCCGGCTGTTATTTTCAAATTTCTGAATAAGATCTCTGCCGTTTTCGGCAACATAAATTACTTCGAAATCTTTAAAATTCCCAATAATTCCCTCTAATGCTTTTGCAATAAGGATATGATCGTCTACAATCACTATCGTTTTTTTCATGGCTTTCTTTTTAAAATAATGTTGAGTGTGGTTCCTAAATGTTCCCCACTTACGAGGTTGAAATCAGCGCCGATGATCCTGGCCCTGTTTTCCATATTGGTAAGGCCGATTCCGTTTGACCTGACGGATGATTGGTCAAAACCGATCCCATCGTCTTTAATATTCAGCTCCCAGAGTGCTTCTTCGGAAGTATTCAGGCTAATAAAAATATTCTTGCAATGCGCATGTTTTATACTGTTCTGAATAAATTCCTGAGTAATTCTCAGCAGGACATTTTTATGAACAAATCCCAGATCGAGCTGTTGAAAATTATGCTTAAAATCAACATGACATTTTTTAAAAGCGTTGGTATTGTCCACTTCTTCCTGGATTAAAGTTACGATTTCCTTTTGGTTGATATTATCATCCGTCAGGGTTTTCGATAGGCTTCGGAGATCCTGTAATGACTGGTTAATAATTTGCGACACCTGATCAATTCTTTCGCTTACTTCAGGAACTTTATTTTCGTACAGAAGCTGTTGGGTATAAAGGCTTACCAGGGTAAGCTTTTGTCCGATATTATCATGAAGCTCCCGGCCGATCTGTTGCATGGTAGCCTGCTGGATTTCCAGTTGAGTAGCCAGAAGTTCACGTTTATGAATTTCGTTCTTCACTTCAATCTCATTAAGATATTCTTTTTTGCGCTGTCTGTATTTCCGGATGTACACCATGACAGCGGCTACAAACAACACAAAAAATATGTTGAACAGTATAATTGTTATCAGGAGCTCTGTTTTCCCCATATGAATGAAATTGAAAATAATACATACATAATGATTCCTGACATAAGGAAATAATTAAAATACATATTCCATAGCTCCGGATATTTGCTTAACAGATTGAAAAATGTCCAGAATGGCAACGTTCCTATATAAAATAGGGTTACCCCAAGATTAATGTAAAACATTTTATTCCTATTAAAATGTAAAATATCTGAAGAATTAATCTGTCTGTAATATTCCATTATGACAAGAATCATAAGAATAAGGCAGCCAAATGTATAATTGAATGAAAAAATTATTTTCCCTGCTCCAAAGAAATATTCATTGGGAATAAAGGAAAGTAAATAAAGAAGTGACACAATATAAAATAATTTAGGCTTTTTAAATGTTTTTGAAGCATAAAGCCAATAGAGAAATAAAAATTCAATGGGAATGACAAAATAATTAAAAAATATCGGTTTGCTATATTCTATCAGGTCGCCACCCCATTTTCCAAATACTTCACTTAAAAACATGATTATTAAATAAATGGAAAAGTACTTCCAGTAAGAATCCTTTGCATTTCTGTAAAATATAATAGAAATCATGGCAGCCAGCCCCTCAGTCCAGATTAAAGATTCCTGTAGTACTTTTTGAAATTCACCCATTGTGCCTGTTCGTATAAATATAATTTTTTCTAAAACAATTCTGTTATTTTTGTTGCAGGAGGAGATAATGTGCCATGATTCTGACAAATAAATTCAATACCAGTATCGGAATCCGTTCCAAAAGTCACCGCATTCGTTCCTTTTCTGTTCATTTCTAAAAGATTGAAATCGTAATTACCCTCTTCTCCGTTTTCATCTTTTCGTTTAATAGTAGGAACCATTACCAGCGTATGCCTTCCGGCGTACTCTTTCTGTACAGGTATATGAGCCATGAGATCCCAGTTTTCTGCTTTAGGATAAGCAGCATAGTAGAATCTTATACCAAGATCTTGTGTATTTATATCAGGATTGTTTGTAATGGATAATGCTTCAATATCGGAAATAAATTTCTTCAGGGTCGTGAGATCAAAATGGATAGAATGAGCATCTTCGATTCCCAGTTTTTCTTTTACAGACATCAATTGATTACTTCTGTAATTCTCTACCAGCGTACGGATAAGATCGTTGGTCATTGTGTTGGGTAGCAGCTTAGGGTCCGGAGTTTCAGCTCCCCGGTTAGGTTTCGTTTTCATAAGCTAGTTTTTTTAATGTTAGTTGATGCTGCAAATTTCGTAAAAAAACATATTGCAGTAACACGTTTTTTTCCTGTTTATTTATGGGGTTTTTACGGATTGTATATTTTAACAAAATCATTAGCATAAATTAAAAAAAAATAAGTGCTGCAGAAAACATGCAGCACTTACTTACAAAAATAATATATATGAAAAAACTACTTATAAATCGGTTGGTCTGAATACCAAACCTGTTTCCTCGAAATAATCTAAAGTGATTCTGTCGCCGTCATTCACTTTTCCTGCAAGAATCTCCCTTGAGAGTTTATTTAAAACTTCCTGCTGGATTACTCTCTTCAACGGTCTTGCACCAAAAACAGGATCATATCCTCTATTCATCAGATAATCTACCGCATCCTGAGTGGCGGTCATAATGATATTTCTTTTTGCGAGCATATCATTAAATCCTCTCAGCTGATACTGAACGATTTTCCCGATTTCTTTTTTTCTCAAAGGCTGGAACAATACCACCTCATCAATTCTGTTTAAGAATTCCGGACGTAAAGTCTGCTTCAATAAATCAAAGACTTCATCTTTTGTTTTGTCAACGATTTCATCCTGATTGTCATCGGTAATATTTTCAAAATTCTCCTGAATTAAGTGTGAACCTAAATTCGAGGTCATAATAATGATTGAGTTTTTGAAATTCACGACACGGCCTTTATTATCCGTTAAACGTCCATCATCCAAAACCTGCAGCAACGTGTTGAACACATCCGGATGCGCTTTTTCAATTTCATCTAAAAGCACTACGGAATAAGGTCTTCTTCTCACGGCTTCCGTCAGTTGTCCGCCTTCATCATACCCTACATATCCCGGAGGCGCACCCACCAATCTCGAAACGGAATGACGTTCCTGATATTCACTCATATCAATTCTCGTCATATTGTTTTCATCATCGAATAAAAATTCAGCCAGGGCTTTTGCCAGCTCGGTTTTTCCGACACCGGTTGTTCCTAAGAATAAGAACGAACCGATCGGCTTTTTATCGTCGCTTAATCCCGCTCTGTTTCTTCGGATGGCATCGGCAACCGCTGTGATAGCTTCGTCTTGTCCAACTACTCTGTGATGAAGTTCGGTTTCAAGATTTAATAATTTTTCTCTTTCAGACTGAAGCAGTTTCGTCACAGGAATCCCTGTCCATTTTGCAATGACTTCGGAGATATTTTCAGAAGTTACTTCTTCTTTAATCAATTCATTCTGATGATTTTGCATCTCGATTTCAAGCTTGGAAAGCTCTTCTTCTTTTTCACGAAGTTTCCCGTACTGAATTTCCGCTACTTTTGCATAATCTCCGGCTCTTGAAGCTCTTTCAGCTTCTAATTTCAGAGATTCAATATCTTTTTTAATCTGGGTTAAATCTTCAGATTTTTGTTTTTCTTTTAACCATTTTGCGTTGATTTCATTTCTTTGTTCAGAAATTTTGGCAATATCTTCTTTTAAATGGTCAATTTTCGTTTGGTTTCCTTCTCTTGAAATAGCTGCCAATTCGATCTCCAGCTGCATCAGTTTTCTGTCCAGAACATCCAGCTCTTCAGGTTTTGAATTGATTTCCATTCTCAGTTTAGCTGAAGCTTCATCAATCAAATCAATAGCTTTGTCAGGTAAGAATCGATCGGAGATGTATCTTTGAGACATTTCCACCGCCGCGATAATTGCTTCATCTTTAATTCTTACTTTGTGGTGCGCTTCATACTTATCTTTAATTCCACGAAGAATGGAAATGGCAGATTCAGTATCAGGTTCTTCCACCATCACTTTCTGGAAACGTCTTTCCAACGCTTTATCTTTCTCGAAATATTTTTGATATTCATTCAAAGTGGTTGCACCGATCGCTCTTAATTCTCCTCTTGCCAAAGCAGGTTTCAGAATATTGGCAGCATCCATTGCTCCTTCACCACCTCCGGCTCCCACTAATGTGTGGATCTCATCAATGAAAAGAATGATCTGCCCGTCTGATTTAATAACCTCATTTACCACCGATTTCAAACGTTCTTCAAACTCACCTTTGTATTTGGCTCCGGCGATCAAAGCTCCCATATCCAATGAATATAAAGTTTTATCCATCAGGTTTTCAGGAACGTCACCACTGATAATTCTGTGGGCAATTCCTTCAGCGATGGCAGTTTTACCAACACCAGGCTCCCCAATCAGGATCGGATTGTTTTTTGTTCTTCTCGAAAGGATCTGCAACACCCTTCTGATTTCTTCATCACGACCGATTACTGGGTCAAGTTTCCCTTCTGCGGCTAATTCGTTGAAGTTTTTTGCATATTTATTTAAGGATTGATACGTTTCCTCTGAGCTTGCAGAAGTGGCCTTGCTTCCTTTTCTTAATTCTTTAATTCCACCCTCCAGAAGGCTTTTCGTAACGCCCATATCTTTCAGCATTTTCGAAACTTCTGAATTTGTTTCCAGTAACGAAAGCCATAAATGCTCGATCGTCACATATTCATCACCCATTTTTTTAGCGATGTTGGGTGCATCAAGCAAAACTTTGTTTGCCGATTGTGAAAGATAAATGTTTCCTCCCTGCACTTTTGGGAGCTTTTCTAAATTTTCACGGTTTCGCTCTCTTACCAAAGCAGCATCTGCTTCAGATTTTTTTAATAAGAATGGCGAAATATTTTCATCTACCTGAAAAATACCTTCAAGAAGATGTTGAGGCTCAATACTCTGGTTACCGAACTCCATGGCTACCTGTTGAGCGGCCTGGATGGCTTCCTGCGATTTTACAGTATATTGGTTTAAGTTCATATTATTTATCTGATTATTGTTGGTTTATAGTTAATAGATTATCATCAAAATGTATACAATTCCCGGTTTTAAAATAATGATTTTTGTTATTAAAAAACATTAAGACCAAAGTTGCTAAGTCTAATCTTAATGTCTTATCAATCATTTAATTCGAGAACCATATCGCAAAAACCATTCAATTATTGAATTTTCAAAAAATACAGACAAAATTTCCGAAATATTCATTGTAAACAAAGAATGCAAAGACAAATTTTCCGGTTAAGATGATATTCAATGAAAATTATCGGAAGAACAGTCATAGTTGGTAAATTTAAATAAAAGAGATTTGTTTTTAAACCATTAAGACTTTAATTAAGAAGTTAAGAGGGTTTAAGATGGCTTCACTTATTCAATATATAAAAAATACCTTTGTCTTCTAAATGGAACAAAGTGAAATGAAGAATCACTTATTATTAATGTTATAGATTCTTCCTTCGTCAGAAATCGAAGATTCGGCATAGCCAATGACAATCGTCAGATCAAAAATCATAATCCGAAAATCAGAATATTAAAATCAAAATAATTACTTTTGCCTTTTACCAGATGGAGCTTAAAGAAAAACAAAAGAAAATATTAGATGTAGCCGTAGAACTCTTCAAAGAAAAGGGTTATATGGGCAGCTCTGTACGGGATTTAGCCACAAAACTTAATATCAAAGCGGCTTCTTTGTATGCGCACATCCGCTCCAAGGAAGAAATTTTAGAATGGATTTGTTTTGGGATTGCCCAGGAGTTTTTTGATGAACTGCAAAAGGTGAAAAATACGGATGTTCCGCCGAAGGAAAAATTAAACCTTTTTCTGGATAAACATTTATCGGTTGTTCTTAAAAACCGCGACGTTACCCATATCTACTCAAACGAATGGAAGCACCTGGAAGAACGTCTTCCCGAGTTTATTGCTTTACGAAAAAGCTACCAGCAGGAAGTTGAAGAGCTGATCTCCCAAATTCATCAGGCCGAAAACTGGGAACTGAAATCGCCGGCTTTTACCACAAGATTCATCCTACATACATTGAATAACTCTTATTTCTGGTTTAAAAGAAATACAGAATCTACATCAGAGATCACCGATGAGATCAGAGATAAGATTCTGTATGGGCTTTTGGGAAATAATAAACAGTGATAGGCTCATTAATTTCTCTTCAGCGATATTTTAAAACTGCAGATCGGTAAGCACCGGAAAATGATCTGATGGATACAGCAGGTTTTCGCGTCTGTCGTTGATATGTCTGTGAGATTTAATTTTAAATCCTTTTACAAAAATATAGTCGATTCTGTCTTTTGGAATTTCGTTGACATTAAAACCCGTGAAAGTTCCTTTCGGTCCGTAATGTTTTGTTTCGGAATGATAAAAGCTGTCCTGCATATTCTGTGACATAATTTTAATAGGCTCGGAATCTTCTGTTAAATTAAAATCTCCGCTTACGGTTACCGGTAAATTTCCAGGATTAAGCTCTTTGATTTTCTTTAAGATCAGCTCTGAAGATTTTACCCTTGCCACCTTTCCGATATGATCAAAATGAAGATTCAGGGCCATGAATTCCTTCTTTGACTTTTTATCTTTGAAAAGCGCATAGGTGCAAATTCTGTTCAACGCTGCATCCCAGCCTTTGGAAGGCTTTTCAGGAGTTTCGGAAAGCCAGAAGGTACCCGATTTTATAACCTGAAGCCTGTTGGTATCATAAAATAGGGCAGAAAATTCACCTTTCTCCTTACCGTCGTCTCTGCCTACTCCTACATAATCGTAATTTTTCAATCCGCTCTTAATATCCTTCATCTGCTCCGGCAATGCTTCCTGAACGCCAAAATAATCCGGGTGATAATACGTCAGCAAATCTGCTACATCCTGTTTCCTGTTGGTCCATGAGTTTTCTTTATCAGAATCTACATTCAGACGGATGTTGAAGCTCATCACTTTAAGATCCTGCGAAAAACCTAATGCAAACATCATAAGACCTACGATTGAAAATCTGAAATTCATAATCATATATTTTTAATTAGCTTAGACAAAAGTAAGGCTTATCATGAAGACAACACTCAGTTTGAACTTAATTTAAAATAAAAAGACCGTCTAAAGTTTGAACAGCCTCTTTTTATTAATTTTTTTCAGGTTTTCTTTTTAAAATAATTTCAACATAGTGTATGAAGCAATCATTTAATTTGCTCCGGAGGAGCAACATCTGTGTAGATCTATATCAAGATGTTGTAACATCAGAACCCCGGAGGGGTTCTATCTTATCATAGCACACCTACGGCGTGCTGGTGATATTCCATTGTTTTTTTCTACAGAGATATTGCTCCTCCGGAGCATAAAAAATACCCTTTTATTTTTTGTTAAAGAAAAAAGAGGCTGTCCAAAGTTTGGACAGCCTTGTAGCCCCTATACTAGAAGCATATTCGATCTAAAGAGATATGTCTGACTTTTGGATCACAATCTGCAGTATATTATTTTACAGGACACTTAATTCCTGCTTTAATTTCCTTATGGTTTCGCATCTGCTGAAGTCCACATGTTGTTTGTCATGTTAACATCCGGGATCTGTGATTTCGGATCAAGCTTTACCTCAACAATTTCTTTTGCTGAATCTAACCGGAATGTCCATTCAGTATTTCTTTTCCAAACCTCAATCGGAATATTTGCCGTCTGCTCCGTACCATCCTTGAATTTCACCTGAACGGTCGTTGGCATAGGCAGCTGGCCGATATTCTCAACGGTGATGAGTGCACCATTTTTAAAGTCATCATTTACATACTTTACGCTTTTTACAGCCTGGTCAATTTTCCATTTATTGATAAACCATCCTCTCCAGAACCAGTTTAGTTCTTCTCCCGAAACGTTTTCCATAGTATGAAAAAAGTCCCAGGGCGTAGGATGTTTAAAAGCCCAGCGCTGAATATAGGTTCTGAAAGCCTTATCAAACTTTTCAGGTCCCAGGATCGATTCTCTCAGGACACCTAATCCTACCCCAGGTTTAAAGTAAGCCAGAATACCAATGCTGCTTTCCTTCATATTATCCGGTCCAGTCATCATGGTCTCAAAACGATCGTTCATCAGGAAAGATCCCATTTGTGCAACATTTTTCTTCTGATAGTATTCGCCTTTATTAAAAGCTTCCGTAGAAAGTTCGTTAATAAAAGTATTAAATCCTTCATCCATCCATGCAAACAGTCTTTCATTAGAGCCTACGATCATCGGGAACCAGTTGTGTCCGAATTCATGATCGGTAACACCCCAAAGTCCTGCACCTTTAGAAGTCATGTGGCAGAACACGATTCCAGGATATTCCATTCCGCCTTCATTTCCGGCAACGTTGGTGGCCGCAGGATAGGTGTATTCGTACCATTTTGCAGAATAATGCTCAATAGCCGCCTTGGTGTATTCCGTAGATCTCCCCCAGGCCTTTTCACCCCCACTCTCCGCAGGATAAGCCGAGATGGCCAATGACTTCTTACCGCTTGGAAGGTTGATCCTGGCAGCATCCATTACAAAGGCTGCTGACGACGCCCAGGCAAAATCTCTCGCCTGTTTTATTTTAAATTTCCAGGTTTTTGTTCCGGACGACTTATTTTTTCCGATCTCTGATTCAGGGCGTATCATAACGGTCTTATCGCTGTTCCTTGCCTGCTCCCATCGGCTGTTTTCTTCTTTGGTATAGACTTCTTTAGCATTCAGAAGCTCTCCGGATGCCACGACGTAATGACTGGCTGGTACTGTAATATCAGCTGTAATATCTCCATATTCAAGATAAAATTCGGAAGCTCCCAGATAGGGCATGGTATTCCATCCCATGACGTCGTCATAGACACACATTCTCGGATACCACTGGGCCATGGTAAAGATCTTACCGTTTTTGCTATCCTGAATCCCCATCCGATCGGACCCATATTGCGGGGAGATGAAAGAATATTCAATTGTAATCTTAGCAACACCACCGCGGGCTTTTAGTTCAGATGGAAGATCGATCTGCATTCTTGTATCGGTGATGGTATAGTGTACCTCCTTACCGCCAAGTTTTACTGATTTTATCTTATAGCCACCTTCAAATTCTTCACCATGAGCACCGTTTCGGCTTCCGGACATAGGCACCACCGCATTTCCCCTTGAATCTTTTTCAAATAAATTCTGATCGAGCTGAAGCCACAGAAAGCCCAGTTTATCGGGGCTGTTGTTGGTATATTTTATTTCTGCTGTTCCGCTAATTTCATTATTCGCTTCATTGAGGCTTACGTTGAGGTGATAATCTGCTGCATTCTGCCAGTACGCATATCCTGGCTGGCCACTTGCAGATCGTGTTGAGGTGCCGGTCTGCGTGTAGAAAAAAGGCTTGAAAGCTTCCACATAATCATACTTTGGAGATTCCTGCGCATAAGCGAACTGCGAAAAAGCAATAAGAGTCAGGGCAGAAACAAGATTTCGAAATTTCATTTTCATAATTATTTTTGGCGACAAGTTAGCAAAAATAAACATCCCACAAAGAGGAAAAGGCAATATAAATCTTCTACGATTACAGCCTATAAAAGAAAGCTTTATGGTTCTTACGGAGCTTAAAATCTTTATTAAAAAGAACCGGTCATATTCAATAAAAAAGTAGTCCCACTTAGACTACTTTCTCTGTGACAAATGTAAACAAATTCTCATTACTTCCAAATAATAATCCTTTGTTTTTTAATATGTTAATTAATTTGAAACAGTAGATCCCTTTAAAAATCGGGCGCTTAAGAGGAAAAGAAACTGCCATCGTTTTTACCCTAAAAAAAGAAAAACATATTGATTCTTAAATCATTGGCACTAAAAGTAGTCTAAGTGGGACTACTTTTTTAAGCACAATGAAACTACAAATGATGACCCTTTCTCAGCTCCCTCTGTTTCTGCGTTTTAGCGTAAGGATGCTGTGTTGTCAACTGTTTTTCATCTCCAACTTTATCTGTTCACAGACTCCCTTTTCTTATTCCGATTCAACAATTTTTGTTTCTGAAGATTCTTATCTGTATGTTGAATCACCTGTTGACATCTCAACCGTAACATCTTTACCAGGAAAAAGTCAGACATCATCAAAACAGTTTAACGCAAACAAGCGTAAATCCCTTTTCAGGCTAAAATCGCCGGACATTAACAAGAGTCAGGTCAACCAAATAAACCAACTCTGCTTTACAATTCCAAAGAGCTCAGATTATATTGTAAACTCAACGAATCATCTATCAACAGCTATTTTAGGCAATTCCTTTTCATTAAAACAACATCAGAAAATATTAATTCCTATTCTAAAACTTTTCTTATATGTAAATCTTACTGAAAAGAAGCTTCTATATTCACTTATTAACTATTTCAACCTCTTAAAAATTATTATCAATCACTTCAGCCGTCCTCCGCCCATGTTTGCGTCATCATGAAACATTTATTAAACACAGATAAGCACAAATATCAACGCACAAATAACACAAAGCTTAATGCAAGATACTTTCCACCACGTTTGTCATCCCGTAGGGATCTAAGCAAACATTTTCACAAAACAATTGTGAAATTAGTGTTCAATCCATTAGTGCCATTTGTGTTAAGAACAATTGCTTAGTGAGCTTTTATAAGTGGAACGGCTTTGTGAAACTTAAAGCAGATCAACAATAAAAAACCTTAGTGCGCTTCGTGTTCACAATGTCAGGCTAAGCCTGTCGAAGTGCAGCTCTTTTGTGTTAAAAAACGATTAAAAAATATAACAACAATAAATACAATAAAAAATGAAAAATATAATCACACTGGCTGTTTTACTTATCAGCCTTATTATTAAAGCTCAAGTGGGTATCAATACAACAACCCCCAATGCCACCCTCGACATCAAAGCCAAAACAACCGACAGCAAACCTCAAGGATTAATTTTCCCTCAATTAAGTGGTACCGAAATCCAGAACAGAACGTATGGGTCGAACCATGTGGGAACGATGATTTATGCCACGGCAGCCCCCTCCGCTCCCAATACCGTCACCGCAGAAATTACCGAACCGGGATTCTATTATTTCAATGGCACCAAGTGGAAGAAAATAAACAGTTCTGGAAGCACCATAAGCTATACCACCATTGCAGATCCCAACATCTTAGGCTATGTACCCAGCACTACGGCAACAGCATCAGTCGACGCACCTGCGACCTTAACGGTAGGTTCTGCTACTGCCACCCGACAAGGAACAGGGAGTTTTGGTGGGCATACGTATGCATCCTATTCTACCAGTGCAGCGGTAACCTGGTATCAGGCGTATAGTGCCGCTAAAAATATGGGAGGCTATCTGGCGGTCTTTACGACTGATGCAGAATGGCAATATGTTGAAACTAATTTATTGACGGCTTATACTATATTCAATACGAATGGAGCATGGATAGGTATGACTAAATTTTCATGGTCTGCAGGATCTGCTCTAACACCCGACCCAGAAATGAAGTGGATTACAGGAGAGCAACCCAACCATGATTATTCTGCTGGGGGTACTTCTGCAGTAAGGAAATCAAATTGGTTTGCTTCAGGAGAACCAAATAATGGAAGTAGCGTTGAAGGGTTTATTCATATTATTAGTAAAAACACAAACATCACCAAAACTTATAATGGCTATACCTCTACACATCCTTGGAATGATGTAGTGGCGAACTATACATCTCAAAATAGTACTTGGGGCTTCATAGTAGAATTTCAGCAATAGTAATATATAATTAATCCTTCGGAGGTTATGGTGGCGATTCCTGAATTAGCAGCAGGAACTTATAGATTAGAGATCCTAACACAATATGCAGACAGTATTATTCTAAAGGAACCTCGCGTCGCAACCTTTGACAGAGAATTGGCCGTAGAATAACAAGCGGATTGCATCGGTGCATGCAAGAGGTTTGCAAGGGGGCTTGTAAGGGTATTACAAGGAGGCTTGCAAGATGGTTGCAAGGGAGCAAGCAATCGGCTTGTTATAAAAAGCAATAATTTCTGTTGCGAATAAATTGCCAGAATTATGAAAGGGAATCGTTTTCGTCAGTGAAAATGATTCATAATGAAAGAAGCTGACAACTATTTCTTGAAGTATAGTGGTACTCCGGCTTTGTGAGTAAAGTGATCGTTTCATGGTTTTACCGATTGCTTTGCAGAACAGGCCGGAGTTTTGGCTTCGGCTCCGCTCAGCCGCATTGGATCGGAGGGTTTGAGCGTTTTAGTGTTTAGTGTTTTAGTGTATATAAATATGCGATTTATAGGGAACGACAAAAAGCAGTCGGCTGGCGGAGCCTGAGCAGAGTCGAAGGGTCGCGTTACAACTGGTGGCTGAGCGGAGTCGAAGCCACCATTGAAAGGATATCATTTCAAGGGCTGATTTAACAAAAAAAATGGCAGCTCCGGGATCCGAAGTTGCCATTAAAAAAGTTTTTATCACAGATTAATTTGATTTCTTTGCTTTAATCATTGCCTCCAAAGCATCCCATATTTCCTGCGGAATATCTTCCAGCATGTTGAATTCTCCGGCACCCTGCAGCCATTCTCCCCCATCAATAGTCACCACTTCACCATTCATATAGGCCGAATAATCAGAAACGAGGTATGCCGCAAGATTGGCCAGTTCCTGGTGTTCTCCTACTCTTCTCAACGGGACTTTTTTTCTCATATCAAACTTTTCCTGCAGATCTCCCGGAAGCAACCTGTCCCAGGCTCCTTTTGTAGGAAATGGTCCCGGCGCAATGGCGTTGAAGCGAATTCCGTATTTCGCCCATTCTACCGCCAGCGATCTTGTCATAGCCAGAACACCCGCTTTTGCACAGGCGGATGGAACGACATAGGCAGAACCTGTCCATGAATAGGTAGTTACAATATTCAGAACAGTTCCCGGAGTTTTGGTATCGATCCAGTGTTTCCCGATGGAAAGCGTACAGTTTTTAGTTCCCTTCAGTACGATATCCAGAATGGAATCAAATGCGGAATGCGTTAATCTTTCCGTTGGGGAAATGAAATTCCCGGCCGCATTGTTTAATAAGATATCTATTCTCCCGAATTCTTTCAACGTGGCTTCTTTCATCGCTTCCACCTCATCCCAGTTGCGCACATCGCACGCCACACAAAGTACTTGACCTCCCGTTTCTTCCTCCAACTCTTTGGCTGTTCCCTGTAGTTTTTCAAGATTTCTGGATGTGATGACCACCTTGGCGCCCAACTGAAGGAAGTATTTGGTCATGGCTTTTCCAAGACCGCTTCCGCCACCGGTAACAATGGCAACTTTATCTTTCAGGGCATCTTCCCGTAACATCGGCTGTGTATATAGATTCATAATTTTATTGTTTCAGTAAATTTAATATTTTAAGTTATTCGATGCGTTATAAATAATATGCTAGCAATAAGAGGTTGTGATTAGTTTCGGCGGCGGCAAAGCCGCCGCCGAAACTAATCCTTCATAAAGACCCGTTTCATTACATTTAAATTTAACTAAATTTACGCTTTCATAAAAAATATTTTATTCATGAAAAAGCCGGAAGCTTCTGTTTTTCTATTCATTTTATTTTTCAGTGTATATGGTAAAGCCCAGCAATTCGAAAAACTGATTCAGTATGTGAATCCTCTGATCGGAACCGAAAAGATGGGACATACCTATCCAGGCGCAACTGCGCCGTTCGGAGCCGTACAGCTGAGTCCGGAAACCGATACGATCTCCTATGCCCTGAACGGTAAATACAATGGTGAGGTCTATAAATATTGTGCAGGATACCGTTATGAAGACAAAACCATTGTAGGCTTCAGTTCGACACACTTCAGTGGTACAGGCCATTCTGATCTTGGAGATTTTCTGGTTATGCCGACGGTGGGAAAATTACAGTTAAATCCGGGAACAGCATCAAATCCTGAAATTGGTTACAGAAGTCGATTTTCACATCAAAACGAAAAAGCAGAAGCCGGATATTATAAAGTAAGACTGGACGATCATCATATTTTGGCAGAACTCACCGCAACGACAAGAGTGGGCGTTCACCGTTATACATTTCCAAAGTCTGATCAGGCACATATCATTCTTGATCTGATGGCCGGAATTTATAATTACGACGGTAAAAACGTGTGGACCTACGTACGCGTGGAAAACGGAAATACCATAACAGGCTACCGGCAGACCAACGGCTGGGCGAGAACGAGAACGGTTTATTTTGCTATGACGTTTTCAAAGCCTTTTAAATCGTATGGGCAGAAGAATTACGATGGTAAACAAGTGTACAACGGATTCTGGAGAAAGTTTGACCAGACGAAGAACTTCCCTGAAATTGCAGGAAAGAATCTGAAAATGTATTTTGATTTCGATACAAATGAAAATGAAGCCATTGAAGTAAAGCTTGCTATCTCACCTGTAAGCCAAGCCAATGCCCTGGAAAATTTAGAAAGAGAAACCGGAAATTTATCGTTTGACCAGATCAAAGCTCAGACTCAGGAAAGCTGGAATAAAGAATTGAACAAAATTGTCATTAAAGCCTCCGACACTGATAAAACCAATTTTTACACAGCCCTATATCACACATTTATCAATCCTACCGTATACATGGATATAAACGGAGAATATAAAGGATTAGACCAAAATATTCATAAAGCAGAGGATTTCACGAATTATACCACTTTTTCGCTTTGGGACACCTACCGGGCGCTTCATCCTTTCTTTAACATTATTCAACCTAAAAGAAATGGGGATATGGTGAGATCGATGATGGCACATTACGACCAGTTTTCCATGAAGATGTTACCGATCTGGTCGCATTACGCCAATGACAACTGGTGTATGAGCGGCTATCACAGCGTAAGTGTTGTGGCTGATGCGATCATCAAAGGAAATTATTCCGATGATGCCAGAAAAGCGCTGATGGCTTGTGTGGAAACAGCCAACAAAAGAGATTACGAAGGAATAGGACAATACATTGATCTGGGCTATATTCCTGCAGAAAAAAACGGCACTTCAGTTTCCAATACACTGGAGTACGCTTATGACGACTGGGCTATTGCTCAGTTGGCGAAGCATCTTGGGGAAACGGAAATTTATAATCAGTTTATCAAACGTTCTCAAAACTGGAAAAACAACTTCGACAAATCGACCGGATTTATGCGTCCACGTTTGGCAGATGGCAGCTTTAAGAAAGATTTTAATGCATTAAGCACCCATGGACAGGGCTTCATCGAAGGAAACTCATGGAACTACAGTTTCTTTGTTCCCCAACAGCCGGATGAACTTATTACGATGATGGGTGGGAGGAAAAAATTTGCATCAAAACTGGATGAATTGTTTACCATGCATTTGCCCGACGAGTTTTTTGCAGATACGGAAGATATTACGAGAGAGGGAATTATCGGGGGCTATGTTCACGGAAACGAGCCGGCACATCACGTGGCTTATCTTTACAACTGGGCAGGACAGCCTTGGAAAACCCAGGCGCAGATCAGGAGAATTTTAGAGATGCAATACAAAGCAACCCCTGACGGATTGGGAGGAAATGATGATGCGGGACAGATGAGTGCATGGTATATTCTGAGCTCGCTTGGCTTTTATCCTGTTGCACCGGGTTCTGAAGATTATGCGATCGGCAGTCCGGCCGTGGATCATGCGGTATTGAATTTAGAGAACGGAAAGATATTTACTATTGAAGCGATCAATCAAAGTCCGAAGAATGTATATGTACAGAAAATTCTTTTGAATGGAAAAGAAATTAAAAACTTTACGCTGAAACATTCTGATATTATAAATGGCGGAAAACTGAGTTTTTATATGGGTGCTAAACCAAGAAAGTAATCTTGTAAATATGAATTTTAATCTTACTTGATTTTCACTGATGATTCTGCTGTACTTTTGTCATTCTGAATGAAGCAGAAGCGGAATGAAGAATCTCCATTTATCATTTTATCTCTGCTGATTTTGCAGATAACGCAGATTATTATAATATTTAAATTTTTTATTTAACCGCAAAGCCACAAAAGATTTTCAGCGTGTTTAGATATTCAAAAGGTTACAAAATTTTTCATTCTGCTTTTTTGAACTTTTGCCAATCTAAATGTTTTCCCGATTTTTCTTCTGTACCTTTTGCGGTTAAATCCGATATTACTTAACATTATTATAACTTCTGTAATTTGCATACGACAATCATGATTTTGCATACATCTGGTTTTTAATTTCTGCTGAATTTTGTATCAATAAAAATCAACAATATGAAATTGAAACAGGTAAAATTAGGAAGCCAGGGATTAACAGTTCCCAATATTGGCTTGGGATGTATGGGAATGACAGGTTTTGGCGATGCAGATATGTACGGTAAAACCGATGAGAAAGAAGCTATCGCAACGATTCACCGTTCTTTGGAAATGGGTGGAAATTTCCTTGACACGGCCGATCTGTACGGTCCTTTCAAAAATGAGCAATTAATTGCCAAAGCGATTGAAGGCAATAGAGATCAGTATATCATTGCTACCAAATTCGGATGGGAAATTGATGATAATGACCAGGTAACCTGGAAGATCAACGGAACCAAAGACTATGTAAAAAAATCGGTAGAACGCTCTCTGAAAAATTTAAAAACCGATTATATCGACCTTTACTACATGCACCGTCTTGACAAAAACACTCCTGTAGAAGAAACCGTCGGAGCAATGAGTGAGTTGGTAAAAGAAGGCAAAATAGGGTATATCGGTTTGTCGGAAGTATCTTCTGAAACGGTGAAAAAAGCCCATGCCGTTCACCCAATTTCTGCAGTGCAGAGTGAATATTCTCTTTTTGAAAGAACGGTTGAAGAAAAAGGCGTCATCAAAACATTAAATGAATTGGAGATTGGTTTTGTGGCCTATTCGCCTTTAGGAAGAGGTTTCTTATCCGGACAAATCCGCACGATTGATGATCTTCCGGAAAATGATTTCAGGAGAGGAATTCCACGCTTTCAGGAACAGCATTTTTATAAAAACATCGAATTGGTAGATGCCATTGAAAGTCTGGCTAAAGAAAAGAATATCACCTCATCTCAACTGGCTCTGGCATGGATTATCAGCAAAGGAATTCTTCCTATTCCGGGAACGAAGCGCAGAAAATATTTGGAACAAAATATTGAAGCCGCCAATATTCAACTAAGTGAGTCTGAAATTCAGCAACTGGAAAGCATTGTCCCACTGGGAACAGATACGGGAGCTACCTATGACGAATTTGGAATGGGACTTTTGGATTATTAATTTGTAATTTTAATTGTTTAAATTATTCTACAGTTTGTCATTCTGAACATAGACTGAAAGTCTACGAACGTAGTTCAGAAATGTAGTGAAGAATCTCCCCTTTATTTATTTGTGAGATTCTTCCTTCGTCAAAATGACAGACTGCTAAATTTATAACGCAGTAATGTCGCGCCCCGGCTTGAACGGAGCTCTTTTTGTGGAGCGAAGCGGAACAAAAAAGCGGGAGTCCTTCGACTTCGCTCAGGATAAATTACAGACGGAAAAAGGCGCCCAAATTATTATCTTTACTATTTAGAACTTCAGATCATGAATACTATACAATCTATTTCACAGTTTCACCACTTATTATCACTTCCGGAACCGAAGCATCCCATGGTGAGTATCATTAATCTTTATGAAAGTATTTTTATTGAAGATAAGGTGTGGGATGGTTTTGTGAGCAAACATTATTGTGTCGCGCTGAAACGTAATGCGAAAGGAAAAATAAAATACGGTCAGCAGCATTACGATTATGACAAAGGTGTTCTGAGCTTTACGGCACCAAATCAGGTTCAGTATCTGGATCTGAAAACGATGGATTGTGAAAATACAGGCTACCTGCTGGTTTTTCATGAAGATTTTCTATTGAAACATCCTTTGGCAAAAACCATTTCTTCTTATGGATTTTTCTCATATGCTGTGAATGAAGCTTTGCATTTATCTGAAGATGAAGAGAATGATCTGCTTGAAATCATGTATAAAATTGATAAAGAATGTCAGCACATCGACCATCACACCCAGGAAATCATCCTGTCTCAGATTGAATTGTTGTTGAATTATTCCAAACGCTTCTACGAAAGGCAGTTTATTACCCGAAAAAGCGGAAGCCACCAGCTTTTAACAAAATTTGAATCTTTTTTAAATGATTATTTTAATCATCATTCATCTGAAAAAGGTTTATTAACTGTTCATCAAATTGCAGAAGCGATGAATCTTTCTCCGAATTATTTAAGTGATCTTTTGAGAGTGCATACCGGGCAAAATACACAGCAGCATATTCACGAAAAGCTGATCAGCAAAGCAAAGGAGAAACTTTCGACGACAGAGCTTTCGGTGAGCGAAATTGCTTATGAACTGGGATTTGAGCATTCGCAGTCGTTCAGTACACTCTTTAAAAAGAAAACGAATATGTCGCCTTTGGAATTCAGACAATCTTTCAATTAATGCTTTTCTTAATGATATTTTTCCTCCCGAAGATTTTACAGATAACTATATTAAAAAACTGTATTATTTGCGGGAGAAATATTTTGGATAAAGCAAATGTTGATGATTAATTAAATTTAAAAAGCATCTTCTTTGATGTTTCGTTTATGCGTTTTGCCCCAATCCGAAAGTGCCATGATCACAGGCTGTAACGTTCGGCTGTAATCGGTTGAAATATATTCTACGACCACGGGCGTTTGCTCTGCATGAACAACTCTTTTTACAAATCCGTTCAGCTCTAAATCTTTCAGCTCATTGGAGAGCACCCTTGCCGAAATACCCGGAATATTCCTTTGCAGCTCATTGAATCTGATATTACCGTTTTCCTGCAAAACAATGATAATTTTAAGCTTCCATTTTCCGCCAATTACATAGATGGCATCTTCAACAGCAGAAAGATGCTCGGTACAGCCTTGAGCCGTTATACGCTCTTCTAAAACTTCAGTATTTTTCATAAGTCCTATTTCAACTAACCTAAAAGTTACTGCTAACCTTCTGTATACTACTAACTTTTGATAAGCAAATGTACATAATTTTGCTAAAGAGATTTTTAAAATTTAAAAAATGAAAAACATACTTCACATTATTTCAAGCCCGAGAATGGAAGTTTCCGCAAGCCGAAAACTGGGAAAAGCTGTAGTTGAAAAAATAAAAGAAAAATATCCGGATGCTATAGTAAAAGAGCGGGACCTGGCAAAAAATTCTGTTCCTATTTTAGATGAGGTTCACATCAATACTTTTTTCACACCGGCAGAAAGCCATTCTTCAGAACAGGCAGAAATCAATAAATACTCAACAGGATTAATTGCAGAGCTTCAGGAAGCCGATATTATCGTTGTTGAATCTCCGATGTATAACTTCTCGGTTCCGGTGGGGCTCAGAGCTTATTTTGACTTTACTTCCAGAGCAGGATATACCTTTAAATATGATGAAAACGGACCTAAAGGTTTGCTGAATAACAAAAAGCTGTATATCGCTTTTACATCCGGAAATATTTATTCGGATGGTCCTCATCAGATCTATGATTCTAATGTTCCTTACGTTAAAAATGTTTTTGGATTTTATGGTATTTCAGACGTCACCGTCTTCCGGGCAGAAGGCTTATCAATTCCGGGAATCATGGAAAATTCGTTGGAAAAAACAATTGAACATATAACGATAGATTAATTATACATATACACTGAAGCCTTTTTAAATTGAAGAGGCTTCAGTTTGTTTTAAGATAAGTTTGGCTAAAGCCGATTCGATGATTATAAATAAAAAGGCTTAGCCCGCTCCTATTGATATAACGATATTTTTTTATTGTATGGCTGTTTTAAACTTTTATATAACCGCAAAGTTGCAAAGACGAGCTCAACTTTTATTTAAAGTTGATAATTACAAATGAAAAAGGTTACAATAGCTTAAAAAAATCTTCGATTTTTATTCTTTTGAAAACTTTAAATACACTAATCATTTCATTGTGATTATCTTTTGCAACTTTTGCGGTTAATTCTGAAATTAGTTTAAACAAGTATTATTCCTGAACTTCAAAAAGCAGACGTTCTCCGAATTTCTGTTCATTAATTTTTCCGTTTTCGTATACCAGGTTTCCATTGACAAAAGTATGAGTCACTTTAGAATGGAAATTCATGCCTTCTAACGGGCTCCATCCACATTTGTAAAGGATATTTTCTTTGGCAACCGTCCAGTTTTCATTCAGATCAACAAGCACCAGGTCTGCTTTATAGCCTTCTCTTACAAAACCTCTTTTCTCAATTCTGAAAAGTATAGCCGGATTGTGCGCCATTTTTTCAACAATCTTTTCTAAAGAAATCTTGCCGTTTTTATAGTTTTCAAGCATTACATTCAATGAATGCTGTACCAGCGGGGCTCCGGAAGGGCATTTGGTATACACATTCTGCTTTTCTTCCCAGGTGTGCGGCGCGTGGTCGGTTGCAATCACATCGATTCTGTCATCCAGCAACGCTTCCCAAAGTCCGTCTTTGTCTTTTTGCGTTTTTACAGCAGGATTCCATTTAATCAATCCGCCCTTGGTTTCGTAATCTTCATTGGTAAACGTAAGGTGGTGAACACAAACTTCCGCCGTTATTTTTTTATCTTTTAAAGGAATATCATTTCTGAAAAGTTCTGTTTCCTTTGCCGTTGACAAATGAAAAACATGAAGTCTCGCTCCTGTTTTTTTCGCAAGCTCGATCGCTTTTGAGGAAGATTTGTAACATGCCTCTTCGCTTCTGATCAAATGATGGAATTTTACCGGAATATCCTCTCCGTATTCATCCATATACTTTTGGGTATTGGCTTTAATGGTTGCCTCATCTTCACAGTGCACCGCAATCAGCATTTTGGTATTGCTGAAAATATTTTCCAGGGTTTCCGGATTATCAACGAGCATATTTCCGGTGGAAGAACCCAAAAATAATTTAATTCCCGGAACATTTCTCGGATTCGTTTTCAGGACTTCTTCAAGATTATCATTGGTTCCGCCCATCATAAAGCCGTAGTTGGCATACGCTTTTTGAGAACCTGTTTCGTATTTGTCTGCTAACAATCCCTGCGTTACAGCATTCGGAACAGTATTCGGCTGATCGATAAAGCTTGTTGTCCCGCCGGCAATGGCTGCTTTTGATTCGGTCTCGACATCTCCTTTATGAGTAAGTCCCGGCTCGCGAAAATGTACCTGATCGTCGATCACTCCCGGCAGAAGATATTTCCCTGCTCCATCAATAATTTGGTCGGCATCGTCAGAAATTTGAGAATCTATTTTGGAAATTAAATCGTTTTCAATTAAAATATCACCTTCAACGATTTTGCCTTCGTTGACGATTTTTACATTTTTGATTAAAGTCTTCATTTACTTTTTGAAATTAGAGATGAAAATTTGGCTGTCAACTTTGTCAAAGTTCGGAACTTTGACAAAGTTTTTCAAAATTAAGGTTTATGAATGAATTTTAACCCAGCCAACAACAAATCAATTTCTAAATATTTACATTTGCATAAAATTTTCAGATTTTGAAGAAGCTTCTTAACGAAACAATTATATATGGAATCGGGGCGATCATGCCGAGGATAATTGTCGTATTGCTGAATTACCTATTTATTAAAAATATCGACAACAGTGCATTTGCCATTTTTACTAATCTCTATGCGCTGATATCATTTGTCAATATCGTCCTTTCCTTTGGTTTTGAAACGGCTTATTTCAGGTTTTCATCGGATAAAAACAATGAACAAAAAGTTTTCAACACATCCTTCTGGTTCTTAACGGGCTTATCAACAGTTTTCCTGATTTTGGTTTTATTTTTTAACCAGCCTATCGCCAATGTTTTTGGGTATTCGACTACTCCTGAATATATCAGATGGTTTGCATGGATTGCATTTTTTGACAATATTCTCGTTATTCCTTTGGCTTGGTTCAGATTTCACAACAGGCCTATAAAATATACGGCAGTAAGAGTCATTCAGGCGGTTTTCCAGAGTGCTTTTGCCATTGCTTTGTTTCTTTACATCCCTCAGGAATTCAGTTTACAATTAGGCTTAAATGAAAAAGTTTCTTATCCTTTTTACAGTAATCTTGCGGCAAGTTTTGTAGGTGTACTGCTTGTCTTACCTGTGATTTTAAAGGTAAAACTGCAGTTTTCAAAAGATCTTTTCTTGCAAATGCTCAAGTATTCCTGGCCGATTATGATCGCCGGTCTGGCATTTATGGTCAATGAAAACTTTGATAAATTTATACAGAAATTCATTATTAATGATGGTGATGCCGGAGCTTATGGCGGATGTTATAAAATGGCTGTTTTAATGACGCTTTTTGTTACGGCATACCGAATGGGAATAGAGCCATTTTTCTTTAAACAGATGAATAATGAAAATGCGAAGAATACTTACGCCAAAGTAACGGAATATTTCTCGTTTTTTGCATCAGTGGTTGCATTGGGAATTATCGCGAATGTATCATGGCTAAAACTCTTGCTGGTACCCAACAGTTCATACTGGATTGCACTTAATATCATTCCCATCATCGTTATTGCAAATCTTTTTTTCGGCATTTATTACAACCTTTCTACCTGGTATAAAGTCACTGACAGAACGAGGGTAGGAACGTATATTTCCTGGACGGGTGCTATCATAACAATCATTTTAAACCTTGCTCTTCTCAGAAAATACGGTTTTATGGTTTCAGCATGGGTAACCCTGGCAGCATATTTTACGATGATGATTGTGTCTTATTTTTTAGGCCAAAAATATTATCCTATCCCGTACAGAATGAAAAAAATCTCTTTTTTCGTGATACTCCTGGCTGCATTCAGTTATATAATTGTAGAATTGTTTGATTACAACCTGTGGATCGGGAATTTATTTTTTGTGGTTTACGCAGGTATTCTGATCTATTCTGAAAAAAATATGCTGCTGTCGAGAATTAAAAAATGACTTTGGTCTTTTATTTGTTGCTATGGGTTTCACTTAATATAAACAATACTTAAAGAAGTAATGGTACCTCGGCAATGGTTTTATTACTATCTTTATAAAAAATTAAAACTTACTAAATAATTTATGAAAATTATCGTTCCTATGGCTGGACGTGGTTCCAGATTACGTCCACATACTCTTACCGTTCCGAAACCTCTGATTCCTATCGCAGGAAAACCGATCGTACAGAGACTGGTAGAAGATATTGCCAAGGTCGCAGGAGAAGAAATTGAAGAAGTAGCTTTCATTATCGGAGATTTTGGTCCCGAAATAGAGAAATCACTGCTTCAGATTGCTGAGAAGCTGGGGGCAAAAGGCAGTATTTACTATCAAAATGACCCGCTTGGTACAGCACATGCTATCAAATGTGCAGAACAGTCAATGAGTGGTAATGTAGTAATCGCATTTGCTGACACTCTTTTCCGTGCAGATTTTGTTTTAGATAAAAATTCCGATGGTGTAATCTGGGTAAAAAGCGTGGAAGACCCATCTGCTTTTGGTGTTGTAAAACTCGACAATTACGGATTCATCACAGATTTTGTTGAGAAACCTCAGACTTTTGTTTCAGATCTTGCCATTATCGGGATCTATTACTTCAACAGTGCAGAAAAGCTGATGAACGAAATCAATTATCTTATGGATAATGACATCAAAAACGGTGGAGAATACCAGCTGACAACCGCTTTGGAAAACCTGCGTGCTAAAGGCGCAAAATTCACATTAGGAAAAGTCAACGACTGGATGGATTGCGGAAACAAAAATGCGACTGTAGAAACCAACAGCAAAATTCTTGCTTATGAACAGGAAGCGATGTCACATTTTCCGGCTTCGGCTCAGATCGAAAACTCACTGATTATTCCGCCATGTTTTATTGGAGAAAATGTAAAAATCTCCAATTCAAAAGTAGGGCCTGGAGTTTCATTGGGGAACAATACGGTAATCGTTAATTCAAATATTGAAAATTCACTGATCCAGGAAAATACAAAAATCAACCACGGAAATCTTTCCAATTCCATGATCGGAAATTCTGCACAGTATTTTGGAGTAGCCAGGGAAATTTCTCTTGGTGACTATTCAGTTCTGGACTTCTTGTCGAAATAATTTGACAGAGATATATCAACGCAAATAGCTATCTTCAGACCACACAAAACATTTTGTGTGGTTTGGCGTTAATATTGCACCGTAATTTTTTTAAATTGAAAAGGTAAATACATGAAAAACTGGATCATAGTACTGTTATTGCTTTTTGCTGTAACTTCTTGTAAAACGAGGAATGCGGCAAAAAAGTCTAAAAATAGCATCAAAGTTGATAGTACATTCGTTCTGGAAAATGACCAGAATCCCAAAGATATCAATGAACCTATAAGAAATAAACTCCCGTTCTTTGAGCATGTGATCCCTATGCCGCAGTTTGAGCAGATCAAGATCAATAGCAAAGTTAATGTGGAGACAGGAAGCTTTATTCCTACTCTGGATGCCACAATTTATATTGAAAAAGATAAAAAAGTCTGGATGAATCTTCAGGCATTCATCATCACTGTCGCCCGCGGAATGGCAACCCCGGAAGGTATTAAAGGCCAGGATAAAACCAGCAAAACCTATATCGATTCTGATTTTGATTATTTAAATAATCTTCTGAATGTAAATTTCATTGATTACAAATCTTTGGAGAAAATACTTTTGGGGCGAACTTTTGTCAGAATTAATGATTCCCAGTTTACGCTCACTCAAAATTCACAAGGCTTTAAAATGGCATCCAATGTCAATCAGAAGATTGTCACCGATGAAAAGACCAGAGAATATAAAATTGTTCTGAACTACGATACAAATTATGACCTTTTAAATGTAAATCTTAAGGATGTTCTTTCTCCTGATGAGCTTGATGTGTCTTACAGCAACTGGGAAGAAATCAACGGAATCCGTTTACCAAGAAATGTTAAAATAATTATAAAAGGCTCAAAAAGCAGTCAGATTTTACTGGAAAATACGAAATTTGACTTTTCGAGGATGGATACACCATATTCTGTACCATCCAGTTATAAGAAAATTGAGATTAAATGATTAAAAAATTTAGCTTTTTAATAGGTATTTTATTGTTCACACTGCACCTTGGACAAAGCGGTAAAAAAGAACAGTTGCAAAAACAAAATGCTGAACTTAAAAAACAAATTGCACAGATCAATACAGATTTAGCAAAAACAAGAAACGAATCTAAACTTTCGATCGCCTATCTTGATAATGTTAATAAGAAACTGGCACTGAGAGAAAAGGTTTATAACAATACTCAAAAGGAAAAAAGATTTATTGAAGACGAAATCTATCTGCGTCAGCTGGAAATCAACCGTCAGAACAGAGAGCTGAAAATCCTGAGGGAAAATTATGCGAAAGTTCTTGTGAATGCATATAAAAATAAAGGGGTACAAAATAAAGTGACTTTTATTCTTTCTGCCAAAAATTTAGGAGAAGCAATACGCAGGGTTCAGTATCTAAAACAATATTCCGATTATCAGGATAAAAAAGCCGCAGAAATCACCACGGCAGCAGCAAAGATTAAGCAATCTATTGCACAGAAACAGAATTCTGTAAAGGAAAAAGCTAATCTTCTTGTCAATCAGCAAAAAGATTTAACGACGATCAATGCTGAAAGAGCCCAGAAAGAGCAACTTGTAGCAGAATTTAAGAAAAATGAATCAAAGCTTACCTCCGAACTCCGACAAAAACAGTCGCAATCCAAAGCGCTGGAAGGACAGATCAGGTCGATTATTGCTGAAGAGATAAGAATAGCCAAAGCAGAAGAAGAAGCCAGAAAAAAAGCTGAAGCTGAGAAAATACGTCTCGCCAAAATCGCGGCAGAAAGAGAAAAGGCCAGAATAGAGGCTGAAAATAAAGCACGGGCTGAAGCTTTGGAAAAAGAAAGGCTGGCCGCAGAAAATGAAGCGAGAAAAGCATCAGAACTCGCCGCCAAAAGAGCAGAAGAAGAAAGAAAGCGTAATGAAGATGCTGCCCGGTCAGAAGCAACAGCCAGAGATGAAGCAAGAAAAGTAGCCGCAAAAAAAGCGTCTGATGAAGCAGCAGCAAGAGCGAAAGAAGCCTCTGAAAAACTGGCTGCAGCAAGGGCTGCAGAAGCGGCATTAGCCAAAAAGAAAGAAGACGACAAAAAAGCAGCAGAAACAAAAGCAATGACCAATTATGGCGTGACCACTGTTGCCGGAAGCAATTTTGCAGACAACAAAGGAAGACTGGGCTATCCTGCTGATAAAATAGGACAAATCACACACCGTTTCGGAAGACACCCCCATCCTGTATTTAAAAATATTGATGAGGAAAATAATGGCATCAAGATCTCCGTACCGTCCGGCACACATGCAAGATCAGTATTTCCGGGAACTGTTTCATCTGTTTTGGCAAATAGTGACGGAACCAAAACCGTTATCCTTAAACATGGTAATTATTTCACCATTTATTCCAATTTGGGAAGTGTGAATGTATCAAAAGGGCAACAGGTTTCTGCAGGAACTCCTGTAGGTGTTATCGGACAGGATTTTGACGGCACCTATACTCTTGATTTCCAGGTATGGAACGGAAGTACACCGGTTGATCCTTTAGGTTGGGTTTCTTATTAAAAAAAGATTAACTTTGTAAAAAAATTAGCAATGAATACATTAACAATATTGTCATTATCATGGCAACACATCCTGATCGTAGCGATCATTCTTCTGTTGCTTTTCGGAGGTAAGAAAATCCCTGAATTAATGAGAGGAGTAGGTTCTGGTATCAAAGAATTCAAAGATGCTGTAAAGGAAGAGGACAAACCTGGTTCTGAAAACAAAACCACCAACAATAACTCTTCTAGCAACTAAAAATTCTTACAACTCAATGAATTTTACTGAGACCGCATGGAAAGTCTTCAATCAATCTATTGAAGATTATCACGTGTCTGATGACGTTAACACTCTAATTAATAACCCGTTCGAAAAAGATACTTTGGAACGGATTTTGTATGCAAAGAACTGGATTGATACCGTTCAATGGCATTTGGAAGATATAATTAGAGATGAAAATATTGATCCGGCTGAAGCTCTCCAACTTAAAAGAGCAATAGACGCTTCCAATCAGAAAAGAACTGATCTGGTAGAATTTATAGACAGCTGGTTTCTTAAAAAGTATGAAAGTGTAACTCCTAAACCTGACGCAAAAATCAATACTGAAACTATCGCATGGGCGGTAGACAGGCTATCAATTCTCGCACTCAAGGTTTATCATATGTCGTTAGAAGCTAGTAGAGATTCTGCATCGCAAGAGCACAGAGCCAATTGTCAGGCTAAATTAGATGTACTGCTTGCACAGCATGAAGATCTTTCAACTTCTATTAATCAGTTGCTTGCTGATATTGAGAACGGTGATGTTAAGATGAAAGTGTACAAACAAATGAAAATGTACAATGATGAAAGTCTTAACCCAGTCCTATATCAAAAGGGGCAGCAAAAATGAAACGATTTCTTTTTTTTGGAGTATTATTAACAATAACATCTTGTGCAACGGAAAAACCAAATTTTTCTCCGTTGTCTACCAGTTTTTATAGCGAAACAAAAGCATCTGATTCTGATAAAGAAGCAAAAAACAGTATTGATATTAATGTAAAAGGTAATGTCAATGCTTCCGAAATTTCCAATCTGATCGCAACTTTTCCACAATTCAAGAATACAGCTTTAAACAACGAAATTACAGCATTAAAGTACAGCTTACAGAATTATCTTTATGCAATAGACGCTGATAATCTGAATGGAAAAAATAAAGCTATGAAAGACTTCGAAAAATCTTATAAAAAAGTTCAGAAACTGAGAGTAAATCTTAACAAAGACGACAATGAAGTTCTTAACCGGTATCTCGTAAGATTAAAAACCAATGTTTCTGCAATTGAAGACTATATTAAGGGAAATTAAAACTAATTTAAGGGGTATTAATGATTAAAATTCAGGCGGAATCCAATGTTCCTACGGAATATGGTACTTTCCGAATGATAGCTTTATCCGAAAACGAGAATGACTGGATGCCTCATATGGCTATTATCGCAGAAAAGACAGATTTTTCAAAACCTGTAAATGTGCGTTTCCATTCAGAATGTATTACCGGAGAAGTTTTCCATTCAAAAAAATGTGAGTGTGGGCAGCAACTCGACGCGGCCATGAAATATATCCATGAAAATGGAGGAGTTATTATCTACCTGAGACAGGAAGGTAGAAATATCGGAATCATCAATAAACTAAAAGCATATTCTTTACAGGAAAAAGGATTTGATACGGTAGAAGCCAATCTAAAGCTTGGACTTCCCGCAGATGACAGAAATTTTGGCATTGCCATTGAAATCCTGAACTTGTTAGGTGTAAAAGATATTAATCTCCTTACCAACAATCCTGAAAAGGTAAAATATGTAGAAGAAAGCAATATTCATCTTAATTCGAGAATTCCTCTTCAAATTCCGGCCAACGAAATAAGCAGAGGTTATCTGCAAACAAAGAAAGACTATTTTGGTCATCTTCTTGATGACAACGATAAATAAAGCAAAAGCTCCGAAATAAATTCCGGAGCTTTTTTGTAATTATAAAAAACTGAAAAGATATATTTTAATTTACTTTAATGGTCTGTATTTTAGACTCATCAATGTTATAGTATTTAATTACGCTGTTGTAATCCTCATAGTTCACATTTGCATTTTTACCAGCACTTGCAGGAACCAATACAATTCTGAATCGTTGATTATTTAAATACTGAGTTGCTTCAGCTGAAGTAAGTCCTGTAGACAGATTAAAATTTTGATCATCTATACTAATTTGTACATTATTCGTATCAAAAACAAAATTATATTGAAATTCTCTGTTTGTAGGCATTCCTGTAGCATCTGGTAAATACATCATCTTTGGAATCAATTGCCAAGAATCACCTAAATATCTATAAACCAATACAACGTCAGTACCTTGGATGGCGATACCTTGTGTGAATGCATAACTATTTGAGCTAGTAAAAGATCCTACAACATCTTTTGATTGTGAGTAGGTATCAAAATCCTCATCATCCTTACAACTGAATATAAATAAACCTACGAAGGCTAATAGTAAAATTGGAAGAAATTTTTTCATTTTATAAAAGTTTAGTTATTGTTTGTTATTTATAAAGCGTATTCAAATCATATACCAAAAAATTCAAAAACATTGTTTTGCTCATTTTTTTAATTGTATTTTTGTTATTATTCAAAAAATATGAAGAAACTGGTTCGTACGTTGTTTTTTGTTTTTTTATTATTGAGCTCAAAAATTGCAGCCCAATATGTTCCGCAGAATCTCTCAAAAGAAGATCTTAAGAAAGCAAATCACTGGGTAGATAAAACCTACAGAAATCTTTCGCAGGACGAAAAGCTCGGACAGTTATTTATTGTGGCACTGTACACCAATAAGGGTGAAAGTGAAATCAGTAATGTAAGAAATATTGTTACCAACGAAAAAATAGGCGGCCTGATCCTGATGCAGGATGATGCAGCAAGAGAAATAAACTTGGTCAACGAATTTCAGCAGAAATCAAAAGTTCCTTTGATGATCGGGATGGATGCTGAATGGGGAATATATCAGAGGATTGCTGCCGCACACAAATTTCCGTGGGCAATGACATTGGGGGCCATTCAGGATAAAAACCTGATCCGTCAGATGGCTGCCAAAATTGCGGAAGATTGCCACAGAATGGGCATCAATTGGGATTTCGCACCCGTTGTAGACGTAAATACGAATCCTAATAATCCAATTATCGGAAACAGAAGTTTCGGATCTGAGGTTAATAATGTGATCAATTCGGCTTTGGCTTATGCGAACGGACTTCAGGACAATACTATTTTAGCAGCCATCAAACATTTTCCGGGACATGGTGATACAAGCACGGATTCTCATCTGGACCTGCCGGTAGTTTCCCATAATCTGGAAAGGCTGAATACCGTTGAGCTCGCTCCTTTTAAAGCATTAATGAATAAAGGCATTGGCGGCGTAATGGTGGCGCATTTATATGTTCCGAGCCTGGAATCCGGAAAAGGAATTCCTGCTTCGGTTTCGAAAAATATCATTACCGGCTTGCTGAAAGATCAATTGGGATATAAAGGATTAATTATTACGGACGCTCTCAATATGGGTGCAGTGGCCAACAAATACAAACCAGGCGAACTGGATGCCATGGCTTTTAAAGCAGGAAATGATATCATGCTTTTTTCTCAGGGTGTAGCAGAAGGAAAGAAACTGATTCAGAAAGCGATTGACAACGGTGAAATTCCGCAATCAAGGGTAGAAGAAAGTGTAAAGAAGATTCTCCTGACAAAATACTTTTTAGGGTTAGACAAATACAGTCCAAAAAATCCGGACAATATCAATTCAGATTTAAATAATGATTCGCACAAAGTGTTGGTTCAAAATTTATATGCTAATGCTTTAACATTATTAAAAGATGAAAAGAACTTACTTCCATTACAAGGCAAACAGGTTTATTATGTTCCTTTAGAAGAAGCCCCGTACCAGACATTTGCCAATGAAATGGGTACTGAGATCATCATTAAAAAAGCAAATGAAATCAGCACAATCCCAGCAAATTCTATCGTGATTGTAGGATTCCATAAAGATAATTCAACAGCGTATAAGCCTTACAAAATTTCTGACGCGTCAAAAAAGATTTTATCTGAATTTACTAAAAATCAAAATGTAATTCTTAGTGTTTTCGGAAGTGCCTATGCTTTGAAAGATATTGATATTTCAAAAGTTTCCACGGTGTTGGTTGCTTATGAGAACAATGATGATTCTATGACGGCTACCGCCAAAGCTTTAAAAGGGCAGACAAAAATATGGGGCAGGCTACCTGTTTTGGTAAATGATGAATTAAAAGCAGGGATGGGAATTGATTTGAATAGTTCACAAAACTAAATCCTAAAAAAACAAATGATGTTAAAAATGATTAAACTTTTGGCTGCTTTAGTTGTTACTTTTTCCTTCAACATAAAAGCGCAACAATTTGATGCTACTTTATACTTTTTAGACGGAAGCAAAAGAACAGGAAAGGCTGATATGGTGTCTAATCAAGAGCCTAAATTAGCATTCATAGAAAATGGCTCTAAAAAGAAAGAAAAAATTAAGGTTAATTTACTAGATAAAGTTGAATATATTAATCCGGAAAACAAACAGCCTGTGACCGCAGAATATAAGGAATATATTTATTACTTTTTGTCTGATAAACCTAAAACCAGTTATTGTTGGATGAACAAAATAGATTCAGGCGAAATTTCAACGTATGTTGCCTACGCCTTTGATTCAGGAGCACATAACGGTTATCATTACACCGTAACCCCATCTTCACATGAATATTTCTTGTTCCAATATAAAGATGAAAAGCCTCAGATAATCTATATTAACAACAGTATTTTGACCCTTAATAAAAAGCAGATGCTAAGAAGAATGGTTAAAAATTTCTTCAAAGATAAATATCCAAAGCTTGTAAGTGACTTTGAAGCAGAGAAAATAGTAATTAAGAATAATAATCCAGAAGCACTGCGTCAGTATTATGAAAAAAACTGCAGTACAAACAATTAAAAAATACCACCAAAATAAATGAAAATAGGCATACTTTGCTATCCGACCTATGGCGGAAGCGGAATCGTAGCAACTGAATTGGGAATGTCTCTTGCCAACAAAGGCTATGAGGTTCATTTTATCAGCAATGCGCTGCCGGCGAGATTAGATATTACCAATCCGAATATTTTCTTTCACAGGGTAAATGTTCAGACCTATCCGCTTTTCCAGTATCAGCCTTATGATATTGCGTTGAGCTCGATGATCTATCGTGTGGTGAATCTTTATAAACTGGATTTGCTTCATGCCCATTATGCCATTCCGTACGCTTATGCAGCTTTTACGGCGAAGCAGATGCTGAAAGAAGACGATAATGATATTCCATTGGTCACTACCCTTCACGGAACCGATATTACACTCGTTGGACAACACCCGAGCTATAAACATGCGGTAGAGTTTTCGATCAATCAATCCGATGCCATTACTTCGGTTTCCGAGAGTTTAAAGAGAGACACCCTTCAGTTCTTTAAAATCAAAAAGGAAATCCAGGTGATTACCAACTTTATCGACAATTCTGAATTTGAGGAGCGCAATGAATGCCAGCGAACACAGTTTGCCAACCCGGATGAAAAAATTCTTATTCACGTCTCCAACTTACGACCGGTAAAAAGGGTGAATGAAGTATTGCAGATTTTCAAAAATGTTCAGAAAAAGGTAAAATCAAAATTAATCATCATTGGCGAAGGCCCGGATATGGAAAAAGTCAATCAGTTTCTGGAAGAAAATTCTGATCTGATCTCAAAGATCCGTCTGCTCGGAAAAGTAAATGACCTGTACCGGATTCTTCAGCTTTCCGACGTATTCTTATTACCCTCCGAACAGGAAAGTTTTGGATTGGCTGCATTAGAAGCAATGGCTGCCAACACACCTGTGATCAGCTCCAATGCAGGCGGAATTCCGGAAGTGAATATTCAAGGGGAAACCGGATTTTTAGCAGAAATCGGCAATGTGGAAGCCATGAGCAACTACACGATCAAGCTGCTGAGCAATGAAGAGCTTTTAAACAAAATGAAGAAAAACGCGAAAGAACAGGCCATCAAATTTGATTTAAAAAACATTCTTCCGATCTATGAGGAAATGTACAGAACGACTATCGAAAATTTTAAAAGGGAGTTGACGAAAGCATAATCATTTTTTATCGTGTAAAATACAGGCTGCATTTCTTGACAATGTGGCCTTTTTTATTGCTTTATTCCGATTAGACTTATTTTTTAAACACAAATCTTAATATTCATTAAAATTATAAATCCATTTAATATTTTAAATTAATAAATTTCATATTACGCTGATTTTTAAATATTTAAATGACGCTACAAAGTTTTTTATTATTTTAGTTTCCTTAATTAAAAATTATAAATGATGAGTGCAAACAATCAAATCAGTGTAGAAATTCCGAAGGCAGTACTTGATGAAGTAGCGCAAAAACTACAGGACTGCAAAACATTATTAGCACCCTATCTACAGGGGCTAACAGTAGACCAGAGAAAAAAGCTTTTTAAAATGGGTGACAAAACCGTTGCTACCGTACAGAAAGTAAAAGATTATCTCGAAACCAATCCTGAATTTGCGCCGGCCTATATGGACAAAACAGAATTTCTGAAAGATGAAGCCGTGGTTACCGGTCTTAGCCCATTAGGAAATCTGGCAACTCAACTGGCTTCTGACATAGCCGACACGATAACGATCGCTGGAAGTGAGGCTTTAATCTCTGCCTTGTTTTATTACGGAACGACCAAAGAAGCTGCCGATAAAGGGATTGCTTCCGCGAAACCAATTTACGACGATCTTAGCCAAAGATTTGTAAGAAAGGGAAACAAAGCTGTTCCTAAAAAAGAATAACTGATCATTTCTTATCTGAAAAACGACTCTTTTATACTCGTCATTGAGTGTAAAAGAGTCGTTTTTGAATATAAAAGACTCAACGTTGTCACAAAAGACTCACCAACGAGGTAAAAAGACTCAAAAACCAGTCTTTGAGACTCGTTTTTGAGATAAAAAGACTCAACCGCCAGTCTTTTTGCCTCAACGGCGAGTGTTTTAGTCTGTTTTCTGTTGAGACCGCAAAAGATTGATTATAAAAAGGCTGGTTTGTAGCCAGAAAAAGTTATGTAAATAACGTAAGATTATTATTCTCTGAATAAATCTCACAAAAATTCTTTCTCTTGAGGATATTCAAATTTCTGGGCAGTCTTTTTTTTACAAATAACACAAATTCCCTAAATTAGCCCAACACAAAAAAAACACTCATGACAGAAAAATTACTCCAATACCTTTGGAACTATAAGGTTTTTACGCATTTTGACTTCAAAGATATTGAAGGAAATCCCATTGAAATTTTAGATTTTGGAAAATGGAATACCAATTCCGGTCCGGATTTTCTAACGGCAAAAATAAAAGTCAATAATATCATTTTGGCCGGTCATATAGAGCTACATGTAAAAGCTTCTGACTGGATTTTTCATAATCATTCTCACGATCCCAATTATCAAAATATTATTCTGCACGTTGTTTACCACAACGATATGGAAATCGAAGAACTAAAGAATAAAAATGTTCCGACTCTTGAGTTAAAAAGCTACATCGATCAGAATATTCTCTGGAAATACGAAAAACTGTTGAGCGGAAACCAGTTCATCGCTTGTGAGAATATCATTAATTCTGATAAAATTCCGATGCATTTTCATGAAGAAAATGTTCTTAAGAAACTCCATGAGAAATCTACCGAACTGGAAAAAAGTCTTGACAAGTTTAAAAACAATTTTGAAGCGATATTGTTTCATAGTCTTGCCTACTCGTTTGGATTGAAAGTCAATGCCGATATTTTCAGGCACCTTGCAGAAAGCATTGATTTTACTATTGTCCTTAAAATCAGCCGAAACAAAACACAGTTGGAAGCTTTACTATTCGGAATTTCCGGATGGCTGGAAAGTCCACAGGATGAAACAATGAAAATCTGGAAACGGGAGTTTGATTTCCTGAAAGCAAAATTCAACATATCTGAATTGAAATTTCATCCCAAATTTTTAAGGCTTCGTCCGCCCAATTTTCCGACCATTCGCCTGGCGCAGTTTGCTGATTTATACCATCAACATCAGAATTTATTTTCCAGGATCATTCATATCAAATCATCTGAAGAATTATTCGATTTATTTAAGAACGTAAAAGCATCTGAATACTGGGACAAACATTTCAATTTCGGGAAAATTTCCAGTGTTGAGCAGCCAAAAGTCATCAGCAGAGATTTTATTGAGCTGGTTATACTGAATACGGTATTACCACTAAAATATACGTACCATAAATATCACAATGAAGAAATTGCAGATCAGATGCTTGCTTTTTATAAAAGCCTTCCTGCAGAAAAGAATTCCATTATCGACAGCTGGAAGAAAATAAAAATCGAAATCCCGACTTCACTGGAAAGCCAGAGTTTGCTTTATCACTTCAATCATACCTGTGTTGAGAAAAATTGCTTAAATTGCGGTATTGGATTTAAACTTTTAAAAGAATTTTAACATGCTAGACAACATCCGTCACAAAATGGAAAGAGAATGGTTCGGTGTTCTTACCAGAACCGGCGCAAAATTGGGTATTCCCGTATCCAAGCTCAGGGTTTTCTTTATCTATTCTACTTTTGCTACGGCTGGTTTCTTCTTTTTAATTTATCTCGGATTGGCCTTTACACTTTGGGTGAAAGATATTTTCATCACGAGACGACCTAATGTTTTTGATCTATAACTATGGAATTTTTACAGATTACATCCTCTGAAGACTACAGAGTAAAGGAGATTTATGATGCTTACTGCTCCACTTTTCCTGAAGATGAAAGAAGAGATTGGGATAAACTTGCCACGTTATTTTCACATCCGAAGGTGAAAATAATTTCCGTACTGCATGAGTCTGAAAATATAGGTTATCTTATCCTGTGGGAACTCAGTAACTATACTTTTGTAGAGCATTTTGAAGTTTTTGAAAAATTCCGAAGCCAAAAACTGGGTTCATCCATTACCAAATATCTTTTTGAAAATTATCCAAGAATAATTCTTGAAATAGAACCTGAACATGCAGGTGAAGACGCAGCGAGACGCTACTCATTCTATCAGAGAAAGGGCTTTCGACTGATCGATGAAATGTACGTACAGCCAAGTTACGGAAAAGATAAAAAACCATTGGATCTATGGCTGCTCTCTAACTACAATCCTGAAAATTTAAAAGAAATCAAAGACGAGATTTACGATATCGTTTATCATTAAAAAGCTCTTATCAAGCATCGAATTTACTTTTTATTACTTTCTTTTAATCTTTTTAAGAAAACAGGAAAGCATTCATCCATTCTTGATAAAGCACCTGTCAAATTTTTAGCTCTTATAAAAGTTCTTGTCTGAGGCTTATCCAGGAAAGAAAACTCGATAAACTCTGAAATTCTTTCTCTGGGAATTCCTTCTTTTGTAAAGTAATCGTCCTCTACCCTTTCCCTGATCCACACAATATCTTCCTGAAGATCGTCGTACCTGTATTGGCGTTTCATTCTTCTGGCATCTCCACTGACAAGATCATATAATCCCTGGATATTCAGATTTCCTAAAAGTATCGGAAACAAAACCTGCTTCACATTAGCCGGTTCTTCCCTCATTTTTCCTTTCGGCTCGGGAAGTCCTACGGCATCTTCTACGATTTTTCCTTTATCAATTTTTGCAACTGCCCGGGAATCTTTTGCAATGTCACCGGTGATTTTGGTCACCTCAACCTCTTCAATAGGCTGGGCAACCCGTATCAGTTTTATATTCAGATTTTTATTGATAAGATATTTCGCCTGTATCGAAGATCTTTCAAATCCTGCACGCACAAAACGGATCTCATCTTCCGGTGCAGCTTCTATGGAAAAACTTCCGTCTGAAGCGGTGTACGTTTTTTTATCTGAAGATATATTCATAATGGTGACAGCAGGCAGAACCACTCCATCTTCATCAGTGATCGTAGCTTTCACAATTTCCTGTGAAAATATATTTAAAAACGGAAATAAGAGAAAAAGTAAAAGTTTTATCTTCATCACTTTTTTAAATTGTGCTAAAAATTTATGGAGTTTTGTATGCAGAAATCCTATTCAGCACCGCATTTCTGAACCTGTTCATATCTGCTTCGGTTACATATCCGTATTTCAGAATATTCTTTCTTTCGAAGCCCGTTCTCAGGATATAAAGAATAAAATGCTGTATCTGAGCTTTATCAATCTTAAGATCTTGAAAAAACTCATTTCCAAGGGAATTCTGAAGATAATTCATCAGATCTATATCATCCCACTTGTTTTTAACTTTTCCGATTGAGAATACCCCTTTAGTGACCGGCTGTACAAACTCACCAGGTCTCGGTGCCAAAACGGAAGGGTCGGATCTACGGGACATATAAACAGCAAGGTCACTTTTAAGCTTCTGTACTTTCCGCGGTGCATTCAGGTTTTTGGAATCAATTTTAATATCTCCTGTGATCTCTTTTTTTATTTCAACTTCTGCGATTAATGTCGCGGCTTTTATAAGGGTTATGTTAACCGGCGCACTGATGTTGTCATTTGTAATTTTCCTGTTTGCCCTTTCGTATCCGTTCTTTACAAAGCGAAGTTCATCGCCGCTTCTTCCGGAAATCATAAAATGGCCGTCCCGGTTGGTAAAAACCCTTTCATCAGTTCTAATATTGATGACCGTTACATCAGGAATTTCAGCGTTATCTTCAGAAATCACTTTTCCGAAGATGTAATCCTGAGCTTTGGCATTGATAAAAAAAACAGTTAATAAAATAAAGAATAGTTTAATTTTCACGGAAAGTTTTTTGTTAGAGCAAAACTAAAATTATTTTTAAATATTACGTAAAGTTTAACCACACTTAACTCGTTTTAGGATTTCTTTTAGATTTTTCTTTCCAAAACTGTTAAATCACCAACCCGAATTGTTAAAATTTCATTTAAAAATTAATTAACTTGCAGATTGAATTCTACTCAAAATGCAAAATTCTTACACAGTCATCAACGCTTCAGCAGGCTCAGGGAAAACATATGCCCTCGTGCAGCGTCTTTTGATGATCTGTCTCCGCTATCCAAACCAGCAACAGTCGATCAGGAATATTCTTGCGCTGACTTTTACCAACAAGGCAGCCAATGAAATGAAAGAAAGAATCCTTACGTGGCTTGGAAATTTTTCCTCAGAAGACTTTGCAAATAATGGAGATCTTAAGAATATTCAGAAAGCATTTGAGCAGGAAGGATTAAAAATTACGATTGATGAACTGCATATCCGTGCCAAAAAGCTGCTGGATTATGTTCTTCATAACTATTCTACTCTAAATATCGGAACGATTGACCGTTTCAATTCACGATTGGTGAGAAGTTTCTCTTATGAATTAGGATTAGCAAAAAACTTCAACCTCGAAATTGAAGCCGAACCTTTCCTGATAGAAGCAGTAGACAAAATGCTCGACCAGATCGGAGAAAATGAAGCTATTTCCGAGTCTTTCATGGATTATGTTGACTACAGCCTGGAGAATAATGAAAGGATCAATTTAAATAAAAACCTTTATGATTCAGCGAAAGAATTTGTAAAAGATATTCACTACGAACATCTTAAAAACAATAAAGATTTCGACAGTACGAATTATGAAAATATAAAAAATACGCTCCGTAAAGAGATTGTATTATATAAAAAACAAGCATCTGAACTTGCAGAAAAATCAATTGAATTATTCAGATCAAGAAATATTGAGATTGAAGATTTTGCACAGGGAAAAAACGGGATCGGCGGATTTTTCACCAAGGTTCTGGACTTTTACCAGCAAAAACGTCCTGGTTTTCCGTTTCCGACTACCGCAGAAGAATCTGTGGTAAACAATTACCGTAAAGGAGCATCTGCAAAATCGAAACATAAGGAAACTGATATTTTGGAAATTCTGGATGAATTGCTGGAAAACAGAATGAAGCTGATTCTTCTTTATATTGAAACACAGAAAAAGGAGAAAATTTTATCGGCGCTTTTACCGCTGAAAGTAAATAAAGACATCCAGGATGAATTGAGGAAAATCGAGCAGGAGAATGATCTTGTTTTACTCAGTAAATTCAATATCCTGATCAATGAAAATCTCCGAAATGAGCCTTCTGCTTTTATTTATGAAAAAGTAGGTTCGCAGTTTCAGCATTATTTTTTTGATGAGTTTCAGGATACCTCCGAACTGCAGTGGCAGAATTTTCTTCCGCTGAGAGATCATTCGATTTCGACGGAAAATACTTCATTCACATTGGTTGGTGATCCTAAACAGAGTATTTACCGTTTCCGTGGAGGAGAAAGTAAGTTGATGCTTGATATTATTAACAAAAAAGAAATTTCTCCTAAAGAAGCAGAGCTTCTGGTATTAAAAGACAATTGGCGCAGTGCTCAGAATATTGTCCGTTTCAATAATGATCTGTACCGATTTCATTCTGAAATTCTGGAAGAAGAACACAAAAACATTTTCGGGACAGATGCGGAACAAAGCCCGAAATCATCTATGGAAGGCCGGGTGAAAGTGAATCTGATTGAGAATCTCACCAATGACGATTTTTACAATGATACTTCGGAAAGAATGCGTAAAGATATCCAGGAAAGTCTGGATAACGGCTTTAAATTTTCTGACATTACCATTCTCTGCCGTGGAAACTTCGATATTTTCAGCTATTCTCAGAAGCTGGGAAATCTGAAAGTTTTTTATAAAGGTGAAGAAACCAATATCAAAACCATTTCTGATAAAGGTCTTACCCTGGAACTTTCAAACACATTAAAAGCGGTCATTGAATTTCTGAAATGGGAAGTCAATCCGAAAAACAAATCGAATCTGATCATGATGATGTATTACCTGAATCAGCTGGGAAGAATACATATGAATGATTTCACGCTGGAGATGAAAGAAATTCTTGATATTAATGCTCATGAGGAGGTTTTACTATTCATTCAGAACAAATATTCATTAAAGCTTAAGCAAGATCATTTTCCAAGATTTAATCTCTACAATTTTGTGGAATACTATATCAATGAATTTTCTGTTGAAAATAAAGAGACTGACTTTTTGTTGAATTTTCTTGAAATGCTGTTTAACTTTACCCAAAATGCAGGTGCCAGCACAAAAGAATTTTTAAAATATTGGGATGAAGAAGCTTCTTCCTATACGATTCAGGCTTCCGAGAATATTGATGCGGTGCAGATCATGACGATCCATAAAGCAAAAGGTCTTGAATTTCCTATTGTTTTTATTCCGATGATGAATAAGAACCGCGATGCTGAATTTACCAACTGGTTTGAAACCTCACAGGATACTGCTCTGAAGTCGGTCAATATTAATCAATTCAACAAAAATCTGGAAATTTACGATGAAGAGATTCAGAAATTTAACAAGCAAAATTCCTACAAAAATTTTGTAGACCGGCTTTGCCTGCAATATGTTGCCACCACCCGGCCCGTAGAGCAGCTGTTCTTTTATATTCAAAAAGCCAATAAAACCTCGAATAATCTGGAATTGCTGGAATTTCTACAGTCAAAAAACACCGAGAATCTTGATGAGTTTGATCTTTATGAAGTGAATCCTGAACAGTTGAAAAAACATTCAAAAGAGAAAACCACTTCTTTTAAAACCAAAGACATCCGTGTCCTGAAAAATATCAGCGAGAATACAACTTCGATCAAAATTGCAACACCATCTAAAAATTACCAGGTTCGAAACGAAAAAGTGAGGATCGGTCTTTTTGTGCACGAGCTTTTATCACAGATCAATACAAAAAAAGACATTCCTAAAGTTCTGGAATGCTATATTCTTGAAGGCCAAATCACCATTGAGGAAAGCCATACGATAAAGCAGGAGCTGGAAAAAATCGTAGAAACACACAGCGAATTTTTCGATGAAAAATGGGAAGTGATTAATGAAAAAGATATTATGATTTCGGAAAACGGAGAAAGCAGGGTGTACAGACCTGACCGTATTTTAAAGAGTGACGAAGATTATATTATTGTTGATTTTAAGACAGGGGAAGAGTCCGCCAAAGATGAACGTCAGATCGAAAATTATAAAAATATTCTTGAAAAGTTGGGAAGAAAGGTATTGAAAACACAACTTATTTATCTGTAAGATGGATCTGAATTTCTTAACTGAATTATAGATTTCCATAAGTAGGTTTTAGAACTTCACCGTGGTTAAGAGATAAAGTTTCGGCGGCACCTTTGGTGCCGCCGAAACTTTTTATGCTAAAAATTAAGCTGTCGTATCCGGATTGAAAACCCTCTGTGCAAGCTCCTGGTCAAAAAGATACAGTGCAGATGGGTTATCACTTACCATTTTTATTTTTGTCACCAACTGAGAAGCGCTTGCTTCCTCCTCTACCTGCTCATTAATGAACCACTGTAAGAATGAGGTCGTTGCAAAATCTCCTTCATCATTGGCATTTTTTACGATATTGAAAATGCTTTTTGTTACTTTTCTTTCATGTTCCAAAGCTCTTTCGAAAATATCGATTGCTCCCAAAAATTCGTGAGGTGGCTTTGGTATTTCACCAATGATGATTTCCCCTCCTACGTCATTAAGATAATCAAACATTTTATCGGCGTGCATCAATTCCTCTTTGCTCTGTACTCTGAAATAGTTGGCAATTCCGTCCAGGTCTTTTCCTGAAAACCATGCAGACATAGACAGGTAATATTGAGCAGCGTATTGTTCGTGAGCTATTTGTTCGTTAAGTAATTTCGCAATTTTCTCGCTAACCATAAGTAATAAATTTACGGTCAAAATTAGGGAATAAAACCCCGAAATCAAAAGTTTTAATAGAATTAATGGAAAAAGGGCGGAATAAATCCCACCCTTCAACACATTAAAAAATCAAAATTATAAACTACTTCGTTGCATCCGGAGCTACCGTATTCATCGGCTTATGCATTTTCGCTCCTCTCTCTTTCATTGCCATTCGTCTTTGTTCCATTTTAGCTTTTCTGTCAGCCTGCCATTTATCATATTGCTGAGGCGTCAGGATCTGTTTCATATCGGCATCCATTTGTGCTCTTTTGGCTTTCATCTGCTCCATTTTTGCCTGTCTTTCGCCTTTATTCTTTTCAAATTCAGCTTTCATTTCTGCTTTTCTTTTATCCTGCAACGCTTTGATTTTGTCGACCTGAGCCTGGTTCAGATTTAAATCTTTCTGCATCTGTGCTAAGTGCTCCTTTTCCTTTTGCTGAAACTTCTGTTGCATCTCGGCTTTTCTTGCCTGTCTGTCTTGAGGAGTTGTAGTCTGTTGTGCCATTGCAAAACTTCCAAATCCGATAAATGCTGCTGCTAATACTAATTTTTTCATATTCTAAAATATTTAATTATTTCTTTTATATCTTTTTGATTATTAGTTAAAACAAAAGTTAAACTGTAAATTTCATAAATTTTGTTAAAATTAAATACCAATTTATCAACAATGATTAATAAAAAAAAGAGCAGATTAAAAAAACCTGCCCTTCACACCACTTAAATATAATATATGAAAATTAATTCTTTGCAAATCCGTTTCTGAAACCGCCGTTTCCTTTTCTTTCACCGCCATTATTCTGCTGTTTCGGCGCTGAATTTTCACTTCTTCTAAAACCTCCTTCATTTCTGAAACCACTATTATTTTCTCTTCTTGGAGCCTCTTCTCTTCTCATTTCCCCACCTCTGAATCCGCCACCTCGGTTTCCATTATTTTCAGCTCTTTCATTACGGAATCCTCCGTTATTTCTAACTCCTGCATTGTCATTTCCTCTGAAACCTCCGTTATTTTTCGGTACATTGTTATCACTTCTGAAACCGGAATTGTCATTGTTTCTTTTATCTGCCTGGCCACGGAAGCTTCCGTTATTACCATCTCTTACAGGACCTCTGAAACCATTATTTGGCCGGTCGGATCTTACGATTTTGAAGGTCGGATTATCCATTCTTCTGAACTTCGCTCTGTCGACCCTGTAAATATTGATGTTTACGTTTCTGTATCTCGGCATCGGTCTGCAGATTGCTGCATAATGCGTTCTTCTGTAATTCTGGAAATAAACCACCGGGCTGTATCCTCTATAATAATTATTCTGGAAAACTACAAAAACTCTCGGTCCCATAATTCTCTGTAACGCGTAGAATCTGTCATAGTACCATCTGTCCGGATTATATCTATAGAATCTGTTCCATGATGAAAAGCTTACATAGAGATTGTTTAATCTTATAATCTGATCAATCTGCCATGGACTTAGCCTGTTTTGGGTGAAGAAAACATTCCAGTTGATATTAACGATACTGTTTCTGTAGTCATTGTAATTGGTTCGGTAATAATCCTGTGGATAATAGTCCTGAGGATAATTATAATAATAGTCATCCGGGAAATAGTTCTGGTCATCTTCATCGCTGTAATAGCCTCCATCATTCTGATAATATACATCATCCTCCCAACCGTTGTTTGGATACTGCTGAGCAAAGGAAAATATCCCAAGGCTCAAAGCAAAACTGATCAATATTTTTTTCATTTTTATAGTCGTTAATTGGTTAATAAAAAGTCTAATTTCTTATTCTACCTTTTTGATATAAATCAAAAAAAGAAGTTAAATCTTACGATAAAACTTCTTTTAATTTTATATTAAATAATTGAAAATCAAATGTTAAATTTACAATCTTCCACTTTCTTTTACCCAATCGGAAATCTTTTTATTGAAATCTGCTCTGTCTTTAAGATCCTCAAGCTTAAGATGCATACGGTACCTCCAGTAATGCGGGAAGACCGCAGGATTATTGATTCTTTCATTCTCCATTTCTGCATTTGCCAGCTCTTTGTCAGTAGCTAAAAATTCCTGTATTGGGAAAATAGCCAGCATAGCATCGTTGTATAAATGCTGCTTCATGATGATTTCAGCAAGATGCGGATCCAGATCTGCAGGCGCCTGCCCAAACTGAATCAGCTGAAGATTGAAATACTGCTGGGTAAGTTCAGGATTTTCTTTCCACCACTGTCTGAGTGTGGAACTGTCATGGGAAGAGGCGGTTACTACATTCAGATAACCCGCATTTTTAGGATTGTAAAAAGGAATATTATCAGATGGCATCCTCTGAACTTTCAAAGCAACGATCGCCAGTTCATCCATTACAGCGGGAACACAATCCGGAACAAGTCCCAAATCTTCACCGCAGATCAGCATTTTGGTCGCATTCAGAATTACAGGAAGTTTTTCCATTGCTTTTTCGTACCACAGATGATCCTGTCTTTTAAAGAAATAATCGTGATACAGATCATAGATGGCTTTCTTTTCCCAATCCGAAAGATAATGATAAGAATCTGTATGATATACGTTGAATCTTGGATGATAAACAACCTGCCCGTTTCTTTCTTCAATTAAGAATAAAACATTCGCGCAAAGCGAGATCAGCTGTTCTTCTATCGGACCTAGCGGATTCTTCTTAAAGAAATCAGATAACTTTCTCTGCGTATTGAATTCTTCTTTAAAAGAATAGGTTCCGTCGTGATTGTTGTTGATAAATTCAAGTGCTTTTTCTCTGTCTTCTCCGAAATATTTCCATAAAATCTGATCATTGATAAATGGCTTGCAATACCTGTCAAAATTAAACGGAATATTCCATGCGCCGAATTCTTCCAATGTCACTGGTACTGCAGGATAAAAATAGCCAAGAATTCCCTGTGTTGCTGAAACCGGCATTCTCCAGATTCTGAAAAACCCTAAAATATGGTCAATTCTCATCGCATCAAAATACTGTTCCAATGCTTTGAACCTGTTTTTCCACCATTTATAATCATCGGCTTTCATGGCTTCCCAGTTGTAGGTCGGGAATTCCCAGTTTTGGCCAAGCTCTGTAAACTGATCCGGTGGTGCACCTGCCTGGAAATCCATTCCGAATAGCTCGGGTTCTGTCCATGCTTCTACAGAATATCGGTAAATTCCGATCGGCAAGTCGCCTTTTACCGAAACACCAAGATGATGAGTATAGTCAATGGCTTCTTTCAATTGCTTGTGAAGCTGATACTGTACCCACGCATGAAGCATTGAAGCATCATAATCTTTACTTTTGGCATTGAAGAAAGGTGCAATTTTCCCGGCTATGTATTTTTTGTGCGTTTTCCATTCATTGAAATTCGGGGTTTTATATTTATCCCTTAAGACACAGAATGCAGAATAAGGAATCAACCAGGATTCATTGTCTTTAATAAACTTTTTAAAGTTTCTGTCTTTGTAAATTTTATCTTTATCTTCATTAAAAACCGCTTTCAGGTATTTCCATTTACCGGAGATCATTTTTTCATAATCGATCAGCTCAAGGGAATTTAATTCAGATTTTTCATTTTCATATTCCGCAGTAAGACTTTCAGGTAAAGGGAAATCAAGATTTTCAAGTGAAATATACTGCGGGTGAAGTGCATAAACAGAAACCGCTGCGTAAGGGTAAGAATCCGTCCATGTATAATTTGCAGTGGTATCATTGATTGGAAGGATCTGAATAATTCCGAGCTTGGTTTCATTTGCCCAGTCTGCCAGTTTTTTCAGATCAGAAAATTCTCCGACACCGAAGCCGTCATCTGTCCTGAGGGAAAAAATAGGAACGGCAACCCCTGCATCGTGATACATCTGATACAGTTTAAATTTAAAATAATGGTCAGAAACGATCTGCAGAACATCTTTGGAAGAATTCGGTGACGCAAAGCGGTTCTCTCCTACTTCCACATCTACAATCTTTCCGGTCTGTTTATCATAGAGACAATATTTGTACTGAATAAATTCATTTTCAGGAATTTCAACGGACGCTTCCCACACGCCAAAATCGGTTTGTGATAAATGAATTGCTTTTTCGTAATCCCAGTTTCCGAGAGAAGCTGTGCTTCCGAACAGCACAACGGCCCAGTTTGTATTGTAAATCGGCGCTTCGATTCTGAATAAATGAGTATGTTTCTTTAAAACCGATATTTTTTCAGGTTTAAATGTATTCAGTTTATTGTAAAGAATTTTGTTATTCAGGTAATTTTCGGGGAAATTTTTATTGTTCCAATGATCAAAAATGACGAATTCTTTATAATTATGAGGAAAGTTCAAACGATGCGGAACAAATTCTTCGCACAAAATATTTCCCCTATCATCTACAAGCTGATACTGATAAGAAATAAATTTTGAAAAATAATCAACCTCACATTTCCAAAGACCATTTTCTGTATAAAACATCGGATGAACCTGTGATACAGCATCTTCTTCGCTAATAACCAACTGAAGCCGTTCTCCGACTTTTGTACTGTAACCTACATTAAAATATAGCTTCATTTACATTTTTTTATAAAAATACATCATAATATTGAAAAATAAAACTTATTGAATATCAAATATTCATTAAAAAACCTTCTCAAAATATTTTGAAAAGGTTTAAATTTTATTAAAAATAAAGGCTTATTTCGTTACAATAATTTTTTTGTTAAGCAATACTTTTCCGGAATCGTCGGTAATATTAACCAGATATGCACCGCTCACAAGATTCTTTAAATAAACCTGCTGATTTAAAGAACCATTTTTCACTGATAAATTCTGATCCATTACATTTTTTCCTGACAGGTCAAAAATATTGAGTTTAATATTTCCTTTTACCGATTTGTCATTAACATTAATGTTGATCAATTTTTCATCTACTCTTGTCGGATAGATATCGAGATTAGCAAAAACATTGTTTGATATCGCTTTGTCATTAGCAAAATATTTACTGGCTAAATCATAAATATGTAAATTCTCCTGACCCGGAAGCTGTATTGCCTGCAAAGTATTAAGGTCGACTTCATATAAAACAGCACCTTTTGCACTGGCAATCACCACTTTTCCGTTAGAACTCACGGCAGATCCATTCACAGAGTAATTATCCGGAATGCCTGAAATTTTACCTACAAACTTTGCTTTCAAATCTTTTGTTGAAACTTTAAATACATTTCCGGAAGCCGAAAAAATATAGAAGTTATTATCTGCATCGGCAATCATATCGCCTCCGAAACCCGTTTCAATTGTAGTGAAAGAATTTTTGCCGTTGGAAGCATCATCAGTAATAATTCCCAAATCACTTACAACATATTGACTTCCTATTCTGCTGATCTTCAGGAATTGCGTGCCTGAATTGTTGACTGCGTAAATACTCCCATCGTAACCTGTTGCCATTCTTGTAAAGTGAGAATTAATATCACATGAACTCACTCTGGCTACATTATTTTCAATCAAAGTAATTTCTCCGGATTTTGCATTGAGCACATAAATATTCGATGAAAACATGGGCATGTACACAAGGTTGTTGTTGGAAGCATCATAAGCAAGGGTGGCCATATTCATAGCCTGAGCATTATTATGAGCATTCTTATCTTCGGTTACCACACCGTTTCTTGTTTGTGAAAAGACTTTTGCAGAAGTATCAGCTGTAAAAATCTTCTCCCCGGAATTTCCGTTTGCTAAATCAAGAGCACGGAAATCATTAAACACAATATTCGGAGTGTCTTTACCGACAAGCGCAAAAAAATCCTGTTGTGCAGATGCATTGGCACCGATTAAAAGCAGAAATAAAGGGAATAGATGTTTTTTCATAGTATATAAATTTAATTTTTAATCATTTTATTATGACTAAGTTACGTAATTTTTGAATTGAATTTTAAAAAATTTTTGAAGTTAATAAAAAATTTTGAAAAGGAATCTCTGTCATTCTGACGAAGGAAGAATCTCATGCAATTATATAAGAGATTCTTCATTTCGCTTTGCTTCATTCAGAATGACATTTGCGCATAAAAAAACTCCCACAAAAATTGTGAGAGTTTGTATGCCAATATTTTTAGAATTTTAATTTAAAACATAAGAAGTTCCATCTCTTCCGTCTTTCAATTCGATGCCTTCGGCAAGAAGCTTGTCACGGATCTGATCTGAAAGTTCGAAATTTTTTGATTTTCTCGCCTGATTTCTTAATTCGATTAAAACCTTTAATGTCTGATCAAGTTTTTCATTATTATTTTCTTCAATATTCTGAAGCCCTAAAACATCGAAAACAAATGCATTCAATGTAGATTTTAATTCCTCTAAATCTTTCGTTGAAATCGTTTCCTTATTATCATTCAAAGCAAAGATATATTTTACCGCTTCAAATAAATGCGCAATTAAAACAGGTGAGTTGAAATCATCCGTTAAAGCATCGTATGCTTTATTTTTCCATTCCTCCAGACTGAAAGCTGATTTTTTTTCGTTGTTTGGGATAATATTATGTAAAACTTTAATAGCTTCCATTAATCTGATGAAACCTTTTTCACTGGCCAGCATTGCATCATTGGAAATATCCAGCACACTTCTGTAATGAGCCTGCAGGAAGCAAAAACGTACAATCGACGGATGGAAAGGCTTTTCAAAGAAATCATTTTCACCGGTAACTAACTGCATCGGCAAAATATAATTCCCCGTAGACTTACTCATACGCTGGGAATTCATCGTCAGCATATTCGCATGCATCCAATAATTTACCGGAGCAGTATCATTGCAGGCTTTTCCCTGTGCGATTTCACATTCGTGGTGTGGAAATTTAAGATCCATTCCTCCTCCGTGGATGTCGAAAGTTTCACCTAAATATTTCGTGCTCATTGCGGTACACTCCAGATGCCATCCCGGGAAACCTTCTCCCCAAGGGGAATTCCATCGCATAATGTGTGCCGGAGAAGCTTTTTTCCAAAGTGCGAAATCCTGTGGATTTTTCTTTTCTCCCTGTCCGTCCAGATCGCGGGTATTGGCAAAAAGCTCTTCAATATTTCTTTTGGAAAGCTCTCCGTAGTTTAAACCTCTTCTGTTGTATTCCAGCACATCAAAATACACAGAACCATTGCTTTCGTAAGCGAATCCTCTTTCGATTAGCTTTTGGGTCAATTCGATCTGCTCTACAATATGACCGGTTGCAGTCGGCTCAATATTTGGCGGCAACAAATTAAACAGATCCAGCACTTTATGAAAATCCACAGTATATTTCTGAACGATTTCCATGGGTTCCAGCTTTTCGAGACGGGTCTGTTTTACAAAACGGTCGTTGTTTACATCACCATCATCGGTAAGGTGACCTGCATCGGTGATATTTCTTACATACCTTACTTTATAGCCAAGATGCATTAAGCTTCTGTAAATAAAATCAAAGGAAAGAAAGGTTCTGACATTTCCTAAATGCACATTGCTGTAAACGGTTGGCCCACAAACGTACATCCCAACATTTCCTTCTAAAATGGGTTTAAATATTTCTTTTTCGCCGGTAAGCGAATTGTATATTTTTAATTGCATGATTTTTTATACGTGATAATTAATGATTGATAAATGATTTTTTTTAAATTTAATTCAAGATAAATCTTTCACAACAAATAATTGTCGTGATAAAAATTTTATTAGAAACTTTTTTAAATTTTATCATATAACAAACTTTGTATTAATTTAATCCAATTTTGCATGGCTTCCCACATAATGAAGGAATTCCTGTCTTGTAATCGGATTGGTTCTGAAAATACCGCTCAATTCTGCCGTAATGGTAGAACTCGCCGTGTCTTTTATCCCTCTGCAGTTTACGCAAAGATGCTTTGCGTCAATGATACAGGCAACATCTTTTGTACCTAAAGCTTCTTTTAATGCGTCTACGATCTGCATCGTAAGTCTTTCCTGAACCTGCGGCCTTTTCGCATAATAATCGACAATCCTGTTGATTTTAGACAGACCGATCACTTCTCCATTTGAGATGTAAGCAACATGTGCCCTTCCGATAATAGGCAGGAAATGGTGTTCACAAAATGAATATACTGTAATGTCTTTTTCCACCAGCATCTGGCGGTATTTATATTTATTCGAAAAAGTGGAAATTCCCGGTTTGTTTTCAGGAAGGAGGCCTCCGAAAATTTCATTTACATACATCTTGGCAACACGTCTCGGAGAGTCTTTCAATGAATCATCAGTCATGTCTAATCCTAATGTTTCCATGATTTCTCCAAAAAGCGCTGTAATTTTTTCTATCTTCTCTTCTGGCGATTTATCAAAAGCATCTTTCCTTATAGGCGTATGTTCTTTTCCAGTGAAAATATCATCGTCGTTATCAGTAAAATCAACCATTTTTATTTAATTTGCACAAAAATACGGATAAAATCTGTTCGTCATATTTAATTTGGGCGAAAAACATTATCTTTCATCTCCACCATCATTTTACGTTATGATTATTGCTGAAGAAGTAAAAAACGAATCCCAAAAAAGGGAATTTTTAGAATTTCCGGTGAGACTGTATCACCATGACCCAAACTATGTAAGGCCTTTGGATAAAGACATTGAAGAAATTTTTAATCCCGAAAAAAATAAGTTTTTTAAAAACGGAGAATGCGCCAGATTTTTATTTAAAAATAAAGAAAAAGAAACTTTAGGAAAGGTAGCTGTTTTTGTCAACAATCTTTACAAGCAGCAGCAACCGACAGGAGGAATTGGTTTTTTCGATTGCATAAACGATCAGCAAACCGCAGATTTTATTTTCAATTATTGTAAAAAATGGCTCCAAGAAAGAGGGATGGAAGCCATGGATGGATCGATTAACTTTGGAGAACGTGATAAATTCTGGGGTGTGTTGATTGATGGTTTTGCACAGCCTCTATATGGGATGAATTATAATTTTCCTTATTATAAAGACCTTTTTGAAAATTATGGTTTCAAAGTCTATTTTGAACAGCTTTGTTTTTCGAGACCGATTTTTGCGGACGTGTCCCGTGTTTTTACCGTCATGCATGCTAAACACAGTCGAAATCCGGATCTTACGGCAAAACCGATGAAAAAAAATAACCTGAAAAAATTTGCACAGGATTTTACCGAAATCTACAATAAAGCCTGGGCAGCACACGGAGAAGGAAAGCATATAACGGAATCTAAAGTTTTGAGAATGTTCAGAAAAATGAAACCGATTCTGAATGATCACATTTCCTGGTTTGTCTACGAAAAAGAAAAGCCGATTGCCATGTGGATGAATCTTCCTGATCTTAATCAGTGGTTTAAATATCTGAACGGGAAATTCGGTGTTTTTGAAAAGCTTAAATTTTTATGGGTTAAAAAATTCAAGAAGAATGAAAAAATGGTTGGCCTTGTTTTTGGAGTCGTTCCTGAATGGCAAAAAAAGGGTATCGAAGGATATATGATCTGGGAAGGTACGCAGCATTTAAGAGAACATACCGATTTTAAAGTGACTGAAATGCAGTGGATCGGAGATTTCAATCCTAAAATGATTAAGATTGCAGAAAATCTTGATACTACAGTAACCAGAAAGCTGGCAACTTACCGATATCTTTTTGACAGGAATAAAGAATTTGAAAGGCATCCGACACTATAACTTCAAAATAATATTTTATGAGCTCAGTTATTGTTTTAATTATATTATTTCTTATCATTATTTTTTCAATTCCGGCACTTATCTTCCTGATTGCTTATATTGCTGCAAGAAGCCGGAAAAAGAAGCAGCAGGCTTTGCTCGCACAGATTGGCACGCCTGAGTATTACGCTTTTGTCCGTTATAATATGGGAAATGCCCAAAATGAGTTTTTTAAACTGAAAGCATTTCAGGGTAGTGGAATTTTATATGTGGAGGGTAGAAATATCCATTTTACAGATACCTTACATCAGAATCCTCACATTTTCCCTATGAACGAAAGCAGTATAAAATGGGAAGACATCAATATTGTCAACGGTCTCCTGAAGTGGTTTTCCATAGAAGATCAAACCAGGAAATACTTTTTTAATATCGAAAGTGGCATGTTTATTTTTAACCTGGATTCTTCTAAGCCAACTACCAAAAGTGTATTTGACAGATTATTACAATATCAGAATGAGATTTAATTTAGGATTCGGCGGCCGCCGAATCCTAAATCAGAAAATAAGAAAGCCTTATCATACAACAAGGCTTCTCTTTATCATCAATTTTACTCTATTAGAATAGCGCTCCCGCTACTTTTTTAATATTATCACTTTTTCCCATCGAATAGAAATGCAGTACCGGCACTCCGAAATCAAGCAATTCTCTGCATTGGGTAATCGCCCATTCAATACCGATCTGTTTTACGGCTTCGTTATTTTTAGCATTTTCAACTTCAGTAATTAGCTCCTCTGGCAGATCAATTTTAAATATCTGTGGCAGGATTTTAAGATGTTTTTTCGTAGCAATAGGTTTAATTCCAGGAATAATAGGAACTGTAATTCCCATTTCACGGGCCTTTTTTACAAATTCGATAAACTTTTTATTGTCGAAAAACATTTGCGTTACAATATAATCGGCACCTGCATCTACTTTTTGTTTCAGCCATTTTAAATCATAATTCATGGAAGGAGCTTCAATATGCTTCTCAGGATAACCGGCAACGCCAACACAAAATTTGTTATGCTCTTCACACTCCTGGTCCTCATTATGCAGATATTTGCCTCTTCCCAGATTATTGATCTGATGAACTAAATCCATCGCACTGGCATGTCCTCCGTTGGTAGGTTCAAAATATTGATGTCCTTTCATAGCATCGCCACGTAGCGCCATTACATTGTCAATTCCAAGATACATACAGTCTACCAGAAGATATTCTGTCTCTTCTTTCGTGAATCCTCCACAAAGCAGGTGCGGAACCGTATCAACATTATATTTATGCTGAATGGCGGCACAGATTCCCAAAGTTCCGGGACGCATTCTGGTGATTCGGCGCTCCATTAAACCGTTTCCTTTATCGATATAAATATATTCTTCTCTGGAAGTCGTAACGTCAATGAAGGGCGGTTTAAATTCCATTAAAGGATCAATATTTTTATAGAGATCTTCGATTCCGATTCCTTTTTGGGGCGGAACCACTTCAAGGGAGAACAGGGTTTTTCCATTTGCGTTTTTTATATGGTCGGTGATTTTCATTAATCTTGATTCGTTTTGCTTTTTATAAAATTTATAGTATAATTAATGATATTTGCTGTTACTTCATTATAAATAACATCAGGCTTATCATCATAAGTATATGTCTTATTAAATATTAAATCTACTTCTTCATTTCCAATAAAATCAAAGACTCCATTAAGATGTTCAGCTATATATTTTATTGTTTTTTTCTTAATTATAATTTTAAGAATAAGTTTAAAATTAAATTCTTTTTGGATGTGATCAATAAAATCTATTGGAAGCTTTACTTCAAGAGTATTGTTAACGAAGATGCTTTCATTTCTATATCTTTTTACAAATGACTCGTAATTTGATAGTAAAAACTTTGAAGGAGGATAAATTAAATACGACCCTTGAAAAAGTTCACCTATTTTGTTTAATTTAGGTAATAAATACATGAAATAATTAACTATATAATATTCAATTATTTCTTTTTTATTTTTCTCAAAATCTAAAATTGGAGCTGTATTAATCTGCGATTCTTTAACAAACAACTCAATCTCCTTATCCAAATCATCAGCTTCATTAATATTTTCTCCATTAATGGCTTTCTGGATAATACCAAAGCTATGTCTTACATTTTCTGCAAACAACTTTATCAAATCTTCATAAATCCCATTATCCGCAATATTTAAAGCAGCATAATATTGAACTTTATCTCTGTTCTTAATAACAATTACCGGATATTTATGTTTCAATAAAATAAAATTGCTTAAAATTCTTGCTAACCTTCCGTTTCCGTCATCAAACGGATGAATTGCTGTAAACTTGTGATGAAAGATTGCAGACATTACTACCGGATGAAGCCTTTCTTCTTCGGCATTTCTATACCATTTCAGCAAATTATTCATTTCAAAAGCAACATCTTCCGGATTGGTGTAATAATGAATATCTCCCGAAACTGTCTTTACATGATTCGGCGAAGTTTTATATTGCCCGATTTTTATTTCTTTTTCAAATTCAATTCCTTGCGGTGAAACAGTTTTTGAAAAATATGGTTCTATTAAAATTATTTTATGCAGATCTTTGATATCGCTTTCTGAAAGCGGACGATTCTCTTTAATCAATTGCAACATAAATCCAATTGCCTCATTATGACCTTTGATATCTAAATGATCTTTGAAAGGTTTTCCTTTTGCCGTCAATCCAAAATTTAAAAAAGCAACAGTTTCTCCATAGCTCAATTGATTTCCTTCAATGGCATTAGAATTATAATTCCAGTCTAATTTTAATTTCTGAAAGATCTTATTTTCCAGTTCTGTAGAAAACGGTCGATGAGTATCAATTAATTTTTTTTGTTCATCAATTAATTGTATTTCGTCTAAATTTTCTAATATTTTGATATTTTTCATGATGCTATTTTAATTACAAAAATAGATTTTAATCTGCTAAATTCGGCGACAGCCATTTTCTCGCCTCCTGTAAAGAAATTCCTTTTCTTACGGAGTAATCTTTCAGCTGGTCTTCGGCGATTTTCCCAAGGCCGAAATATTTGGCGTGTGGACTCCCGAAATAATATCCGGAAACCGAAGCAGTAGGAAACATAGCTAAACTTTCTGTCAAATAAACACCAATGTTTTCTTCTACTTTCAATAAGTCCCAAATGGCGTGCTTTTCAAGATGGTCGGGACAGGCAGGATATCCCGGAGCAGGACGAATCCCTTTGTATTTTTCAGCAATCAGTTCTTCGTTGGTTAAATTTTCCTGATTGGCATAGCCCCAATATTCGGTTCTCACTTTTTTATGTAAAAATTCAGCGTAAGCTTCTGCAAAACGATCTGCCAATACTTTTACCATGATGGCATTATAGTCATCGTTTGATTTTTCGTATTCTGCTGCCAGTTCATCTGTGCCGAAACCTGTCGTTACACAGAAAGCTCCCATATAATCAGTTTTTCCTGAACTTTGAGGCGCAATAAAATCACTTAAAGCCAGATAATCTTTTCCTTTTGAACGTTGAGTCTGCTGTCTTAATGTAATGAACTTTGCTTTTTGCTGATAATTTTCATCGAAAATTAAAATATCATCGGTTTCAGTAGAATTGGCTTTAAAAATTCCGAAAATAGCTTTTGCAGTCAGTAATTTTTCATCCAGAATTCTCTTTAAAATAACCTGAGCATCTTTGAAAAGTTCCTTCGCTTGGGCTCCGACAACCTCATCTTCCAGAATATTCGGATATTTTCCATGCAGGTCCCAGCTTCTAAAAAACGGGGACCAGTCGATGAAAGGCAACAATTCTCTTAAATCCTGATTTTCAACAACCGTAATTCCCAATTGATTTGGGGTAAAAATTTCTTCAGTTTCCCAGTCAATTTTAAACTTATTCTCTCTCGCTTCTTCAATGGAGACATAATCTTTGTCAACCTGCCTGTTCAGGAACTTTTCACGAAATTCGGAATAGTCATTTTTTAAGTCTGCAACATATTCCTTATTTCGGTCACCCAGCAATGAGCTTACCACATTTACCGCCCTGGAAGCATCATTTACATGAACGACTGCATTTTTATATTTTAAATCAATTTTAACAGCGGTATGTGCTTTTGAAGTAGTTGCACCGCCTATCAATAAAGGAAAATCAAGGTTCTGTCTTTCCAGCTCGGAAGCAATATACACCATTTCATCCAGACTTGGTGTGATCAGTCCGCTCAGCCCGATAACGTCTACTTTTTCTTCAATGGCCGTCTGGATAATTTTTTCGGCAGGAACCATTACTCCCAAATCAACGATTTCATAATTGTTACAGCCTAACACTACACTTACAATATTTTTACCGATGTCATGAACATCGCCTTTTACCGTTGCCATCAGAATTTTTCCAGCCCTCTCTCTCCCAGAGGGAGAAGAATTCCTAATACTATTGTTTTTATTTTTCTGAAGTTCTTCAGAAATTGTATTTAAGACAGAATCAAGATTTTTTAAAACATCTTCATTGGTAAACCTAATAACTTTAAATCCATACGATTGCAAAATTTCAGTTCTTGATGTGTCTCTTTCTTTTTGTGCTTCGTTATGATGAAATTTCCCGTCAACTTCTATAATAAGGTTTGCCTTCAAACTAACAAAATCTACTATAAACTGATCAATAATATGCTGCCTTCTGAATTTATAACCTTCAAACTTTTTGCTTCTTAATATATTCCAAAGTAAAGTTTCTGCCTCCGTCATTTTATCGCGCAATTGTTTTGCACGTGTTTTCAATTCTTTATATAATACGGGGTTTGCGGTTTGCCAGCCATATTTTTTATTTTCATTATTGCGCAGATTATTATTAGAGATTTTCTCCCCTTCGGGGGAAAGGGGGTTTTTAATAAATGGTTCAATATATGCCACGGCTTTTTTCATTACCCTTGCCGATTTTACAACCTGAGGAAGAAACATTTTTCCGCTTCCGAACAAATCTCCGACAACGCCCATTCCGGTCATCAGGTTAATTTCGATAACGTGCAATGGTTTTTCTGCCTGTTGCCTTGCTTCCTCAACATCTTCTTCAATAAAACGGTCGATCCCTTTAACCAAAGCATGCGTAATTCTATCCTGCAAAGGATAGTTTCTCCATTCTAAATCTTCAACTTTTTCTTTTTTGACCGATTTATGCTTTTCGGAATAGTCTAAAAGCCTTTCTGTAGCGTCTTCTCTTTTATCAAGAATAACATCTTCTACAAGCTCAAGAAGCTCTTTATTAATTTCATCATAAACCTCAAGCATTGCAGGATTTACGATTCCCATATTCATCCCAGCCTGAATGGCGTGATACAGGAAAACAGAATGCATCGCTTCCCTCACGGTGTCATTTCCCCTAAACGAGAAAGAAACATTAGAAACCCCTCCGCTCACCGATGCATACGGAAGATTCTGGCGAACCCATCTTGTTGCCTCGATGAAATCTATTGCATTTCGACGGTGCTCATCCATACCTGTAGCAACCGGGAAAATATTTAAATCGAAAATAATATCTTCTGCAGGAAAATTTAAACGATTCACCAAAATATCGTAAGATCGCTTGGAAATTTCAATTCTGCGTTCATACGTATCCGCCTGCCCCACTTCATCAAATGCCATCACAATGACGGCAGCTCCATACCTTTTGATGGCTTTGGCCTGCCTGATAAATTCTTCTTCTCCTCCTTTAAGGCTGATTGAATTGACCACGCATTTTCCCTGTGCCACCTGAAGTCCGGCTTCCAGAATTTCCCATTTAGAAGAATCGATCATGAGAGGAATTCTTGCAATATCCGGTTCGGAAGCTATTAAATTTAAAAATTTTATCATGGAAGCTTTACCATCAATCAAGCCGTCATCGAAATTGACATCCAGAATCTGTGCGCCTCCTTCAACCTGATGACGGGCTATATCCAATGCTTCCGCAAATTTTTCTTCCTTTATTAATCTTAAAAACTTCTTGGAGCCGGCAACATTGGTTCTTTCCCCAACGTTGATAAAATTGCTTTCCGGCGTAATAATCAGCGGCTCGAGCCCTGATAATTTTAAATATTTCATCAATTTATTCTTCTAAAATAAAATATGCGTTATTTGCATTTTGCTTCAGCAAATCCACATGCTTGCCTAACGCTGTCGTAATTGGAAACCGTTTATAAGCCAATCCGTGCTCTTTGGCGAACTGCTCAATTTCCTCTGTAATTTCATTATAATAAGCATAACTGTAATTCGGAAACAAGTGATGGGCCACATGAAAGTTGAAATTCCCCAGCACATTTCGTACAAACCAGTTATTTTCTTTTAAATCATTGGTTACCTCAAACTGATGGTGTAACCAGCTGAAAGGCAGTCCGTTTTTCTCATCCAATTTTGGAAAAGCATTATCAGGAAGCGGGTGTAACGGCAATAACACAAAAAGCGCAAAAATACTTGCCGAAATCACCTGCAAAAACCAGGCGCCCAACGCAAGGCCGATAGAAACTTTAAAAAACAGAACAGGAACTGCAATCTGGTAGAAAAAATAGAACAGTTTATACGCAACCATCTTAACTTTTTCTCTCATCGGTATCGCACCCTGCGTTTTCAGGATTACGCGGTTGTTATCAAAAAAGTCTCTGAAATCGCGGATAAACATCCAGTTAAATAAATATAACGGATACACCAAAAAGAAAAACCTGTGCTGATATTTTTGAATTCCTTTGGCTTTAATCCAAGGAATAATCAACAAAAGGCCACTCTGCTCGATATCTGTATCCCAACCGTCAACATTCGGATAGGCATGATGGCTTGCAATATGTCTTTTTTTCCAGATATAGGAATTGGCACCTACAAAATCAAAGATCTGCAACACCAGACCATTCATTTTTTTGCTTTTAAAAATATTGTTGTGTGCCGCCTCGTGAATTAAATTTAAATAAATCAATACCAAAGAAATTCCCATCAAAATAAAGCTTGCAATATATACCCAAGGCTTTTCTGCATTGAATAATGCAAATACATATAATCCGACATACAACAAAGGCAATACAAATGCTTTGATCTGGATGTAAATATCCCGGTTTTCAGGAATTGCTTCTACTCGCTGGCTCACTTTCTTTCTTAATTCATTAAACAATTTTGCATCATTAGAATCTTTTAAGTAAATAGGTTTTTCCATTATAGTTAATTTTGTGCGATAATTAAAGATAATATTAAAAACTGTTCCCTTTCCTTATGATTCAATTAAAAAATTCTATTAAATCAGACAAATTCCTTCAATTTTCTTGGAGGATATTTCGAAACTAAATCTGCAATGGCTTTGATATGCTCCGGAGTCGTTCCGCAGCAGCCTCCGATAATATTGATCAGTCCTTTTTCTGCATATTCCTTGATCTGACCTGCCATATCTTCAGGCGTTTCATCATACTTTCCGAAGGCGTTGGGCAAACCTGCATTGGGATACGCTGAAACATAAAACTCTGAATTATGCGCCAATGTTTCCAGATACGGCGTCAATTGATTGGCTCCCAGCGCACAGTTAAAACCGACACTCAACAGATTTAGATGTGAAACGGAAATTAAAAATGCCTCTGCGGTTTGTCCGCTCAATGTTCTTCCTGAAGCATCGGTAATCGTTCCGGAAACCATGATGGGAATCTTGATTTCTCTTTCATCCTGAATTTCATCGATCGCAAATAAAGCCGCTTTGGCATTTAATGTATCGAAGATCGTTTCTACCAGTAAAATATCCGAACCACCATCCAATAAAGCCTCACACTGCTGTTTGTAAGCAACTCTCAACTCTTCAAATGTGATCGCCCTGTAACCTGGATCATTTACATCTGGGCTTAGGCTTGCTGTTCGGTTGGTAGGGCCAATAGATCCTGCAACGAATCTTGGCTTTTCAGGGTTTTGGGCCGTAAATTCGTCGCAGACTTTTCTTGCAATTTTCGCAGATTCATAGTTGAGGTCGTAAACCAAATCTTCCATGTGATAATCAGCCATCGCAATGGTCGTTCCTGAAAACGTATTTGTTTCTATAATATCTGCCCCGGCTTCAAGATATTTTCTGTGCACCTCTTCAATGGCCTGTGGCTGCGTGAGAGAAAGCAGATCATTATTCCCTTTCACCGGGTGCTGCCAATCTTTAAAACGCTCGCTGCGATAGTCTTCTTCTTCAAATTTGTACCGCTGAAGCATCGTTCCCATGGCCCCGTCAAGAATTAAAATCCTTTCGGATAATGCTTTGTATAATTGTTCTGAATTTTTCATTTTATATTTTTTTTCCATAGGTTTCACCTACGGCTATTATTGTTGAACCCTTCGGGTTCGTTATTATCCCAATGCCTGTTTCAAATCCGCAATAATATCATCCACATGTTCCAGACCAACCGAGCAACGAACCAAACCTGCCGTAATTCCTACTTGATTTCTTTCTTCATCCGTCAATTTAGAATGTGTTGTAGAGGCCGGATGCGTAACAATTGTTCTGGTATCACCAAGGTTTGCAGAAAGTGAGCACATTTTAATATTATTTAAAAAGTTTCTGCCACCCTCAATGCCACCTTTGATTTCAAATGCGACGATATTTCCTCCTAATTTCATCTGCTTTTTGGCAATTTCATAACCCGGATGGGATTTCAGGAAAGGATATTTCACCAATTTCACATTCGGATGACTTTCTAAAAACTCAGCTACTTTTAATGCATTTTCACAATGTCTTTCAACCCGGATTGCCAGTGTTTCCAGGCTTTTCGATAAAACCCAGGCATTAAATGGGGACATAGCGGGTCCTGTATTTCTTGCGAAAAGGTAAATTTCACGAATCAAATCTTCTCTTCCAACGGCTACTCCACCCAAAACTCGACCCTGACCATCGATCAATTTGGTTGCAGAATGCACCACGATATCTGCTCCATATTTTATCGGTTGCTGTAAATAAGGTGTTGCAAAACAGTTATCCACAATAAAAATTAAATTGTGCTTTTTTGCAATTTTTCCGAAAAATTCCAAATCCAACACCTCAATTGCAGGATTTGTCGGTGTTTCCAGATATAAAATTTTTGTATTGGGTTGAATATACTTTTCTATATTCTTCGCGTCTTCCGCTTTGAAATAAGTTGTTTCAATATTCCATTTAGGGAAATACTTTGTGAATAAGGTGTGTGTAGATCCGAAAACTGACTGACAACTTACGATATGGTCGCCCGCATTTAACAAAGTCGCAAACGTTGAATAAATCGCTGCCATTCCCGTTGCGAAAGCATATCCTGCTTCTGCTCCTTCCATCTTGACAATTTTATCGGTAAATTCAGTTACATTCGGATTTGAAAATCGGCTGTATAAGTTTTTTGATTTTTCTTCCGCAAAACTTGCCCTCATGTCTTCCGCATCTTCAAAAACGAAGCTGGAAGTGAGAAAAAGCGGCGTTGAATGCTCATCAAACTGGGTTCTTTCTGTTTGGGTTCTTATGGCAAAGGTTTCAAAATTTTCGTTTTCCATATTGTTTAATTTACCAATGTAGCAGTGTATCAATGAGATTCTTCACTTCGTTCAGAAGGGCAAAAGTTAGATATCGGTAACTACTACATTGTTATATTGTTACATTAATTACTTTGTTTCACTTACTCTTAAAATATCCCCGAAAACTCCTCTTGCAGTCACTTTTGCCCCGGCCCCGGCCCCCATGATCACAATCGGATGTTCTCCATAACTCTCTGTATAAATCTCGAAGATCGAATCGGAGCCTTTTAATTGTCCTAATGCTGAACTTGCAGGAACGGAAATTAAATTCACATCTAATTCACCTTTATCTTTCTGTAGATCTCCATGCAGGTCTCCGACGTATCTTAATACATGTCCCGGTTCTTGGTTTTCTTTTATTTTTTGATATTCTTCGTCCAGTTCTTCCAGTCTTGAAAGGAATTCTGATTTTGAAACCGAAAGCAGATTTTCAGGAACTAAATTCTGAATATTGATATCTTCAAATTCATTGATTAAATCCAGTTCTCTAGCTAAAATCAATAACTTTCTTGCCACATCATTTCCGGATAAATCTTCTCGCGGATCCGGTTCGGTATAACCTTTTTCCAGTGCTTCGTTGATGATGGTTGAAAAATGATCATCTCTCAATGAAAAATTATTGAAAACATAGCTCAAAGTCCCTGAGAAAACACCTTTAATTCTTGTGATGTTTTCCCCTGAAAGATGTAATAGTTTTATGGTATCAATTAATGGTAAACCGGCACCAACATTGGTTTCATAAAGATAACGCCTGTTATTTTTGTTCAACGTATATCTTAGTTTACGGTATTCTTCGATAGGAAGTGTGTTGAAAATTTTATTGGAAGAAACCAGATCAAAACCGTTTTCTGCTAAAGCATGATAATTTTTAACAAAATCCTTACTGGCTGTATTATCTACCACAATAAGATTTTCCAATTGATTATTTTTCGAAAAATTGATAAGTTCCTCAACATTGGAAGGGATTTCCGCCGTTGCAATTTCATCATTCCAATTGCCGTCAAAACCCTTTTTATTAAAAGCAATTTTCTTTGAATTGGCGACTGCTACGACTTTCAGATCTATTTTTTTACGTCTTTTGATTTCTTCCGAAGATTCCAAAACCTGCTCAATCAGTGTTTTTCCAACATTTCCATGGCCAATAATAGCTAAGTGTACTGTTTTTGGCTTTTTAGAAATTTCAGATTCGATGATATTTTTTGCTTTTTCGTCCTGAGAAGAAGTGACAACGATATTTACTCTTTTTTCGGCTGCAATCTGATTTAAAAGTAATGGGAAAACATTATTTCTTGCCAGCTCGGCCAATACTTTATTTAAATCTTCTGCCACAAAACCTATCACCGACACATTATTTATGCTGTAAATCTGGGAAACTTTTCCCGATTTTCTTTCTGCTTCAAATTCGTCAATCAGACAATTCACCGCTTTTTCAGAATCGCTTTCCTGAACAAGAATGGAAATTCCGTTTTCGATAGCCTGCTGGGAAATTACCCCAACACTGATTCGCGCCAAGGTCAGCGCTTTGAAAATGCGTCCGTCAATCCCGATTTCACCTAAGAAATCCTCTCCTTCAAATTTGATGATTGATCTGTTTTTTAAAAATTTTATTTCGTTTACATTCTTCATCTTCTACAAAATATTTTTAATGATAGTATTTAATTGTTCGTATTCCATTAAGAAGGCGTCGTGCCCATGAATTGAGGTGATCTCGTGATAAAAAACATTATCTTTTTTCTCTTTAAGCTTTTCGTAGCAACTCCTGATTTCGGAAGCCGGAAAAAACAAATCTGTATCAACGGAGATCATGTGCATTCGGGCCTGAATTTTTTCTAAATCATTTTTATCAACATTAATGTTCATCAGCAAATGATTCATCAGCTGATACGATTTTAAACTAAATCTTTCGTTTAATGCTTTCCCGTGATAAATGAGCCAATCTTCCGACTCAAACCTCTTTTTTTCCTGATTGTATTTGTTCTGGAATCTGTTATTTAATGATTCCGGTGTCCGATAACACAACATCGCATGGATTCTGGCTTTCTGTAGAGGCTGATCATTTTGACTTAATAAAAATTTCTGCACCAGACATTGCGCGTGAAGCCAGTCATGGGTTTTATGGTCGCATGCAACAGGAATGAAGATTTCGCAAAGAGCCGGATTTTTAATCAGCATTTCCCAGCCGATGCTTCCTCCCAAAGAGCCTCCGATAATGGCATGTAACGTTTTTATATTTAAAATTTCAAGGCCATGCAGAAATATATTCGCAATATCTGAAACTGTAAAATCTTCATACTCATCAATAAAAAAATCATCGTAACCGTTTCCTGGAATATTGAAACATAAAATGGTGTATTTTCTGGTATCAATCACCTGATCGTCACCAATCAGCTGTTTCCACCATCCTTTTGCTCCCGAAACATCCGAATTGCCTGTTAATGCATGATTTACAAGAATAACAGGAGCGGAAAACAGCTCTTTCCCGAAAAGCTGATAGCTCAACGGGATATGGTATTCCTTGCCAGAATTTGTACGATACGAAAAATTAATATGTTTTAGTTCTGCTCTCAATTCTATTACTTTAATACAATTGAAAATGCCACAGGAATGGCTGAAAGAACTTCAGTAAGTTATCTGTCCAAATAATTTTGGTAGAACGTAGCACCTTCTCCGCTTTTGCGAAGGGTTGCTAAGGTTTCATCGGGTCTAATCCCTCAACCTTTCTTGATAACATTTTCAATATTTGAATGAACGAATGGTGCAAAGATAAAACTTTTCTTTTAAAATTTTATATAAATTTAATTTAATATCACAAACGTCTATCGGCAGGCTGTTTGCAGGAAAATAATATATTAAATTCAAATTTGTGAAGTTGGAATTTTTTACCAAAAAAACTAACTTCGTAATGAAAAGTGACGAAATATGATTGCTGAAAAACAAAGATTACAAGATACAGACTGGAAAAACTGGGGCCCTTATGTAAGTAACCGGCAGTGGGGAAACGTACGGGAAGACTACAGTCCCAACGGCGACGCGTGGAATTTTGCCAATCATAATAACGCCGAAAGCTATGCCTACCGCTGGGGAGAAGAAGGAATCGCCGGAATCTCTGATGCAAAGCAGCTTTTCTGTTTTGCCCTTTCGTTCTGGAATAAGAAAGATAAGATGGTAAAAGAGCGTTTTTTCGGGCTGAGCAATCCGCAGGGAAATCACGGTGAAGACATCAAAGAGATTTTTTATTACCTGGACAACACGCCTACCCACAGCTACATGAAAATGCTGTACAAATATCCCATCAATGCTTTTCCTTATGATGATATCCGTGCTGAAAATGCCAGAAGAAGCAAAAAAGAACGTGAATACGAAATTTTCGATACCGGGATTTTTGATAAAGATGAATATTTTGATATTTTCATTGAATATGCCAAAGCCGATCATAACGACTTTTTAGTGCGTGTCACCGTTTTTAACAGAAGCGGTGCCGATGCACCAATTGTCGTAGCACCCACAATCTGGTTCCGAAACAATTGGAAATGGGGATATAACGCTTATAAAGGACAAACCAGCGCATCAAAAGATGGCTGTATCGATATCGACCACGACAGTATTTCCATCAAAAAGTTTTATTCACGAAATACTCGTGCGGAAAGTGTTTTCTGCGAAAATGAGACGAATACTCCAAAACTTTATGGTGCCCCATATCCCGGAAATACGTATTTCAAGGATGGTATCAATGATTATATCATTTACGGAAGCAACACGGTAAATCCTGAGAAAATTGGAACTAAGGCATCTTTTCTTTTAGATGAAATTATTGAAGCAGGAAAATCGAAATCCTTTGATTTTCGTCTTTCTCCTGATGAACTGGATGATCCGTTTAGGAATTTTGATGAAATTTTCAGCACCAGAATTGCCGAGGCCGATGAATTTTATGATGAGATTCAGAATGATGTGGTAAATGAAGATGAAAGAAATGTACAAAGACAGGCATTTGCCGGGTTGCTTTGGAATAAGCAGTTTTATCACTATAATGTAGGAAAATGGCTCAAAGGTGATCCAAACTTTGAGGCACCCAGAGATTTTAATAACTATGTAAGAAATACTGAGTGGAATCACCTCCATAACAAGGACATTATTTCAATGCCCGACAAATGGGAGTACCCCTGGTATGCAACCTGGGATCTTGCATTTCATTGTGTTCCGTACGCGATTATTGATGCTGAATTTGCAAAAGGGCAGCTTCTTTTACTTACCAAAGAATGGTATATGCATCCCAACGGACAGCTTCCTGCTTACGAATGGAACCTCAGCGACGTAAATCCTCCGGTACATGCGTGGTCATGCTTCCGGGTTTTTAAGATTGATGAGAAGCAGAATGGCAAGCCCGATCTTTTATTTTTAGAAAAAGTTTTTCAGAAACTGCTTTTAAATTTCACATGGTGGGTCAACCGAAAAGATAAAAACGGCAAGAATATCTTCGGTGGAGGATTCCTGGGGCTTGATAACATCGGAGCTTTTGACAGGAATATGATCCTGAAAGACGGACAGCATTTGGAACAGGCCGACGGTACCAGCTGGATGGCAATGTACGCATTGAATATGATGCGTATTGCGATGGAACTGGCTCAGTATTACCAGGTGTATGAAGATATGGCGATCAAATTTTTCGAGCACTATCTTTATATTGCAGAAGCCATGGAGAATCTGGGAGAAGGCACAAAAGGCCTGTGGAATGAAGAGGACGGCTTTTTCTATGATGTTCTTCAACTGGGAAATGGAGACAGTGTTTCACTAAAACTCAGAAGTATTGTAGGGCTTATCCCAATGTTTGCCGTGGAAATTATAGATCATCACCTCCTCGACAAAATGCCGAATTTCGTGGAGAGAATGGACTGGGTATTAAAAAATAAACCTGAGCTTACCAAACTGGTTTCACACTGGGAAGAGGAAGGTCAGGGAAGAAAGCACCTGATGAGCATTCTCCGTAAGACAAGACTAACCAAGGTTTTGAGCCGTATGCTCGATGAGAAAGAGTTCTTAAGCGATTATGGAATCCGTGCGATGTCTAAAGTGTACGAAGAAAATCCATTTATATTTTCAGTTCACGGAACAGAAAATGTTGTGTACTACACACCCGGGGAAAGTGACAGCCGCATGTTTGGAGGGAACAGTAACTGGAGAGGGCCAATCTGGTTCCCGATCAATTTCCTGATTGTTGAAAGCCTGCAGAGATTTCATTTTTATTACGGAAACAGCCTGAAAGTTGAGCTTCCGACCGGTAGCGGGGACAAGAAGAATCTTGATGAGGTCGCACAAAACATCAGCAACAGATTATGCTCTATTTTCCTGAAAGATGAGGTTGGCCAAAGAGCTTTTAATGGTGGTAATGCAAAATTTAATTATGATGAAAACTTTAAGGATTACATTACCTTCTTCGAATATTTTCATGGTGACAATGGCCGGGGAATCGGAGCATCTCACCAGACAGGATGGACTGCAACAGTTGCAAAGCTGCTGAAACCCAGAATGACATTTTAAGAATTAAGCAAAAAGTATACTGAGTTAGTCTCACTGCTAATGACGTGGACTGAGAATCCTTTATACAAAACGATTTTCAGATAAGAAGCTGAGAAAAATCATTAAAAAATCCGTTTTTCACTAGTTGTAAGACGGATTTTTTTTTCCAATATACCACATAACATAAATTCCTTCAATAAGAAAAATAAAAATAAATAGTTAAAATCTATCAATTATTGATATAAAACCATTATTAATCAATAATTCATATAAATTTTTCAATAATTTTTTATTTAAATTAATTTTTTAGCATTATAATATCTATATTAGCAAAATAAATTTAATAACAATTTCTTATGAAAGGAAAATTACTATCTCTTACGGCTGTAGTTCTATCAGCTGTATGCACTCATCAACTTTACGCTCAGGAATATCAGCCAATGGCTGTTCAAAGTGGTTTCAATGCTGATGTCATTGCTAACGGTGTTGGGCCTTCGGCCTCTTCAACTAATAATGATGTTGATGGTGTGAGCTATGCTTTTATCTCACGGGATTTCCAATTAACCGCCGCAAGTACACCGCTTACTTACGGTCTTCCTACAAATGGTATTATTAATTCTGTAGTATCTTCAACACCAGGCCTGTCTTATCAGATGGCTCCATATAGTTCAAATAACAGTTTGAGACTGGCAGCGGCCAATGATAACGGTACATTAGTATTTTCAAGTCCGCTTCAGGCTCTTACAGTCTATATGCTTGCTACAGGAGGAAGTGGAAGCTGCACGGTGGATGTAGACGTTAATTTTACAGATAACACTTCAGAGACCTTTTCAGGGATCAATATTTCCGACTGGTACGGAGGAAGCAGCTATGCAATCCAGGGAATCGGAAGAATTAATATTTCCAATGACAATCTCGAATCAGGCTCAGGAAGCAACCCAAGACTATATCAGATTCCTTTGCCAATCAGTACAGCGAATCAATCAAAGAGCGTACAAAGTATAACGGTAACAAAAGTAGGAACAGGAGGAATTCCTAACATTTTTGCTTTTTCGGCAGATGCTTATAATGCATGTGCTACCCCTACCAATATCACATCTACTACCACCCCTACAGAGGCGACAATCAGCTGGACAGCACCGGCAAATGCTCCGGCTTCAGGATATCAATATTACTACAGTACCTCTCCTACTGCGCCTACTGCAACTACAACACCTACCGGAGAAGTGACTTCAGGCACTTCGGTAACGCTTAACCAGCTTACTACGGGGCAGACTTATTATTTCTGGATAAGATCCAATTGCGGAGGTTCTTCTCAAAGCTTCTGGAAAATGAAAGAATTTACGCCGGGCCAGGTAAGCTCAGTATATACGTTGGGAGATATCAATACTCAATATAATAATTCGGGAGTTACAACATCTTCCACCACAAATTGTGCAGGAGGATTAAGCATCAATGTTCCGGCAGGATTTAAAATAAAGTCTACAGCAGTTTCTTACAAGATGTCTACCGTTTCCAACGGATGGATGGCTGAGCAAAGAAGTTTATTGGTTTGTACTACAAACAATACTACTGAAGCTTCAGTGGCATCCGGATCAGGGTCATCTACAGGTACCTATTCTTATAACAGAACCGGGCTTACACTTGCGAATGATCTTACAGGCACTGTAAACTTTGAGCTTAGAGCGTGGAGAACCTATGGAGGATCAGACTGTAATGCAGATTATAACAAAGTTGACAACAATACGCTTACCGTAACGGTTACTTTAGAGCCGCTATCTCTGGCAACAAACGAGGTAACAGCAACAGCAAAAGAAAGAATTGCTTATCCGAATCCATTTGCAGATACTTTATATATTGAGAAGGCAGAAAATGTGAAAAAGGCTGTAATCACTGACCTTTCAGGAGTTGTGGTGAAAACTATTGAGAATCCTTCTTCATCAGTATTTTTAGGAGGAATAAAATCCGGAATGTATATCCTGACTTTAACCATGAAAGATGGCTCATTAAAAAGCATGAAGACCATTAAAAAGTAACATTTTACACATTCATACTGAAAACGCAGATAAAAAAATTCTTTTTTATCTGCGTTTTATTTTCTATAATTTTTAATAATTAAGGCTGAATAATTTTCCCGTTGACGAAAACCTCATATCCGATTTCCACTTTAGGTTCCAGTGTTTTGGAAACAGAACAGTATTTTTCAAAAGAGAGCTGGGCAGCTTTTAATGCCTTTTTAGGATCCATATTTCCTTCAAGAAGGAACTTCACTTTGATTGATTTAAAAGGCTTGGCATCGTCCACCGGGATTCTTTCTCCTTCAACTTCTGCTTTAAAATCAGTAATTTCCTGTCTTTGTTTTTTCAGAATAGAAACCATATCGATTCCGCTACAGCCGGCAACTGCCATCAGGACACTTTCCATAGGGGAAACGCCTTTAGCTCCAGGCTGGGTTGTATTATCTAAAAGAATTGAATTTCCCTGAGAATTGGTGCATTCAAACAAAAAATCATCATTGATTCTGTTAAGTGTTATTTTCATTATTGCTTATTGCTTATTGCTTATTGCTTATTGCTTATTGCTTATTGCAAAATTATAAAATTCCTCTGGCTTTGATCTCCAGATATTTATTGATAACATCGATATTTAAATTTTCCGGCAATGTATAAACAGTATAAATTCCGTATTTTCGGAGCTCCTGAATGATCAGTTTTTTTTCAAACTCAAATTTTTCGGCGATAATTTCATCATAAATTTCCTGCATGCTTTCAGGATTTTTGTGGATTAATGTCTGCAGCTCTGAATTTTTAAAGAAAACTACCACCAGCAAATGGTTTTTGGCAATTCCGCGAAGATATTTCAGCTGCCGGCTCAGCCCGTCAAGCGTTTCAAAATTGGTAAAGAGTAAAATTAAGCTTCTTTGATTCAATGAATATTTTACGTCCTGATATAACCGATTAAAATCACTTTCAAAAAAATCTGTTTTGATATTATAGAGCGCTTCTGATATTTTTCTCAGCTGTCCCGATTTATTTTCGGCAGCAATTTTATTTTCCGTTTTTTTAGAGAATGTCATCATTCCTGCGCGGTCGCCTTTCTTCAAAATAATGTGAGATAAAGCCATTGTCGCATTGATGGAGTAATCCAACAGACTTAATCCTTTGAAAGGCATTTTCATCGTCCTTCCGGTATCGATCAACATAAATATCCGCTGGGATTTTTCATCCTGAAACTGATTAACCATCAGTCGGTTCGTTTTGGAAGTCGCTTTCCAGTTGATCGTCCTGATATCATCACCGGGAACATATTCTTTGATCTGCTCAAATTCCATGGTATGTCCCAGCTTTCTTATTTTCTTAATTCCACCCAATAAAAACTCACTCTGAATAGCCATCAGCTCGTATTTTCTCAGGTGAATGAAAGAAGGATAAGACGGTAAATTAGCATCTTTCTGAAAATTAAATCTTTTCGAAACAAAACCAAAAGGCGAAGAAACGTAAATATTCAGACTTCCGAAATTATATTCTCCACGTTCTTTCGGTTCAAGAATATATTGAAAAAAAACATTTCTTCCAGGAGCAATCTGTTTTTCAATCAGGAAATCACGCTTCTGAAACTGAAACGGAATTTCATCGATCACTTTAACATTAATCTTAAAGTCGTAATTGTTTTTAATATCGATTTTTACAGGATTTTCATCACCGTTTGATAGTTTTTCGGGTAAAATTCGCTGTGCTGAAATTCCTTTATTTCGATTAAAAACAAAGAGAAAATCCACCATTGCTCCCAAAAAACACAACAGCAAAACGATGTGTGCTGCCCACATCATAAACGGAAAGAAAAACGCAAAGACATACAGTACTCCCACTACGATGAGCGTATAGAAAAAGCGGGTATTAATGTATAAGTTTTTCATTTTTTCGGATGGTAGTTTTTCAGGTAGCTGTTAATTCGGTTATCTATCTCGGAATTTCTATTCCTTCTAAAATTTGTCTGATGATTTCATCGGCGGTAAGGCCTTCCATTTCTCTTTCAGGCGATACGATTACTCTGTGTCTTAAAACCGCATAGCTTGCTTCTTTGATGTCTTCGGGAGTTACAAAATCTCTTCCTCTTAATGCAGCAAAAGCTTTGGAAGCGGTTAATAAAGCCAGACTCGCCCGCGGAGAAGCTCCCAAATAAAGGAATTGGTTTTCCCTGGTATTCACAATAATCTTGGCAATATATTCCATCAGATGGGCTTCTACAATGATTTCTTTTACCAGCTGCTGATAATTTTTTAACTGTTGTGCCGTGATGACGCTGTTTACAACCTCAGTCTTATCTTCATTTTTACTTTCGTGCTGATTTTTAATGATTGAAATTTCCTGCGCCAAATCGGGATAGCCGACATTTATTTTAAACAGAAAACGATCCAACTGAGCTTCAGGAAGTCTGTATGTACCTTCGTGCTCAATAGGATTCTGTGTAGCAACGACCAGGAAAGGCTCTTCCATCGTGTAACGGATGCCATCCATGGTAATCTGCCTTTCTTCCATTACCTCAAATAATGCAGCCTGTGTTTTTGCAGGAGATCTGTTGATCTCATCGATCAGAATAAAATTTGAGAAAATAGGACCCTTTTTAAACTCAAATTCTGAATTTTTTACGTTAAAAACAGAAGTTCCCAAAATATCGGAAGGCATAAGATCCGGCGTAAACTGAATTCTGCTAAAGTCTACATCAATGGTTTTTGAAAGCAATTTTGCAGTAATTGTCTTTGCCACTCCCGGAACGCCCTCAATAAGAACATGCCCGTTTGATAATAGTGCCGCTAAAAGATGATCTATCATACTCTCCTGCCCTACAATCACTTTACCTATTTCGGATTTTACTTTATCCAGACTGGCACGAAGCTCAATCATGTCTATTCTCGACTGGAACTGCTCTTCTTTTTTATCAAGATATATTCCGCTCTGGTCTTCTGTATTTGGGTTTTCTAAGTTTTCCATATCATATAATTTTTTAATTTAAACAATGTATCAATGTAACAGTTTACCAATTTTAAACCGGACTTTCCCTCACATGGTTACATTGTTAAATTGTTATATTATTACATTTTAAATTATTTCGTCAAGCAATTTATTCATTTTTGCAAGATCTTCTTTCATTACCTGTGCATACGGATCCTGTGCCTTTCTGATCAGATGTATGGCTTCTGTGATCATTTCCATTGGCTTTCCGGTTTTAAGATGAAGCTTTTTCGCAAATTCCTCATCAAGATGCTGGGTGTCAATCAAAAGATCCATCCTGACTTTATTCAGAAAATACTGGGCTTTTTTGGCCATCATATCATGGAAGTCACCTTCCTGCAGATACAGATTTCCGATGCTTTTCACAAAATCGACCGATGTATTTTTTAACGGTTCTATAATAGGCACAATGCGTTGCTTTCTTTTTGCATTAAAGAAAATAAAAAGAACAAGACCGCCCAATAAGACCCACCATGCATACTTCAGTGCCGGATGCGAAAGGATAAACCTTAGAAAAAACTTCGAAACTTGTGCATCATTTTCTACAAACCATATCGTTTCCCGGTCTTTCAGGTATGAAAAAACATCTTGTGCATATTTTACATTTCCACGTTTTAAAAGATAATAATTGGTAATAAAAAGCGGTTCGCAATGAACATAAATATTTCCATTTCCAAATTTAATCTTAATAAAATTAGCCTGATCAGAATTATTTTTCTCAACGGTTTTTCCTAAAATTTCAACGCCCGGCCTTATGAATGTAAAACCTCTTCCGGAAGGAAATTTATCCAGATGAATAAAATCGTTCTGATATTTTTTATCTGTAAGCTTTAAAACATTTTCGTCTTCAAAAGAAATTTGCGAATCATAAAAGCCTATGCTGTCTGAGATCTCTTTTGGCATTTCACTCATGATAAGCATCGCATCCGATCCGTCCGAAACCTGATCAAGGATTTTATTCCAGGACTGCTTGTCTATTTCTTCCTCTATAACGAGAATATTATGAGCTTTTTTATCAACCTGGTAATAATCATACGGTGTCTGATTAACTTTTTTAACGTTGTTTTTAAAAAGTGTATTTATTTCATTATTAAAAACAAACAATCCGAAAGGTGACTTCTGATTGACATCAAAATTTTTTCTCCAGTCCGTACTTTCTGTCTTGTTCACTTCAAATAACGCCAGAATAATCATCACAACGATGAAAATTACAGCATATATTTTGAAAGTCTTATTCATGGCAAAAATTACGGTTTAAATGATTGATACTGGATTTTAAATTTCTGATAGCTTTCCTCAGAAATATTGAATTCACCATACCACACATAATCAAAAATGTATGACAGATTAAAAAATTCATCTTTAAGATGTGCGGCTTTCAATTCTGCGACATAATCCTTATTGGTTTTTTCGGGATTCCAGGTGATAAGTTTTTTATCACTTAATTTTTTTAATACAAATAGAAACTGGTAACGTACCGCAGAACGGAAATCACCGGATTTTTCAAATTTCAGGATGCTTTCAGGAAAATTGATTTCGTGGATATTTTCATGCAGCTCCTCATCCTTGATCGTAACTTTCTTATTTTTCTTTCCAAACAGGAAGTTTCCGTCTTTACCGATGAGATATTTAATGATAAAATAAAGCAGAAAACCAACCAGAAGAATCGCAAATAAACGCATGAGAATTCCTGCAATATTGCCGGACTTTGTGAAAATAGTCTCACCAAAAATGCTGTTCAGTATCTTTCCTATTTTTGCCATGAGCTTTTGCCACAAAGACATTCTCGGTTTTACCGTTGTATAATCAAAATCTTTCCCTTTGTACCTGGATTGAATATTTTCTTTAAATTTTTTAGGATAAATGGTATTCTCTGTAACCGGTTTCTGCAGTAAAACAGAATCGGCACGGTACATATTTTTGTAGTGCCCTGTATTCAGAGAATCAACATAGACTTCCGCAACCGGCGGCGGCGGATCATCCTGTGTCTGCGCCTCTATATGCCCCGCAGAGATAAAAATCAGTGAAATGAAAAAAAACTTATTCATTAATTCCGATGGTGTCTATTTCTGCCATTTCCATTTTCTGATGGAGATCGGTGCGGCTGTCATAATACATTAACCCCGAATTGATATACAGTACATTCATCAGCAAGGTTGAGATAACCGAAGAAATACCATATATAAGAAAAAATAATATACCAAAGCTTCCCGTAAATGGATCACGCTCAAACTGTGCATCGGGAGCTGTGGTCGAGAGTTTTATAAAAAACATAATCATCGGAATGGATGAGAAGAATATGCTCACAATATAAAACAAGATCGCCATAATAAGCGTTGCCGCCCAGTATTTCCAGTACGGCGACTTTTCTCTTCCGTTCGCATAAGAGAACTGCGAGCGAATCGCATAGCTTAGTGATTCAAAAAAACCTCTTTTCCCATTAAAATAATCGTAGCACAGAAATGTAATAATATTAAATAACGTTGGCCCCACAAACAACATCAGCACAAGCCCTATGATAATAAAAATAAGAATATATGAAATTCCAAAAATAATGGTGGCACCCGGCAGCACCAGAAAAGTAAGCCCGAAATAAGTTGCGAAAACTTTCTTTCTGTTCGACTTGAAATCGCTCAAGATGTCATCTGCTTTAATATCGGTTTTTCCTTCTGCAATTCTTTTCATGTAAAAAACAGGAAACAGGAAATTAATGGTGATCAGCGCTGTAGAAAGTATAAAAAGCAATATTCCGGAAATAATAAATAATCCGAGATTATCATTGAAAAACTGCTCAAAATAATAGCTCTGTCCGCTGATATTGGATCCGAGAATCACTCCGAAGAATTCTTTGTAGCCGAAAACTATGACAACGACCATAAGAATCAACAGTAACCCGTTGAGGAGTAAAAAATTTTTAAAATAATTTTTCCCGTATAATTTGAAAAATGCGAAACTATCTGTTATAAAAGTTCCAAAATCTCTCTTTTTATAAAACTGCATCATGGATTTGGGTATTAGTTTTTCTGTTGACTATAGAAGGATATATACAATAATAAAATCCTATCAGAAATAATGATCCGAAGATAATAATTAAGTTTAAAAACAAAGGCATTTTCAGGGCATGTCTTGTAACATATCCTTCGATAATTCCGGCACAGATGGTGAATGGCACGGTGCTTAAAAAAATTTTAAATGAATCTTTAAATCCATTTTTAAAAGAGTTAAATCTTGAAAATGTACGCGGAAATAAAATAGAAGCCCCAAGGATCAATCCGCACATCGCCTCTACCACCATAGAAAATATTTCAAAAACACCATGAAGCCAGATTCCCCTTGCGCTGTCCTGCAATGCCCCGTAATCATAAAAAAAGTATTGGAATGCACCAAGCATTATGCTGTTAGATAAGAACGCCCACAATGTTCCCACACCTCCGAAAATCCCATAAATATAAAGCTTTGCACCTACTCCGATGTTATTGAATATAATCCCGATGGTACTTCCCCATGTAGATCCGCTTTGGTAAACGCCAACTGCATTTCCTGATTTTATATTTTCAATCGTCTGGTTGACATAACCTTCTCCCAAAATAATATTGACAAAATCTTTATCATAAATGGCAGAAAGCACTCCAATTAACGTAAATAAAGTAAAGAACAAAAACGCATAACCTAAATATTTTCGGTACTGATAAACCAGCAAAGGAACTTCGGTCTTGAAAAAATACAGCAAACGGTTTTCTTCAACTCTTTTTGTCTTGTAAATTTTCTGAAAGATCTGTGAAGACAGATGATTCAGATAGACTGTAGTGTTGCTTTTCGGGTAATAGGTCTGTGCAAAGGAAAGATCATTAATAAGATTAATGTACAGCGATGACAAGTCATCAGGATTTTTTTTAATTTTCCCCTGGATAACCTGTTCGATTCCCAACCATTTTTCTTTATTTTGTTTAATGAAATAAACTTCTCTCATAACTGTAAGGCTAAAATAATAAAAATTATGTCTCAAATTGCGATTAATACTTCACAAAATGTAAATATTAATTTCAACGTCGCCAGTGTTGGAGACCGGATGATCGCGTTCATTATTGATTTTGTGATAAAAATAGCATACGCCATTGCTGTCTTTTACACGTTTTTCAATATTCTCGATCTCGGTTATATTCTTTCCGGAATGGATCAGTGGTCGGTGATGGCAGTCTATATTATTTTGCTTTTTCCAACGGTAGTTTATCCTGTTGTTCTTGAAAGTCTTATGGAAGGCCAGACGCCGGGAAAAAAAGTTATGAAGATCCGGGTCGTAAAGATCGACGGCTATCAGGCAAGCTTTGGCGATTATCTCATCCGGTGGGTTTTCAGGATTATTGACACCTTGTTTGTAGGAGTAGTTGGACTCGTTTCTATGATTATCTCCAAAAACAACCAGCGTTTGGGGGATATTGCTTCCGGAACGGCAGTTATTTCTTTGAAGAATAATATTAATATTTCTCATACCATCCTGGAAAACATTAAAGAAGATTATATCCCGACATTTCCTCAGGTCATTGCGTTAAGTGATAATGACATGCGAATCATAAAAGATAATTACTTAAAGGCATTAAGAGTGGATGACCGGCAGATTATCAGCAAGCTTTCAGACAAAATCAAAAGCATTTTAAAACTGGAAATTGATCCTACAAAAATGACGGAAAGGCAATTCATAGGTGTCATTATTAAGGATTATAATTATTATACGGGGAGAGATAATTAAGTTGAATTGTCAATTTCGCTGCGCTGGTCAGTTGTGATTCTTTTAATAAATAATTGTAAAATGAGCCGTAATTTTTCGAACAGTTAAAAATTAACAGCAAAGCTAGTTCAGCATTAACAATTCACTTCTTAATTCTCCTCGGTGTGGTTTTTGTAGTTTTATAGTCATTAAAACTTATGATATGAAATTTGAAAATAATAAATCCGGAAATGGCGGTGTAATCACTTTAAATAACGAAGTAAAAGAAGTCGGTAGGTTAACATACACTATTTTTCCTGAAGAAAATAAATTAATTATTTCTTTTGTCCTGGTACATCCTGAATTTGAAGGTCGAGGAATGGGAAAATATCTCGTGGAAGAAGCCATAAAATTTGCGAGAGAAAACAATTGGAAAGTTTATCCTCACTGTTCTTACGCTAGATCTGTTATGATGAGAATGAATGATGTGAGCGATGTGTTTTTACAGCGCTAATACTTCCTTTACCAGAATTTCTTCAATATCATCCGGATAGTCAACTTTAAGGTGCTGGTCTGAATCGACCCATTTTTGTATTTCTTCCGGTTTTAGAAATTTGGAATTTGGGATCCCCATTTTATCCAATGCACAGGCATTACATTCCTGCTCATATTGATTATGAATAGGAATAACAAATAATTTTTTATCCATAAAAAGTGCTTCTGCAGGACTTTCAAATCCGGCATTACATAGAATTCCGTCGCAGTTTTCAAAACTTTTTAAATATTGAATTTCGTCAATAGGAAAGACTTCAACGTTATTTTCTTTAAACTGCAGCTTAGAATATTTGGAAAAAACTTTCCATTCAACAGGAATTTGTTTTAAAACAGTAATAATATTCTGATCAGAGAAACTAGGAAGATATACCAGATAAAAACCTTTTTTGTCAGGATTGAGATTTCTTATTTTCTTCCTGATCACCGGCTTTTTAATCTGAGGATGATAATTTTCAAAATGAAATCCTATTCTCCTTTCGCTTGGGACATAATATTTCAGTACCAATTCTCCGAAAAAATCTTTTCTTTCAGGCTTTGGAGTTTCCTTAAATAACATGGAAGCCTGATGGCTTAATTCGATCATGGGATATTTTCTCAGTTTACATGCCCAGCCGGTAAGCGGTTCATAATCATTAATGATCAGATCATATTTTGAAAGCTCAATTTCATTAATGGTTTTAATTGCTTCTACAAAACTGTTATCCGTAAATGTTTTACGATAGGACAAGCCGCCTGTTTTATTGTAAAGTAAGGAAATTCCTTTATGTTGGTAATTCACGTCAAAATCAGCCTTTAATTGGGATTGATGACCACTGATCAATGTTTCTACGGAAGCATATTTTTTCAGAATGGGAACTATTTCCTGTGCCCTGGCAACATGACCGTTTCCGGTTCCCTGAAATGCATATAAGATTTTCATTTTGTGAAATTGGTTACTATTTTTAAAAGCTCTGTACTGTTGATATCCTGGATTTCGTCAACCCCTTCGTCTTTCAGCAAATGTTTATGATCTTCGTAGTAAAAAATTTTCCATTCTTTATCATGATATTCCAGAGCAGATAAATTTTCAATCCAGTCTCCTGAATTCAGATACGTACAGCTTCCCTTTTTATTGCTTACTTCACGTATCTGTGGCTGATGAATATGCCCGCAGATTACATAATCGTAATGATTATCAATAGCCAGCTCCGAAGCTGTTAATTCAAAATCACCAATATATTTTACGGCTTTTTTTACATTATTCTTAATCTTTTTAGAGAATGAATATTTTTCCTTACCCATTTTCTCTAAGAACCAATTTACAACATTATTGATTACGATTAGTAAATCATAACCTTTTCCTCCCAGCTTGGCAATCCATTTTGAATGCTGTACTGATGCATCAAAAACATCGCCATGGAAGATCCATGTTTTCTTATCGTTAATATCTAAGCAGATTTTATTGCAGACTTTAAGCTTACCCAATTCGAAGTCGGTAAACTTCCGGAACATCTCATCGTGATTTCCGGTGATGTAGTACACATCGGTATTTTTTGTGGCAAATGAAAGAATCTTTTTGATTACTTTCAAATGAGGTTTAGGGAAGTAAGACTTTTTGAATTGCCAGATATCAATAATATCACCGTTCAAAACCAGTGTTTTCGGCTGAATAGAATTAAGGTACCTCAGTAATTCTTTAGCCTTACATCCATAAGTTCCCAAATGAACATCCGATATGACAACTAATTCAACGTTTCTTTTCATAGTTTTATGCAAAGAAACTACTTGAAAGTTAACTATATATGAATGTTATATTATTTTTAAGTATTATAAAAAACCTCACAGGTTTTAAAAACCTGTGAGGTTTATATGATAAAGCGTCAAATATTAGAGACTGTTCATCATCTCTTCTGAAACTTCCATATTGTGATATACGTTCTGTACATCATCATCATCTTCGAAGCGCTCGAGCATTTTCATATTGGCTCTAAACTGCTCTTCATTCACTTCTTTGGTATTGTTAGGGATTCTTTGAAGTTCTGCACTTTTTGCTTCGATTCCTAATTCATCCAGCTTGTGAGATAAAGACCCGAAATCTTCAAAAGCAGTGGTTATCAGTACTTCTTCTTCATCTTTTTCTACGTCTTCTGCACCTCCGTCGATCATTTCCATTTCGAAATCATCCCAATCCATTTTGATCTGTGCTAAATCGATTGAAAATATTCCTTTCCGGTCAAAGATAAAAGCCAGCTCACCGTTTTTTCCAAGATTTCCGTCAAACTTATTGAATACAGCTCTTACATTGGCAACAGTTCTGGTAGGATTGTTGGTCGTACATTCAATGAAAAATGCAACACCACCCTGTCCGTATCCTTCATAAGTAATTTCTTCATAATTTTCAGCATCTGCACCACTTGCCTTTTTGATTGCTCTTTCCACATTATCTTTTGGCATATTGGCTCCTTTAGCATTCTGGATGCATCTTCTCAATGCAGGATTAGATTCAGGATCAGGACCGCCGGCTTTTACCGCTAATGCGATATCCTTACCTATTTTAGAAAAAGTTTTAGCCATTTTATCCCATCTGGCCATTTTAGAAGCTTTTCTATATTCAAATGCTCTTCCCATTTTATTTTTTAATTTTCAACAAAATTAATTAAAAGTGAACGAAAAAAAAATACCTCCAGAAAACTGGAGGTACTTATATTTAGAAAAATTTAATTATTTTTTCTTTTTAACTACTTTTTTCTTAGTAGTTTTTTTAGCCGGAGCTTTTTTCACTGGAGCATCTTCGTAATCTTTCTTCTTCATTGCATTCCATTCGTTCATATCTTCAATAGCTCTTACTACTACTTTTCTGTCAACTTGTCTTTCAGCGTCAGAAGCCGTAGCAGGAACTGTAGCTTTAGCTTTACCAACACCTACAGATTTAAGAGCGTTAGCATCTACACCTCTTGCATCTAAAGCAGCAACCACTGCAGCAGCTCTTTCTCTAGATAATTTCAGGTTGTAAGCTTCAGAACCTTTAGCATCAGTTTGACCTTCTAATAAATAGTAACCACCGTCTTGCTTAATTAAGTTAGCAGCTCTGTCTAATGCTGGAGTTGATTCAGCTTTGATTGTAGCTTTGTTGAAATCGAAATAAACATTTCTGAATTCTTGCTCAACTTGAGTAGCTGTTACACTCTTAGGCTTAGGACATCCGTTGTATTCCGGAAGACCTGGAACAGTAGGACAAGCATCATCTTTATCTAAGATACCGTCACCATCTGTATCTGGCCAAGGACAACCATTGTTTTCAGCAGGGCCTGCAACTGTAGGACAAGCATCATCTTTGTCGATTACACCATCACCGTCTGTATCTGGCCAAGGACATCCGTTGTTTTCAACCGGACCAGCTACGTCTGGACATTGATCGTCTTTATCTGGAACTCCGTCACCGTCAGTATCAGGACATCCCTGGAATTCTGGTAAACCTGGAGTATCAGGACATAAATCGTCTTTATCTAAGATACCGTCTTTATCTCTGTCTCTGTTACCAAATCTGAAGTTCAATGAAGCAGAAGCTTGCCAGAAGTTAGCATAGTTCGCTTTATCACCCGGAGTTGAAACATAATCTCCCTGAATACCTAAACCGAAGTTTTTAGTTAACCAGAAGTTAATACCAGCACCTGTAGCAACTGTAAAGTGGTTTGCTTTACCATTTTCATTACCATTCTCACCGTTTCCAATCCATGCTCCGTTGGCATCAGTTCTAGGGAAAGTAAGAGAAGTGTAATCATGTCTAAGGTAGTTGGCACCTACTCTTAAATACGGATCGAACCAAGATTCTTCATCCCATAAAAGACCTGCAGCTTTAGCCTGGAAACCAAGACCAGTCATCAACATGAATTCTTTACCCATGTTAAATCTCTTGTTTTCAACGTTACCTACAGTAGTTTGCCAGTCAATAACCAAACCTTTACCGATATTTCTAGCAACAGTAAGCTTGGATAACGGCGGAGTAATAGAGAAGTTGTTCATATTGAACATTGTCTTCGTCAAATTATTAGCAGAGAACGTATTACTGAAGTTTTCTCTCTGTGCCATATGGTTTTCCGCATGAGCACCAACCCCGATCATCCACGGATTGTTGGTAGTCTGAGCGAACACAGTAGAAGCGACAGTAAGCGCCAATGCTGAAATTCCTAATTTTAGATTTTTCATAGAATTAAATGATTAAATAATTGATAATGCAAAATAAATATAATTTTTCTTTATATACAAAGTTTTTCCGATGATTTTTAACTTTTCTTTAATATTCTGTCGAGGTTTCTTTTATTTTCTCTATCTTTAATGCTCTCCCTTTTATCAAAGAGTTTTTTACCCCTTCCAAGCGCAATCAATACCTTTGCTTTTCCTTTATCATTGATGTATAATTTCAAAGGTATAACTGTATTTCCTGCATCCTTTAATTTCTTTTCCAGCTTTTGCAGCTCTTTTTTGTGCAACAGCAATTTCCGTTCCCTTTTTGTTTTATGATTATAAAACGTGCCTAATTTATACTCATCAATCATCATGTTGATGATATACAATTCCCCGTCAATAAACTGACAGAACGATTCTGCTATAGAAGCTTTTGAAGAGCGCAAAGATTTTATTTCCGTACCTGTAAGTACCATTCCCGCCTCATATTCTTCAAGAATTTCATACTCAAATCGGGCCCTTCTGTTTAATATATTGACTGTTTTTTCAATCTTCATCTTAAAAATTTCTTCTTAAATATATAAAAAATACCCTACATTAAAAACTTGAATATGACATTATTACGAAATACCCAAATTCTTTTCGTATTTTTGCGCCAAATTTACAAAACTATATGTTAACAGTATCTAACTTATCTTTACAATTCGGGAAAAGAGTTCTTTTTGACGAGGTAAACATTATGTTTACGAAAGGAAACTGCTACGGGATTATCGGGGCAAATGGTGCAGGAAAGTCTACATTCCTTAAAATATTAACAGGAAAACAGGACCCGACAACAGGACACGTATCTTTAGAACCTGGAAAAAGAATGTCAGTTCTTGAGCAGGATCACTTTGCTTATGATCAATATACTGTTCTGGAGGCTGTTTTGAGAGGTAACAAAAAATTATTCGAGATAAAAGAAGAGATGGATGCGCTGTATGCGAAAGAAGACTTTTCTGATGAAGATGGAATCAAGGCTGGTGAACTAGGCGTGATCTATGATGAAATGGGAGGATGGACTGCAGAATCTGATGCCCAGACCATGCTTTCAAACGTAGGTATCACGGAAGATATGCACTGGCAAATGATGAGCGAGCTTGAAAACAAGGATAAAGTAAAAGTCCTTCTTGCACAGGCACTTTTCGGAAACCCGGATGTTCTTATTCTGGATGAACCTACGAACGACCTTGACATCGATACCATTTCATGGCTGGAAGATTTCCTTGCAGATTATGAAAACACTGTAATCGTTGTATCTCACGACCGTCACTTCTTAGACACCGTTTGTACGCACATCGGTGACTTGGATTATGCTAAATTAAATCTTTACACAGGTAACTACTCTTTCTGGTATCAGGCTTCACAATTAGCGACAAGACAAAGAGCGCAGGCGAATAAAAAAGCGGAAGAAAAGAAAAAAGAACTTCAGGATTTTATCGCACGATTCAGTTCTAACGTTGCTAAAGCTAAGCAGGCTACTGCAAGAAAGAAAATGATCGATAAACTGAACATTGATGATATTAAACCTTCTTCAAGAAGATATCCTGCAATCATTTTCGAAATGGAAAGAGAAGCGGGAGATCAGATCCTGGATGTTAAAGGTTTAGAAAAAACAAAAGACGGAGAATTATTATTTTCAAATATCGATTTAAATCTTAAAAAAGGAGATAAAGTTGCTGTTTTGTCTAAGAATTCATTGGCTATTACAGAATTTTTTGAAATTTTAGCAGGAAATGTTGAAGCAGATAAAGGAACTGTGGCATGGGGTGTTACGACAACGCAGTCTCATATGCCTTTGGATAATACCAATTTCTTCCAGGAAGATCTAAGTCTGGTTGACTGGTTAAGACAATTCACGAAAAACGATGAAGAGCGTCATGAAGAATTCGTAAGAGGATTTTTGGGAAGAATGCTTTTCTCAGGTGATGAAGCTTTAAAATCGTGTAAAGTACTTTCGGGAGGTGAAAAAATGAGATGTATGTTCAGTAGAATGATGCTTCAGAAAGCCAACGTTCTTTTATTAGACGAACCTACCAACCACTTAGACTTGGAAAGTATCACAACGTTGAACAACTCATTGTCTAATTTCAAAGGGAACATTTTATTGGCTTCTCATGACCACGAAATGCTTTCAACAGTCTGTAACAGAATTATCGAGCTGACTCCTCAGGGAATCATCGACAGAGAAATGACTTACGACGAATACCTTGCTGATAAAAAAGTAAAGGAATTGAGAGAGAAAATGTACTCTTAAAATATTTTTAAAAACCGTTCATATCCTGAGCGGTTTTTTTTAACATTCAGCTATAGCAATAAACTTCCTTTTTAAAATATATTTCCCTATTTTTGTGAAATGAGTCAAAAATGGATTTACAAGCCCGAACCCGATGAAGAAATTGTGGATGGATTAAGTTCGTCCCTTGGTTTTGGAACTTTTGAATCTAAACTCCTCGTTCTTAGAGGAATTGACAATTATCAAAAGGCCAGAGAGTTTTTTAAACCGAACCTTACAGATATCCACAATCCTTTTTTAATGGCAGATATGCAGAAAGCTGTAGAGCGTATTGCTACTGCGATTGAGAACGGAGAAAAAATACTGGTGTACGGAGATTATGACGTAGACGGAACTACCGCCGTTGCGCTGATGTATCTGTATCTCAGCAAAATTGTACAGAAAAAATATCTAGATTTTTACATCCCCGACAGAAACTCTGAAGGGTACGGAATTTCTACAGAAGGTATTGATTTTGCCAAAGAAAACGGTTTTTCATTAATTATCGCGCTAGACTGCGGGATCAAAGCCTTGGATATGATCAACTATGCCCAGAATCTGGGAATTGATTTTATCATTTGTGATCACCATTTACCCGGTGAAGAAATTCCGAATGCCGTTGCCGTTCTCGATCCCAAGAGAAGTGACTGCCGTTATCCTTTCAAAGAACTTTCCGGATGTGGCGTTGGTTTTAAGCTTTGCCAAGGTTTAAATACCATCTACAAACTTCCTGAAGCCGAACTGTTTGAGCTGACCGATCTTCTGGCCATCTCTATTGCTGCCGATATTGTTTCTATGACCGGCGAAAACAGAGTTTTGGCTAAAATGGGACTGAAAATACTTCGCAAGACGAGAAATCTAGGCTTACGATTATTAATACCGGAAGAGAAACTTTCTCATTTCGAAATTTCAAATATTGTTTTTGAAATTGCTCCAAAAATCAATGCAGCAGGAAGAATTTCCCATGGAAAAGCCGCGGTTGAACTCATGGTTTCAGATAACCTAAAACATGCCCACCAGATCGTGAGTGACATCATGGATCTTAATGATGAAAGACGCGAGCTGGATATGAATTCTACCCTTTCTGCTTTAAATCAGATTATTGAATCCCAACAGGAAACAAAATACACCACCATTGTTTACCATCCCGAATGGAACAAAGGTGTCATTGGCATTGTAGCGTCAAGATTAATAGAAACTTATTATAAGCCAACTCTGGTTTTCACCGACGGTAATAATGGGGAAATGGTAGCTTCAGCAAGATCTGTTGCAGATTTTGACGTTCATGAAGCATTGGATATGTGTTCTGAATACTTTTTAAAATTTGGCGGTCACCATGCTGCGGCAGGACTTTCAATGGAGAAAGATAAATTTGATGCCTTTAAGGAAAAATTCGAAAGAGTGGTCTCTGAGAAAATTAAAGAGCATCAGAAAGAACCTTCTATCACGATTGATTCTGAAATTCAGATTGACGAGATCAACAGGGAATTTATCAATTTCCATAGAAAACTGGCTCCATTTGGGCCTCACAATATGAAACCTATCCTGGCTTTGACCAATCAGAAAGTATCAGGTTATATTAAAACGATGGGGAAAGATAACAATCACCTGAAGTTTTATATCAGACAGGAATCTACCGGTAGAAATATCGAATGTGTAGGCTTCAAGCTCGGACAGTTTGCCGATGATTTCAGAACAAAAAGTTTTGATCTGGCCTTCACCCTGGAAGAAAATCACTGGAAGGGAAATGTTACGCATTATCTGAATATTAAAGATGTGAAATTCAGGGATTAGGATTTATGAAAAAAATCGGTTTATTTTTCGGATCATTCAATCCCATCCATATCGGGCATCTGATCCTTGCCAATTATATTCTGGAGCATTCGGACATGGATGAGTTGTGGTTTGTGGTAAGTCCTCAGAATCCATTTAAAGAAAAAAAATCTTTACTAAAAGACCATAACCGGTTAGACATGGTGCAACTTGCCGTAAAAAATTATCCGAAAATTCGTGCTTCAAATGTGGAATTTTCTTTACCTCAGCCAAGTTATACGATTGATACTTTAACATACCTTCACGAAAAATATCCGGATTATTCTTTCAGCCTTATTATGGGTGAGGATAATCTGAAAGGTTTACACAAATGGAAAAATGCCGAAACTTTAATTAAAAATCATCATATCATTGTGTATCCAAGAGTTTTTGAAGGTGAGAAAAAAGACTCCGAATACCTCGAGCATGAAAACATTTCATTAATCAAAGCTCCTATCATTGAGATTTCTGCAACGGAAATCCGGAATATGATCAAAACCGGAAAAAATGTAAGACCTATGCTGCCACCAGAAGTTTTTGAGTATTTGGACGGTAGTAGTTTTTATAAGTAAATTTGTAGCTGCTTAAGGCTCGGTGCTGGAAGATGGATGCTGGAAGTTTCTGACTCTTTAGTCTCGAATATCTTTAATGATCAATAAATAGTTATGAATTTCTTAGAAAAATTATTCTTAAAATATCCGCAAGAAAAAGTAATTAAATGGTTTAAGAATATTTGCCTGGCAGAAGCCGTTTCCTGGTTCTTTCTTTTTACGGCAATGATCTGGATCCGTACGAATCCTGAAGATATTTTTCCTATTGTATATATCAGTACGATCGGCAGTATTCACGGTTTATTTTTTACACTTTATCTTTTGTTTTTACCAGCCATCAGAAAAATATTTATCTGGGATGATGAAGACAGCGTTTTCTCCTTGATTGCCGCTTTCTTTCCTTTTGCTACGATCTGGATCGATAAAAAGCTCGCCCGTTTCGACAGAGAATAAAAATTACTTTACGGATCTTTTCAGATCCTTTTTTTATGCCTTTTTTTCTATATTTTAAACTTTTTAATGGTCAATTTTCAAAATTTTTTCTGTTTGAATGTAATATAACTTTGTCTCAAATTGTCTAAATAATAACAAAGACAATATAATTTAAAATTTTAACTAAAAATTTAATTACTGAAAATCAATTAGTTAAAATTTATTTAAAAACATTTTAAGTACTTTGTATTGCAAGATACTTAATTTATTATATATCTTTGCAATGTTAAATAATAATAAATACAAGCTATTAAACTCTCTAAAGAAATAAAACATGAAAACGACTATTCTGATTGCAGCCATATTTTTTAGCGGACTTACATTCGCACAGGAAAAAAAACAAGATACCTTAAAAACAAAAAGTATTGAAGGAGTAACTTTAACCAAACAGGTTTTCAAAAAGCAAAGTGACCGTTTTGTATACGACGTTGCTGCTTCGCCTGTCGCTAAAGGAAATACAACTTTTGATCTGTTGAAACAAACACCCCTATTGTCTACGACAGATGATAAAACATTGAAAATCGTAGGAAAAAACAACGCACTGATCTACATCAACGGTAGAAAAACCAATATGGATGCGGAATCTTTAACGCAATTCCTTAAAAATACACCGGCTGAAAATATCCAGAAGATTGAAGTGATTACCGTTCCGGGAAGTGAATATCAGGTTGAATCTTCCGACGGAATCATCAACATCATTTTAAAGAAAAAAATGAGTGACGGTACGAGCGGAAACATGAGAATGTCTAATACTCAGAATAAATATAATGCAAGCAATGCCAGCTTCTCAGTAAATTACAGAAAAGATAAATTAGGAATCAATGCCAACTTAAGCGGCGGTGAAAATATTAATCCGCAGACTTATATATTAAGAAACGGAACCGATAAAATGCAGAATGAATCTGTAGGTGATATTGATGATCCAAATAAAAACCTTGGCGGATATTTAAATATTGATTATCAGCTAACCGAAAAAAGTAACCTTGCCTTATCATGGAATTCGTGGGCTAATAAAAGCTATAATTCTACGATCGATCTGTATAACACCCTAATTCAACCAGATAAGGATGGAGTAATGACGACCAAACATACTTGGACGAAAAACAAGGAAGATGCCAGAAATTACAACAATTCTGTTAATTTAAATTATGAAATAAAGCTTGACTCTTTAGGCAGTAAATTCAATGCCAACGCTGCTTATCTGAACTATAAAAGGTTTCAGTTCTCAAACAACAATACGTTGGTTTATGATAATCTGAATGAGATTACAACAGGTAAGACAATCACTCAGAATATTCCGCAGATCATCAATAATTTCTCAGGAACAGTGGATTATATTCAGAAGTTTAAAAATGATTTTACCTTTTCTGTGGGAGGGAATTTTAACAAGACAAAAACGGACAATGACACTCAAAACAACACCTATTTATTTGTAGATGATGAGGGAAATCATATTCCAAATGTGCAGCCTGATCCAGATCTTAATCACTTTATCTATGACGAAAACATTTATGGTGCTTACCTGACTCTTGAAAAGAAATTCTCTGATAAATTCTCTGGAAAAGTAGGAGCACGGTATGAAATCACCAACAGTCTGGGTACGGCAGACAGTCCTACTCATGAAATTGAAAGTCAACGACATCAGCGTATTGAAAGAAACTACAACAATCTGCTTCCTTACTTAAGCTTTAACTATGCTATTAATGATAAAAACAATGTTTCTTACTCCTTTTCAAGCAGAATGCGAAGACCTAGTTTCTGGGAACTTAATCCGGTAAGAAATTACATCACCGATTTCAATTATACGCAGAATAACCCATTTGTGAAGGCATCTTCAACGTATAACCAGGAACTTACCTATATGTATAAAAACTCGTATTTCCTGATCCTGAATCATAGTTATGTAAAAGACCAGATTACACAGGTGCCATTGCAGGGTTATGTAAAATCAGTCGACGGTAAGATCGGGGATCAAAATGTATTGCGTTACATCAGAACAAACTTTGGAGACAAGCAGGAAATGTCTGCCATGCTGGGAATTCAAAAGTCTCTATTTAAACAGTATTTAACCTTAAATTTCAATGCAGGGGTACAACATAATATCAACAACGGAACGTTAGCCCAAGACCCTACAACAGGAGATACCTTTGTAGATATAGAAGGAAATCCATTGATATACAGAAACAATATAAAATCAACCAGCCTTGTTATTACCAGTAATAATACCATCCGTTTAGACAAAAAGAAAACATGGTTCCTTGGTGTAAATTATTTCTATGTTGACAAACAACAGATTGAACTTGGAATGCTGAAAAACTTAATGAGCCTTGACCTCAGCATCAAGAAAAACTGGAATGACTGGACATTTGCCGTGAATGTAAATGATGTATTAAGAACAAACGTTGTAGAAATCGAAGATTACCAGGCCAACGGAAATTATAATTACATTAGAAACGACCAGTACAGAAGAAATCTTACCGTAAGCATTACGTATAATTTCGGAAATCAGAAAGTAAAAAAAGTAAGAGATATCGAAAGTGCTTCCGACGCTATCAAAAACAGAACAAGATAAATCAATCATTCTTCATATAGATTATTTTTTGTGGTAACTCGCCGGTTTTACGGTGAGTTTTTTATATTTTTAAATGAGAATATGAAATTTTAAGAATGAACTATTTTAATACTATTTATGAAATATCTTTTATTAATTTCTGCAGGTTTAATAATTCTTGGATTTTCAGGATGCAGGCAAAAAACGATTGATCTAGGAAAAGATGCTTCTTTTAAAATAGAGAAAAATATTGCTTACGGAGAAGATAAAGAACAAATAATGGATATTTATATCCCTGAAAATCAATCAGAAGAGAAAGACGTTTTCCTCATTATTCACGGTGGCGGATGGCGTGGTGGGAAAAGGTCACAATTGACCAGTTTTACTTTTGATTTAATGAAAAAATTCCCGAAGAAAATTTTCGCCAATATTGATTACCGGCTGGCTTCTGTAACACATTTTGCTCTTCCTGATCAAACTGATGATATCAAAAGTGCAATGAATTATTTAGAGAAAAAATTAAAAATTAAACCTAAATATATTCTTCTCGGAAACAGTGCTGGCGGGCATTTATCTATGCTTTATGCTTATAAATTTGATAAAGATAAAAAAGTAAAAGCCGTTATTAATATTGTAGGTCCTGCGGATCTCAATGATCCAGGCTTTAAGAATTATGATGATTATACATTTGTTGAAAAACATCTTATCGATCCAAAAATTGTTGGAACTAAAACTACTTTAATGAACTTTGGAAGTCCGGTTTATTGGGTCAGTCCAACCTCAGCTCCTACACTTTCGTATTACGGAGTAAATGACTGGGTGGTCCCTTTATCGCAAAAGAAAATCTTAGATTCGGTTTTAAATAAAAATAATGTTTATCATAAATCCTATGAATTTAACGGAGATCATCTCGGATGGGAAAAAGATTCCAATGCCAAATTTTTAATCCAAAAAACAGATGAATTTCTAAGAAATATTGACAAAAAATAAACGCCCTGAAAAATTTCAAAGCGTTTATCGTTTTATTCTGATTTAAAAACTTCCGATCTTTCCGAAACTCCGTTCGCATTGAAGGCTTCGATCTGGAAATAATAGGCATCCGTTCTGTCGGCTCCGGTGAAGAAATATTCATTTTTACCGTACACCATAATGCTTCCGTATAATTTCTCAGGAGATTTGCCCCAGTAAATTACATATCCGTCGGCATCAGCATTTTGTTGCCACTTCATCCAGATGCTTCTTCTTTCCCCATATTTTTTAGGATCGGCTCTTAATGGCACAAAGTTCTGAACTTTTCCGGGAACTGTTCCCGCTCCTTTCCCGAATACTCTGAAACCGCTTAACGCAAATTTTCCTGTTGGCATTTTCAGATTTTCCATTTTCAGGAATCTTGCTTTGACTGGCTTTTCCAGTTCTACATAATCATGAGGAACATCTTTGGTATTTTTGCTTTTGTCAACAATTACATTCCATTTTTTACCGTCATTGGAGCCATAAATTTTATACTGATGCATTTTGCCTAAGGTTTTTCCCATAAACTCAACATCCTGATCCGCATAATTGATCTGAATCGCATTAATGGTGGAAACCTCTCCTAAATCCGTCTGAAACCACTCACCTGAATTTCCTGTTTTAGCGCTCCAGTAGGTTTTAATATCTTCATCCACCGCGTAATTAGAGTGATATCCTCCCAAAGTTGATGATACCTGAACCGGCTTGTTATAATTCAGCAACATCCAACCGGCGAAAAGCCCTTTAGAAAAATCTTTTCCCTGGGCATACTGTGGAAGATAAGTCGGATAATCGCCATACGCTGTGTTACAGTACATCACATCATCGTTGTCGAATCCTGCCGGCCAGATCCCCAAACGTCTTTCAAAATTATTTTTAGTAGAAATAAATATCGTGGAAATATGCCACCAGTTTTTATAATTATCCTCGAAAGTGGCACCGTGTCCTGCTCCTCTGGCAAAACCTCCCGGCTTATACGAAAAAGGATTGTGCTGTTGATATTCGAAGCCTTCCAACGGCTTATCACTCACATATACCCCGTCAGAATATCCACTGAATTCCGTTGCCGGAGCACCGTACTGCATATAATATTTACCGTTATGCTTGGTCATCCATGCGCCTTCCACAAACGGCTGAAGAAAAACATTATCATTGTACTCCCCGAATCTTTCCCAGCCGTGATCTTCAGGTTTCAATCTTACAATAGGCTTTACAAAACCTTCTGACTGAAGCGTATTCACTTTCACCTCTGTCCCTAACAGGGGCCACTCGTTGCTGGAACCCCAATACAGATACAGCTTATTTTTATCCTCATCATAATGAAAAGCAGGATCCCAGGCTCCGACTTTCAGGGTGTCAACCGCAATTTTCCAGTCATCTTTTGTGGGATTGGTACTTTTCCAGATCGGAAAATCCTGTTCCCACGTTGAGCCGAAAACATACAAGGTGTCCTTCATCGCCCAAACAGCCGGAGCGTTCAGGTCGTGGATATATTTGTTATCTCTCAGGAATTTCCTTTTTACGAATTTCCAGTCGAGCATATCATCGCTGTACCAGTATCCCTCCTGATTGGTGGAAAAAAGGAAGAGTTTATTTTTAAAATTAACAATCACAGGATCCGCTGTCGCACGATGTTTTCCCTGTTTTGAAAAAACCTCAAACGGTGTATATCCGTAATCAATATTGATCGGGTTACAAAATGTCTTTTGCTGGGCATTCATTCTGAATATTCCCAACAAAAGCATGAATGAAAGAAGATACTTCTGCATTTTCATACGTTTTAACTTTAAAAACAAAAATAGGTAAGTTTTTTGGGTTCTTTAGTCGGGTGGTTGATTTTTTTGTAGTCGTTGTTAAAGATACTCCGGATAAAATTATTGTTATTCTGTAATTGGAAAGTATGAACGTGATGACATGATTACTTCTATTGAGGTTGCTAAAAATATTGCAAAGATTTTAGGAACTACAGTTGGTTATCTTTTAGGAGAGACAGAAGAAGTGAATATTTTCAAAGATCCTGCAATGCTCAACCGTTTCAACGACATTGAAAAGCTTGATCCGGAAAATAAAAAACATCTGCTCTCCGTTGTAGATGGGTTTATTAAGCTCTTAAAATTAAAAATATTGCTGCATTATAAATAAACCCTCGCAAGTTGCGAGGGTTTATTTATTTATCCGCTCAAAGTCACAGACTTTGCGCAGTGGGGTATTTATATTATTCTCTCACAAAAAACAAGTTTATCCTTGCTCTTTCTTTTGTCATCTTGCCATCAACGACTCTAAATAAATTTGACGTTTGCATCATCATTTTATTATCTCCGATACTAAAAATATAATAAACTGTATTTAGGGTGTCCAAACTTTTAAACTTATATGTCCCTATTGTGTTATGCTTATTGGCAATTATATTATTTTCGGTATCAAAAATGCATTGTTCAGCAACAATAATATTTTTATCAATTATAATTTTCTTTTCTAATTTCTTGCTATCATTAAAAAAAACAGCATTTGTGAGTTTCCATTTACCAAAAGCTTTTTTCTGTTTGTCTTCAGATAATTTCACTCCTTCGTTTCCTCCAACGTATTTTATAGAATGAATAGAAGAGATATCGCTGTTTTTTCTATTAGGTTCATTCTTACTGCAAAACATTAATAAAAAAAGAGAAAAAAAACTAATAATTCCTTTGCTGTTGTATAGTTTTAACATCGACTGATTCATATTTTTTTTGTCCAAATTGTATTTTTGATTGATCCTGTTGTCTATATAATGTTGCACCTTGTAAACTTCCATAGCCACCACCGCTAACTTCTTTGTTATAATTCATTACTTGTTGTAATGATCCTTTTACAGGAGAGCTATCAAACCCAAAATAACTTTCCCATTGCACTTTTCCATTTTTTAAACCTACCGCTTCCATCATGTGCCCTTCCCATAATAATATATCTCCTGTTTTGAAATTTGTTTTATTAGAAGCTTGAGCGGATTTATATCCTGAATCCAATAAAAAACTTCTTATATTTTCGATACTATCATCTACGAAAAAGTAACCATTTGTTAATACATATCCATAACAATTAGTTACTTGCATTGCATTTTCATTGGCGAAATTAGTTCTGTTTACAGGTAAAAACCCATACTCCTTATCCCATTGTCCTATCGTTTGCTTAACATCTAGAGTCGCATTTCCGTTTATAGATTTCAATGTCCCAACCCTAGCTTTTATATCAGCTCTATAATGCTCGGCACCATCTTCATAATACCAATTATTGACATACTTTTGCCAGCTAACTCCTCCCCAAGAACCTTTAGGACCAGGACCATTTCCTAACTGATTTTTTAATGCTAAAAATGCTGATTGAGCGTCGGCTCCTGTGTATGTAGTCCCTGAAGCAGTTTCAACCACTTCTCTACCATCAGGATCAACAAATTTTATTGGATTGTTTAATACATATGTATAAGCTGACCATCTTCTCGAAGTTTCCGCCAGCGGATCCACTACGCCCCATCTTCCAATATCCGGCATATAAAATCTTGCGCCATAATCATACATTCCGGTCTCCTGAAGTTCCTTCCCGTTGTACTTATAAGAATACCAGCTTCCCAGATTGGATGTTCCAAAGCTACCTGCGATATGATTCATTCCAAAAGCATAATAATTATTCGTATCCTTTATTTCCAATGCGCCACTGCTGTTTTTAGCATAACTCACCCGTGCATTTCCCAAATGATCTCTGTACTGGTAAATATAACGGTTTTCTGTGAAACTGTAAAATCCTTCTGCCGTCGGTACAAAATCAAGATTCCAGGTTGGAGTTAGTGTACCCGGGAAGGTGGGACCAAGAGTAACAGGATCTTTAAAAGCCTCTTTTTCATAGGCTACACTTGTCCGGCACCAAAGGCACTGGGTAACCTCTGAATAGCTATACTGGAACCCGTCCAGATAATCTGTAATATTGGTGGTAATCGTAGGATTTCCCCTGCCTCCGCCACTGTAGTAGGTTTTACGAACTTTAGTGCCGTCTGCCCTATACAGATAGTCCAGGCTGAAGCTGGTAAAGGTTCCGCCAAAAGGATTGGCCTGAGTAATTCCATAAGAATCCGGCAGATTCAAATGATTATAAGCAATACTGTTAATCCCTTTATCCTTCATATTGATCATGCTTCCGTTCAGATTATAATCAATGACGTTGTTGCCCCCTTCATAGCCTGTATCATTTAATGCGTTTTCAATGATTTTGGTCAACTGGTTTCCGGTGTATTGATAATCAAGATCATCCACTTTTGTTACTGTAGGAGAATACACCTGAGGAGCATAGCGTTTCAGGTTGGTAATATTTCCATTTAGATCATACGTTAAATATTCATCAAAGGTACCACTAGTAGCTGTGCCCGGCTCTCTATAAAAAGCGTTGGTCAGTCTATTCAGTTTATCATATTCATAAGAATATCTTCGTTTAGGATCGTTCGATACTGCTCCTGTTATCCAGTCTACTTCAGCGATATTACCATTAAATTTAGGCGCAGCATTTTCCGGATTATTGTATTTTATTTCATACCCGAATAATTTACCATTCAAATTAGCAGGATCATTAATTTTCGTCATCCATCCCCGGATATTATAGCTGTAGCTAATATCCTGAAGCGGAGTGGAAGGAGATATTCCTCCAACTTTCTTTCCCGAAAGCTGGGATAGCTCATTATAAGTGTTCTGGGCTAAATATTCTACAGGATTACTGTCCACCTGATGCGTATGGGTCAATAATCTGTTTTGCTGATCATACGTAAAGTTCTCAGTAATGACTTTATCGGTATCAGTATCCAGCCTTTTATGGCGGGTGATGCTCTGCTGAACTACTCCTGCAAAATCCAGCCTGGATTCTACTTTTGTTCTTCCGCCTAAATGGTTGATCGAGTAATTTCCGATCGTCCGTCCTTTTTTGTCGTAGTAGGTGTAGTTTTTTGTCCAGTTATCGTCTTCAATGTTTTTCACCAGACTCATTACCGGAAGGCTTTTGGTGCTCAATCCTTCTGTTGTGGGAGTATCAGTCAGCGTTGTTTCTCCTAAAATCGTTGTTGGAAAAGCAGGGTTGAAACTGTAAGTAGGATACGTGTCATAATAATTGACAGACAACAAAACATAATTATACTGAGGATAGGCTGAATTCGTTGTATAGTACACATCCATCCCGGTATTGTTAAAACTTGCTGTCGTTCTGACTTCATTATTGGAGCCTAACCCTTCTACAGCAGCCACCTGCTGGGCTCTGCCCGGAGGACTGTCCAAAATACCAGTATAAATAGGTCTTGAAAACTGATCATATTTTGTAAAAAGCCATTTACCCTGACCTTCCAGCACAGTATCACGGGTAAGAACCAACCGGTCCTGCTTATCATACACCATATATTCCCAGCCTTTGCCCGGAAGCTTCTTTTCTACCAACCGATCCCAAATATCATAGCGATACTGATAACAATAATTATCTAATAAAGTTTGATCAATTTCTGTATTAACAGATGTTGTATTTAAAGAAGCTATAGGAGGGATTACGAAAACTAAATTCTGAAAACTGTCATAAACATAATACGTGTCTACATTCTGTGTACCATCATTTTTACGAACTAAAATTGTTTGTCCTCTTCCGTTTTTGAACTCTATAGAAATATTGCCATCCTCATCTGTAACAGTATTTTTGTATAACAGATTTTGTCCATAATTTCCAGAAAAGGTTACAGTAGAACTTGTTGTCTTATTTGCCCAGACTGTAGATGCTGTATATTTTTTTACTTCACCATCTATATTTAAGTCATAACCAAAGTGAATAGGCTTATTATCCCAAGAATTTCCAACTTGTTTTTGTTGTAATATTTTATCTAGTGGAGAGTTTTCAAATATCTTTTCTGAATATATCTTTTCTGATCCATAAATATCTGGTTGTGTTGCATTTGTTAAAGGATCTGTAATAATTGCCCCATTCAAAGTTTGTGATTGTGGAATGGGCAGATAATCTCTTAATTGTCTTCCAAATCCATCATAGACAATATGATTTACAACATCTCTTCCAAGTGGACTTGCTTTTACATTAACTATTTGTTTAGGCCTCCCTAATCCATCAAGATATTGAACAACATCTGACGTTTTAGGTATTTGCGTTGGATCTGATGTATCAGGATAGCTCAAATATGTCTTTGTGTATATGTAGTTTTCTGTTGTGCTAGGTGATGTTGTTTGGGCATGAAATGAGCCTACTATAAATAAAATGCTTATTGGAATTATTATTTTTTTCATTTTATTATATTTTAGTGTTTGTAGTTATATTCATTTTCTTTCAAAACTCTCCCATTAACATCAATTATCTGTAATAAACGATTAGAAGAATCGTAAATATACTTTTCTCTAACTCCTGATGGCGGAGTAATAGTGGTCACTCCTACTAAAGGGTTATATGTATAAGTTGTAATTTGATAATTATTCATCTCTGATCTTTTTCTTAGATTATCTAAAGCATCAATCAATATTTGTTCACTAGGAGTGTCAATATCAAGATCTGATTTATTTATAGCATCTTGTAAATATTGACTAATAGTGTTGTATGATGCTCCTTCTATTTTAGCAATGGGAAGAGTTTTATTGTAGCCCCAAACTATAGTAGTTGGTATATTTTCAATGTTTTTATATTCTAATAAATTTCCTTTATCATCATAATTTGTATAAGATATAACAGTTCTACTATCTGCATAATAATTCGGTGGTTGGACTTGGCTTGTTTCCTGAACAGATGTAGGATTTAAATGAGAAATATCATCGTACTTAGTCCTGAAAGCTGAATAATCTTGACCTCCTTTTGAAATTGATTTGAGTAGAGGAATGGAAATCATATTTGCGTTTACTAACCTTTGATCACTCATATCATTGGCATAAGATATGGTTGTAGTTTCTGTTCCTCCATCTGGGAAATTTCTACGCTGGTAGCGCAGATTATTCTGTTCCGAATATTGATAATCTGTTTGCGTAATAAATTCTTTATTGTTAACAAAATCTTTTTTTATTGATTGGGTTAACAAACTTTCTTTTGAAAAAATAGGATAATAGCCTATATTTCCGACAGCTGTCATAACAGGAGAGATTGCACATTGCGATGGTGCAAAACAACCATTATTTAAAACAAATCTTGATGCTTTTATTAGAGATACTCCATAATAAATATTGGATAATGTATTAGTATAGGTATTCGCTGTTTCTGATACTTTATTATTAGAACTATCATAAATACTTTGGCTTAAAACTTTACCATTTTCAACGTCATTTGATGTTAAACTGGGAATATTAACTGGTATCTGATTGTCATAAAAAGAATAGAAAAAATCGCTTTTATTTTGGAAATTGATTTCCGTTTTCCCTAAATTATTTCCGTTATCATCTATTTTTTGGGTTATAACTTTACTATAACCAATATAATCTCCTGATGATAAAGGCGATGCAGAGTTATTATTATTTGCATTAAAAGAAATCATACTAATAAGTGACTGAGTGAGTGAACTTAATTCAATGCTTCTACTTAAATATCTTTTAATTAAAAATAATGGGTTTGTAGAATTTCCATTTTCGTAAGTGAAAAATGTTTTATCAGCTAATTGATTATTATAAATATAATTATGCTGACTTTTTAATCTAAGTCCATTGCCTGTAGTTAGAATTGGAGAGAATTCATTAGAAAATAGATTATTAGATATGTTTAATTCGTATTCAAATGTTGAATATCCCTTAGTCGGATATGTAATTTTAGTTAAAACACCAGCTTTAGCAAAATTAAGATCTGCTTTTTTTAAATTATTATTATAAAAATTATCAATCGGCACAGAATATGTAGACAAATCAAAATCGGTAGGATTTAAGAAATATGTTTTATTGGCAGTTCCACCATTAAAATACCCCCAGTAGTCTACAGCAAATGAATCTCTTGAAGGTAATTGAATATTATTATAATCAAAAATATAAGGATTTTGTCCATCGATTCTCAAAGACACTAGCTTCAGTCTTTTATCAAACAAATTGGCATTCATTGAATTGATTTGTTGAATATTAACAATGTTAAGTCTTGGATCAGAAAATCTTACAGTATTACTATTTTGCGAAAGAAAATAATCATAATTAAACTCTATCTCCTTAACTTTTCCTCCAGCATTATTAACAATTATTTTGTCCAATTTCTGAGTACTAGTGTCATCTCTACCAGAATAAGAAAAGTTAATATTCCCACCTCTCCAACTAATTGTAGAAGGTTGTAGAACATTTTGATAAAGAGCAAGCAGTTGTATTGATGGAGTAAAAAAACTATTTATTTGAGTTTTTGCCCCATATGGGAAAAATCCAGAAGTTGAAAATTCATACTCCCCAGTAAATCCATTTATATGTTGACAAGTGTTAGCATTAATGTCATTTCGAGGTATATCTCCTAAAACATTTTGATTATATCCATATGTAAAATTAAGATTTTGACTATATATAGGAATATTAGTCACAGAATAATTATTATATGTGATATTTACTTCATTATTGTTTTGATCCTTAATTTTTGTCAGTACAAAATTTCTTGTACGAATATCTGTAGATGCTCCAATTATTTCTGATTGACTAAAATTATATGAAATCCCCATAGGATCTTTAATTGTGAAAAAATCAGAAGTAGTATAAGTTAATTTATAACCCTTTTTATTTAAACAATAAAATGTAGGATTGTAAGGAGCATTTGCATTTACAGTTTGAAAATTACTAGTTACAAACTGTAGCTTTTCACCAAACAAATTACATGTAAAAATATCTGGCGAAGTATCATAATTTATATCATTATTATAATTACCAAAAACCCCATTCACAGGAAGATGAACACTCAGAGTTTTATAGTAATCAAATTTATTTACTCCTGGTTGCTGAATAAAACCTGTTGGTTCTGCTGCATTATCACATACATCAAAATACTGATTAGCTCTTATAACTGGGGGAGTGTTGTTATAGGTAAAATCAAGTTTTAATTTTGCAAATTGTGAAAGATCATCATATCCCATTACAGATTGTGTAATCGTTGGAAATGATATTCCCCATCCTAATCCAACATATGATGCTTGATCTGTGACTTTAACACCATTTCCAGATATATATTTCAGTGAAAAAGGAACTTTTATATTACCCGTTTCTATGTTGTATAAAGAAATTTCGGGACTATTTGTTCCCGTATATTCAGAGTTTTGAATATCCCCATATCTTAAAAAGGTTGATGTTGAGGGAGTATTTGGAAAATTTTTAAAATAGTACTGAGTCCAATTTGAATTTGGAGTTGCTTGAGAGAGTAATACTTGAGCTAGAAGGATTAAAGCTAATGTCAGAAAATTATATAAAGTTTTTTTTGATATCATAATTTATTATTTTTTAATCAATTTAGCGTTGGCTGTTTTGTTCGTATCCGTTTTAATAATAACTAAATAAGCACCCTGTATTAAATTCTGAGTGTTCGTTTTGGTTACCTTATTCTTGGTCTTCAGGCTCTGCAACTGCCTTCCTCCCATATCATACAATACAATATCCGCCTCCTTAAAATCAAAACCAATTTCTACATATGCATAATCTGATACGGGATTCGGATAAATCTTAATATCCTGTTTCTCAATCAGCTGGTCAATCTGATTGTCTCCCAGCTTTACAATCTTCCAGTTCTCTTTTCCTAATTCTTCTGCGCTCGTTCCGGCTAACACAATTGAACCATCTCTATTCAGCTTAATATCCGAAAGTCTTTCCTCTTTTTTCTTTGAATCTCCCTTCACATGCTTTCTCCACTGCTCATTTCCGTTCTGATCTAGGTACAGCATCCAAAACGTCTCATCATCATTCTCAATTCTTCCTTCTGCCTGCGTATAACCGCCCAGCAAAATGCCTTTAGACTTCCCGCTTCCATCTTCCATCTTCCCGCTGATCACACTCATTCCCATCAGCACATCCCGGTTTTTGAAATTGTACGACTTCTGCCAGACTTCTTCGCCTCTTTCATCGAGTGAAATCAGCCAAAGATCCGTTCCTTCTTCAATGCCGACGGTTTTATTTCCTGATCTTTCCGATCTTGATTCTCCACCGATTAAGTATCCGGTAGAAGTCAACGCCAGGGTTCTCAAATGATCGTCTCCTTTACCTCCGAAATTCTTTTCCCATTCTACCTTTCCGTCTTTTGAAAGTTTGATGATCCAGTAATCGCCCTCACCATAGTTGCCGGTGGCTTTTGGCTTTTGGCTGATGGCTCTATTGCTTCCTGCTTCCATCATCCCGCTTCCTTCCACAGCGCTACTTCTGGAATAAACGCCCAACAAAGCCCCGCCATCTTTCGTTGGAATCATCTTCTCCACCTCATCCAATCCTTTTCCACCCAAAACCAGTTGTGATAATTCCTTTCCGTTTTTATCCAGCCGTACCACCAGAATATCCTTTGATCCGTAACCGCCAGAGCTCTTCCCTTCGACTCCGCTCAGGGAACGCTGATCCGTTGATTGGCCCGTTGCCTGAGCGGAGCCGAAGGCAACATTCCCCGCCACAAAAAATCCCATATCCGTCGTCTGGATCACCGCTCTGGCTTCTTCATCTGAAGCGCCTCCAATGGTTTTCTGCCACAATTCATCTCCGAATTCATTGATCCGGATCAGCCAGATATCAGAACCTCCTCTGGAATCTTCCTTTTTATCCAGACCTTTCCCACTGAAAGTCGTTCCTGCAAGAAGAAACCCACCTTCCTGGGTATTCACCGTAGCGGATAGAAAATCATGGTTCTGTCCCGAGAAATATTTTTCCCAGACTTCTTCACCTTGTTGGTTCAATTTAACCAAATGGAAATCGTAACCATTGTTCTGCTGCTGGCTGTTGGCTGTTGGCGTCTGGCTTTTGCTTCCTGCATCCATCATCCCGCTTCCAGCCCTAATAGAGCTTCCGGTTACCAAATACTGCTGATCGATAGTCGGGGTAATCTGGCTTAAAAAATCCTGTGTTGAGGATTCGATGTCTTTCTGCCAGATGACTTCCTGGGCGGAAACGCCAAGGACTGAGCATAAGAATAATGCTCCTGAGTAGATTTTATTCATACTTAGTGTCTATTTTGAGTTGTTATTAATTTTTAATTTTTAAATCGTTGCAAAAATATTCTTTTTATTTCACGCCGAAAAGATATAGAGTGTCAATTTTTTGTGAATATTATCATACTATTACTGTGATGCATTTTGAGTTGTTATCGTCACTTCGAGTAGCTTTGAAAAAGTGTATCGAGAAGTTGGATTACCGGTCAGCCTTACCCACAAGTTCTCGATACAAATTCTTGCAGAATTTTACTCGAACAGACGGAAAGCATTTGTATTGTACAATTAACGTACACGTCACTTCGAGTAGCTTTGAAAAAGCGTATCGAGAAGTTGGATTACCGGTCAGCCTTACCCACAAGTTCTCGATATAAATTCTTGCAGAATTTTACTCGAACAGACGGAAGGCATTTGTATTGTACAATTAACGCACACGTCACTTCGAGTAGCTTTGAAAAAGCGTATCGAGAAGTTACACTACTAGCCGATCATACTCAAAAATTCCCGATACATTTTTTCTTCACTTTGTTACGAAAAAATACTCGAATTGACGAAAGCAATACTAAAATTTTGCAAAATAACGGTGGGTTATTTTAAATGTAATTTTCATTGGTTTCTAAAGCAAAGGTATTGTTGTACCGCGACAAAACCTGTCGTATTAAACACGAAATGGTCTTTAAAAACATAAGCCTAGCAGATTCATTTCAGATATCTGTAAGCCTATGTTAAAAAAATCAAATGCTACATCTCCATCTCCCGTTTAAGATTCTTCTTTCGGAGAAGAATCTGTGCTAGCTGTTCTTTTTGATGCATGAAGCATCGCGAGGATGTGGTCAATCGTGTATTCCGAGGCTTTCTGCTCGCCGCTGAAAATAATTTTTCCCAGCTTGGCCACTTCACTGATGTACTTGTAGAGTTCTTTATACAAGTGCTTGTTTGTTGATGTGAAAGCTTTACGCTGTTGCTGAAAGGCGGTCTGTTCATTACTTTTCGTGGTAATTGCAGTAAAGGCATCTTCCAGTGTTGCCAGCATGTCGGCTTTCATCCCATTGGCCTGTAATAAAGCTGATTGTGCAGAAACAATCTGCTTCAGGGAATTCAGTGACATTAATGCACCCTCAAAATTTCTTTTCTTAATTTTATTCAGGATGTCGGTCGCCAAAGACGTTTTTATATTCGCCTTTTTGATGACCATGTTAAGAATTTTCAGAGGCCTGTTGAGCTGATCTCCCAGGATGTAAAGATCTTCAGTAGACTGCTTTTGCTGCACAAGCACCAGGTCAGCCGCTTCTTTGGCACGCACCTCATCTGTTTTGCTCTGCATAGCCTGCAGATATTCGGAATTGAATAAATGATTTTCTGCTTCGAAAATAGACAAATCCCTACTGAAGCTTTTTAATAGTACGTCCGCCATCGGAACGTATTCTTCTTGTTGTAATCTCATATGTGTTTTTTTTAAATTAAAAACTGGGTAAATATATCTTTTTTTTGATAATCCTGTAAAAGTTTTTTTGATTTTTTTCACCCTCAGATGATAATTTAACCTCAATTCGGATAAAGACTTGTGTAATCAAATGTAAATTAATATCCATTATATTTCGGCTCAATGGTTAAATTTTAGCTGAAGCCTATGATCATTATTCTCACAAAAATGGGCTAAAGCCCATTCCTATTGATATGCTCCTATTTCTTATCCGAACTGCTTAATTTAGTCAAAGGGAATTCTTCCTGCTGTCCGGTATTGACGTACTCCTTTGGGTATTGCTCTACTACACTACGGTAACGGTCTACTTCACCTTGGTAACAGTCTACTTCCCTATGGTAACGGTCTACTTACCAACGGTAACGGTCTACTTCACTACGGTAACGGTCTACTTCACTACGGTAACGGTCTACTACACTATGGTAATAGTCTACTTCCCTATGGTAACACTCTACTTCACTATGGTAACGGTCTACTTCACTACGGTAACGCTCTACTTCACTTCGGTAATGGTCTACTTCACTATGGTAACGGTCTACTTACCTCGGGTAATACCATACTTACCTTCAGCTTTTTGAATATTGCCACTATCTGATTCAAAAAAATCTGACTCCATTTCTGAGGTCAGATTTTTATTAATGTTGATCACTAATGAATCAGAATAATTATTTTTTCGGTAAAAAGACTTCCGCAAGCATGCAGCGTGCGCTTCCACCACCATTCATCTCAATGGTATTGAGATCTGAATAAATGATCTCGCAGTATTTTTCTATGGCGGAAACCTGGTCAGTGTTTAAAGATTTGTAGGCTGTTTCGCTCATTACAAGAAACTTCTCTCCAATTTTATTCTGAACCTGAAGCATGTTTCCGGCAAACTGATGCATCTGGTCTTCGGAAATCTCTATGATTTCTTTTCCTGAATTTTTAATGGTTTCAATGACCTTACTTCTTTCCAGTTCGTCATCGATACAGTCAAGGCAGATGACTACAAATTTATCGGCTACACACATCATGACATTGGTGTGGTAAATAGGAAGCCTTTCGTCCCCTACGGTCTGAAAAGAATGGAAAACCACCGGCGTAAATTCGTATTTTTCACAGAATTCCCTGAACAGATTTTCATCCAGTCTTAATGATACCGAACCGTAAGCGATCTTGTTATCGTGATCGAAAATCATGCTTCCTGTTCCTTCCAGATAATGCCCCTGTGTTTCCGGGAAAGACCAGTCATCGATTTCATCGACTTCAAATCCCTGCTCTTTGATGGTTTCAATAATATCATCACGTCGTTCTACTCTTCTGTTGGAGGCAAACATTGGATACAAAACCACTTTTCCATCATTATGGAAACTTACCCAGTTGTTAGGGAAAATAGAATCCGGAGTATGAGGATCCAGTGTATCTTTTATGGTAATCACATTAATTCCTTTGCTTCTCAGCTTTTCAACGAACATTTTAAATTCTGATAATGCTTTAAACTGAATATCAAAACCTTTCTGCTCGCTCTGGAAGTAATTGTTCTTTGCTGTTTCTTCGTTGAAGCCAAATGCAATCGGCTCTATCATTAATACGGTATCTGTTGTCTGCATAGTTTGTGTTTGAGGGTTTGTTGGGTTTGAGAGTTTTAGTGTTTTAGCCTAAATTTATTTTCTATTCATTTATTGTAGAAAATGTACACCAGCTTTTTGATTGACTCATCATATTTACCAACATCCCGATTATCTGGTTGTATTGATTGTTTAAAATTTTAAATTGTTCTTCATTAATATACTCACAACTTCTTGCAAATTGCAGCCATGTTTGGGTTTCTCTTGCCTCGCCTTCCGAATCTGTAAGTTTTGAAATAAAAGATTTTCATATCTCCTTTTACCCCAAGCTTCACTAATGTTGGCCGAAACCGAACGTGAAGTTCTTCTTATATGATCAGTAAGGGAATAAAGTTCTTCTTTAGGAATTTTTTTGAAATCTCGTAGATTTCCATTGCGGCATCAATAGATTTCTGATAAACTTTTAATTTTATAGTTGGCATAATCATTTGTATTTACGTTTAAAAATATAAACTTTTTAAAGAAACAAAAAGACACTCATACTCTAAAACTCTCAGACTCTCAAATGCTCCTACTCTCTCACAAGCGGCATGGTAGAACATCTCAGCAATCCTCCCATTTTTGAAATTTCACGATAAGGAATTTCTTCTACGGTCATTCCCCATTCGTTTCTCAGGTGGTTATTCATTCTTGTGAAAGTTTTGTCTGAAACCACAACTTCAGGAGAGATTGAGAAAATATTCGGGAACATTTCAAACATTTCTTCCGCTGTTACGTGAAAGCAGTTTTCTTCTCCGAAAATATCGATAATCAGTCGATAATCGCTTTCATCCACAAAACCATCCTTATAAATGATGCATTTATCTTTACCAATCGGATTAAATGTGCAGTCGAGGTGTAAAATACCTTCATAAGGAATTTTGTCGTTTTTCTTTAATTCAAGATCAATAATTCTTTTTTTAGGAAAGTATTCTTTAAGAATTTCAATGGCATATTCATTCGTTCGGGCTGTTTTATAGCTTCTGTAATCTTCACTGAAACAGGTTCCGATAAATAGGAAATCGTCCCATACGATTACATCACCTCCTTCGATATGAGCTGTTTCCGGAAGGTTAATAATCTTCCTCCACTCTACTTTTTCAAAAATATTTCGGTAAGCATCCTGTTCATCTGCCCGGTCTGCAATGACATTGGAAATGATCATTTTGTCATCAATAACGAATGCTACGTCTCTTGCAAAAACCTGATTGTAATCTTCAATAATGCTTGGACGCAGAACTTCGACATCATATTTTTTCAATACATTTTCAAAAGCATTCATTTCACTGATGATTTCTGCTTCTTTAGGATATATATTTTGTTGTATGGAATAATATGATTTGGCATCATAGCTTTCTTCAAGTGTGGGAACGCCTCCCATTGAATTGGGTTGTCCCAAAACCACTGATTTCAGCCTACCTGTTTCGTTTTTTATATTCAGTTTCATAAGATTTATGCAATGCTACAAATATAAGTAAAGGACGTTATCTGGAAAACTTTTACAGCTTTTTTAGGCAGTCACTGCAATATAATTCTGAAAATATTTCTATTACAGTTTTTTATTCAAGTAGGTTAGTAGACTTAAACAGTTAATTGCTCAGATAAGGTTTTTTTGCAGATATTTTATTATCTGAAATTTCTGTTAAATGGCCTAATTATCACCGGAATCCGGCAAATTCTGCATGTTGGAATTGTTTTTTAATGCTTTAAAGACATACCAAAGTGTAATAATGCCGACAATTATCTGTGCGGGAACGAAGGTTCTTCTGAACAGGATGCTGAAATCATTTGCTCTTTTATAGATAAACGGAATCCATCTTTCTTCAGTTTCGTAGAAATATAAATAGTAGACCGTTCCGATTCTAAAAATCAGCAGCATGAGACTGATATAAAAAAGAATTTTTAAAGATTGCTTCGTTGAGACTAAGATAATCAAACTAAAAGCGCACAGGAAACAGATAAACATTTCCATCTGATAAAAGATAACATTTACCAAACTATATGTCGGAGAATAATCAGCCGGTTTTGTATGCAGCATCTCAAGAAAATCGAACGTTTCAATCATTACGAAAAGTCCGTAGACAATGTATAGAAAAATATTAATCTTCATTGTCTTTTTTAATGGATGTAATTTCTCATTTTCCATACTTTAAATTAAAAAAATTCCACGAAATAAAAAATCCCAAAGCGAACTTTGGGATTGATCTATTATAATATAAAATATTATCTGTTTACCATATCGATGTAATCTCTCTTCTGAGCACCTTGATATACCTGTCTTGGTCTTCCGATAGGGTCTCCTTTCATTCTCATTTCTTTCCACTGAGAAATCCATCCCGGAAGTCTTCCTAAAGCAAACATTACCGTGAACATTTCTGTAGGAATTCCTAATGCTCTGTAGATAATTCCTGAATAGAAGTCTACATTCGGATATAGTTTTCTTTCTACGAAATATTCATCTTCAAGAGCAACTTTTTCTAATTGCATTGCGATATCCAATGCTTTATCATGAATACCTAATGCATTAAGGATATCATCTGCCGCTTTTTTAATGATCTTGGCTCTTGGGTCAAAGTTTTTGTATACTCTGTGTCCGAAGCCCATTAAACGGAAACTGTCGTTTTTATCTTTAGCTTTAGCCACCCATTTGTTTACATCACCACCATCTTTTTCGATAAGCTCAAGCATTTCGATTACTGCCTGGTTGGCACCACCGTGAAGTGGCCCCCAAAGAGCTGAAACCCCAGCTGAGATCGAAGCGAAAAGACCTGTGTGCGCCGATCCTACCATTCTTACGGTAGAAGTAGAACAGTTTTGTTCGTGATCTGCGTGAAGGATTAATAATTTATCCAACGCCTGAACTACTACAGGATCAATTTCGAATTCCTGGTTTGGCATTCTGAAGGTCATTTTGTAGAAGTTCTCTACATAATTCAGACTGTTGTCTCCGTGGTTAAGCGGTAATCCCTGAGTTTTTCTGTATGTCCATGCACAAAGATGAGAGAATTTAGCGATCATCAACTCTGCAGCAAGGTCCATTTCCTCTTTAGAGTTTACGTTAACTGCTTTAGGATTGAAAGCCGTTAAAGCGGAAGTCAAAGAAGACAGAACCCCCATTGGGTGAGCAGAACGAGGAAAAGCATCGATGATTTTTTTCATCTCCTCTGCTACGAAATTATATTTTTTAATGTTTGATTCGAAAGAATTGTACTGATTCTGAGTAGGTAATTCACCGTTCAATAAAAGATACATTACTTCTGTGAAGTTGGATTTATCAGCAATCTGCTCGATCGGGTATCCTCTGTAGAATAATTCTCCTTTATCTCCGTCTAAGTAAGTGATTTCGCTAAGTGTAGCTCCGGTGTTTTTGTAGCCTAAATCAAGAGTAATTAAACCTGTTTGGTCTCTTAATTTTGAAATATCGATCCCTCTGTCTCCGATAGTACTATCCACAATTGGATATTCATACGAATTACCGTCGTAATTCAATATTACTTTGTTGTCTGACATTATTTATTTTTTTTCTAAATATACTACTTATTACAAAATACGGCAAACTAAAAATTCGCTTGCCGTAATTTATAAATTCAATTAATTATCTTTTGATCTTAAAGGCATCCAGGCCTGGGAAAACTGCAGTTTCGCCAAGAGCTTCTTCAATTCTCAACAGCTGGTTGTATTTTGCCATTCTGTCTGATCTTGAAGCAGATCCTGTTTTGATCTGTCCGCAGTTCATGGCTACCGCTAAATCAGCAATTGTAGAATCTTCTGTTTCTCCGGATCTGTGAGACATTACGGAAGTGAATCTGTTATTCTGAGCCATTTGTACCGCTGCCATTGTTTCAGAAAGTGAACCGATCTGGTTTACTTTTACCAGGATTGAGTTGGCAATTCCTTCTTTTACTCCTCTGGAAAGTCTTTCTACGTTTGTTACAAATAAATCGTCTCCTACCAACTGTACTCTGTCTCCGATTTTATCGGTTAACATTTTCCATCCTTCCCAGTCGTTTTCCTGCATTCCGTCTTCGATAGAGATGATCGGATATTTTGCGGCCAGTTCTGCCAGGTAAGAAACCTGCTCGCTGCTCGTAAATTGCGCAGCATCCGGAGTCTGGAATTTTCTGTAGTCATAAATTCCGTCTTTGTAGAACTCAGAAGCAGCACAGTCAAGGGCCAACATGATGTCGTCACCAGGTTTGTAACCTGCCTTTTCGATTGCCTGAAGTAAGGTATCCAATGCGTCTTCAGTTCCCGAGAAAGTCGGTGCAAAACCACCTTCGTCTCCTACTGCTGTAGAAAGACCTCTTGAATGAAGAATTGACTTAAGATTATGGAAAATTTCAGTTCCTTTTCTTAAAGCATGAGAGAAAGAATCTGCTTTTACCGGCATGATCATAAATTCCTGGAATGCGATCGGCGCATCTGAGTGCGAACCTCCGTTGATCACGTTCATCATCGGGACAGGAAGCGTGTTGGCATTTACACCACCCACATATTTGTATAAAGGCATTTTCAGCTCAGCAGCAGCTGCTTTGGCAGCAGCTAAAGAAACACCAAGAATTGCATTGGCTCCAAGATTTCCTTTATTGTTTGTCCCGTCAAGGTCAATCATAATCTGATCGATAAGATTTTGATCATACACAGGAAGTCCCACCAATTCAGGTGCAATTACCTCTCTTACATTTTCAACAGCTTTAAGAACACCTTTCCCCATATATTCTGAACCGCCATCACGCAATTCCACTGCTTCATGTTCTCCTGTAGATGCTCCTGAAGGTACAGCAGCACGGCCCATTGCGCCGCTTTCTGTGAATACATCTACTTCAACTGTAGGATTTCCTCTTGAATCTAAAATTTGTCTCGCTTCTATGTAAGAAATGTAACTCATTGTTCGTTTTTTTATAGTTCAGACAAATTTAATCAATTTTTGACTTTTTAACGCAAATGAATGGGAATTTATACGTTTATTCAGAGTTAAATTTTAGTTAATATCTCAATTAATAATTGATCGAAATTTAAAAAAATGGCACTTTTATTATTTAATCATAAATAAAAATTAAATATCTCAGTTCTGAAGTTATCGAAATCTTTTTATTTTAAATTATATTTCTCCCTTTCTTCAGGCGTAAGTACTCGTAATGTCTTTGCTTCTTCTGCCTTAGCATCACTAGCGGCTGTTTCAGAAATTTTTCCCTGCAGCTCGACTATTAAATTAACAACATTATTAAAACTATTAAAGTATTTATCATCCTTGCACTGTTCAGGGAAATTCACACAATGTTCCTCAAGTCTGTATAGTGCGTCTCTAAGCATATTTACCGGCGCCGTTCTTTCCCCTAATTTCGATAACGTTTCTGCTATCTTTGTGATTTGTTCAGCAGATACATCAGCGCCTGATTTCAATTTGGCCGTCAGCTGACTGGTAATATCTGTCGTGGTTGCAATTGCTGCATCCGGTTGAACTTCTGATAAAATTTTATCAATTTTACCGTTATTATCAAGGCTTACGACTGCTCCTCTACGTGTGGCATCATATGACATCTGGTAATTTGAACCCTTATTTTGCAGTTCTTTCAACGTAGCTTTATGTCTTATATTACATGACATAAATGACAAAATAACGAGTAGGTAAAAAACTATTTTCATGGCATTACGTTATAAATTGAGTTTTCTTTTTCACTAAATCTTGCATTTCCTTTTTCAAGCACTATTGCTAATGCTGAAAACTCTTGAAAGTCCAAATCGTCTATAATTTCAGGATCCGTATCTTTAAGCTTTAATATAACTTTACCTTTTTTTGAAGTTATATTCCATTCTAATAAATAATCTACAATTGTTTTCATGATCTATTTTTTAAATAATGAATATTTTTCACGACTAAGTTATTTAATATACATTCAAAGTTATTTAAAAAATCGACTTCTATCAATTACACAAACAGATAATTTTAAAAAGTACAATTAAAAAGTATTCTAATAGTAAATTCGCTTTTACAAATCTATTCTGAAAAACAGATGCGTTCCGTTTTCAGTGGTAATATCACAGTGACCGTTTTGTTCCTGCATCCTGCGTTTCATATTCCGGAGCCCGTTTCCTTCGGATCTTTCCTTGTTAATTCCGATTCCATTGTCTGAAATCTTCATTATAAATTCATGATCGTTTTGAATAAAAGAAAGCGTTATCTGATTAGATTGGCTGTGTTTATAAGCATTATTCAAAGCTTCTTTTAAGCATAAAAATAAATTCCGCCTTTGTTCCGTTGAGATAGCTGTTTCTTCAATAATATTTTCACTTTCTGTAATGACAAGGATTTTCGTTTTCTTCAAAAAATTTTGTGCGTACATTTTAGAATAATCTATAAAACTCCCTAAGGTATCATTTCCGGCATTCAGGCTCCAAAGCATTTCGCGCATAGAAATATTCATTTCTTCGGAAGTTTTAAGAAGTTCGTCGATATCGTTTTTCAGATTGTCATCTTCTGCCCGTTGTTTTAAAAACTCTGCCTGAAGTTTTAATGCAGAAATTCCGGCACCGAGATCATCATGCATGTCATGGGAAATCCTTTCCCGTTCTTTTTCGATGAGTCTTTGTTTTTCGAGTTCTTTTTGGAGGAGCTGGTTTTGGTATTCGGATTCTTTGAGCTGTTTTTCTTTGAGATAGAGAAGTTGTTTTCGGTTGTACATGAGCACAACAAAAATTATAAATGCAACAAAAGAAATCATTATTAAAGCAATAACAATATATGTTAGTTTAATATCTTCTGGAATCTGTTTCATACTTTACAAAAAAGTCCTCTTAAAAAGATTATATAACTTATTATTGTAGAATATTGATAAACACTATTTGTCATTAGAAAGAACTTTTCATCATTTTCCACAAAATAATTAGCCGGAATTATCCTTAATAAATATGTTACAGCCCAAAGTTTAATTCCAATGCTTATCCAAAAACTCGTTTTTTCATATATTTTTATTTCATTTGGATTTCTTATCTGGTTGACAAGCCAATTTAAACTAATTAGTAAATAAATAAAACTTTGCAAGAGGCTTAAATCTAAGCCATAAAATCTACTCTTAACAAGAATCATTATTATTAAAAGAAAACTGAAAATTAATAAAAGATTTAAAAATACTTTATTATTCGCTTCTTTCTTAAAGTAAAAAATAAAAAAGAAGATATAAGCTATTTTTGTAATCTTATACAAATCTGATGAAAAGATTTGATTAAATACCAATAGTTCTGAAGTAAAAACTAATAGAAAATAAACATATAAAAATCTTTGTCTTGCATATTTATTTATTGATGAACATACAAAACAAAGAAAAACTATTATTATATACACATAAAACATTAACAACCAGGAGGTTTCAAGCAAAAGTCATCATAATAAACTGTTGGTGGTAAAAATGCTTTATTTGCATCTATAGGAAATATTGCTAAAATTAACGTAAAATGATGTTTTTTACTCTTACTATTACTGTTAGCTTTATTTTCAGTAACAATTCCTGGAAGTAAAGTTAAAACGGAATCCGCCGTATTTGTTTGATATTCATCAAAAGTTTTATATGGGATCATTACATCAGTAGAGTTACCATAAGAATTATCTCCCTCTTTTTTCGGATCTGATGCTATTAATTTTGATTTAATTTCATTCATCCTTGGATATATTGCAGTTCTAAAATTACTATCCATTGTGGAAAATTTTAAACTATCAATTTCTGTAAGTTTTGATACTTCTGTAACAAAATATTTCTTTTTGCCTGACTCAAATAATAATCCTAATTTATTGTTATTATTAGTTAGGATAAAATGAACATATGTATCTTTATTACTGTTAGCAAGCGCCTTTATTTCATCTACAACCTTATCTTGTATTCTAAATAAAAAAGGGTATTGTCCCTTGTTCGTCAGGCTCGGTTTAAATTCTCCTAGATACTTTTGATAGTAATTATCTGCTGTAGAGTCTGGAATTCCAGATAACAATTGTTTTATATTACTTAAAGTAATATTTTTAGTTATAATACTATCTTCTATATATGTTGGATTTACAGTTTCAGTACCAATGGTTTTATTATCTTTCTTACAGGTTATTAAAAATAGCAGAAATATTATTGCAGGAATAAATCTAAAAAAATTAATTGTTGTTCTCATAATTCTTAGTTTTTAAAATGGTTAAGTTTATTAATAGCCTCCACTTTGTTACTGACGTGGAGTTTTCTGTAAATATTACCGACATGTTTTTTTACCGTATCAATACTGATGAATTTCTTATCAGCAATTTCTTTATACAATAAACCTTGTGACAGGAGTTCCAGAATTTCTTTTTCCCTTTCCGTTAATTCATCAAAACCTTTAATTTCTGGCAACTTTCTTTCAAAATGGCCTAATACTTTTCTGGCTATTGAAAAACTCATGGGAGCGCCACCGTTGCAGACATCGCGAATCGAGGAGAGAATTTTGTCCATGCTTTCGCCTTTTACCAGATATCCCATTGCGCCTGCTTTTAAAGAATTAAAAACTTTTTCATCATCTTCAAAACTGGTACACATGATAAAATAAGTGTCCGGAAGTTTGTTTTTAAGTTTTTTGATGATTTCAATTCCTAGCATATCCTGCAGTTGAATATCCATCATTACTACGTTAGGAGAAATATCAAAGAGATTTTCTAGAGCCTCATTTCCGTTGAAAAACTGCGCAACAACTTTCATGTCATGCTGATAATTGATGACTTTCTTCAACGCATTATTGTAGTTTTTTTCGTCTTCTACGATTGCTATAGAGATACTCATGTCCTTGATTGTTTATTACAAATTTCATCAGAAAATAAAGGAAAGTCAATTACTCTTTCGGGTAATTTTAAAAGTTTTAAGTCTCATTTATTGGTTTAGTTTTTGTTTTTATTAAATTTAGTGAAAATTTTATTTCATTTCTAAATTATTTAATATCAAAACATTAAAAAAAATTAACATCATGAAAAAGGGGATTCTTATTGCACTGGGAATGATTATGCTATCGTTAACAAGCTGTAAAAAAAGTGAAAGCGGGAATAAAAACGTAATAAAATCAGACAGTTCAGGGGTAGTATTGGCTGATAATGGTAAAGTAGACTCCACCATTCAGTACGAAACTGATATTAATGGGAAAAAGTATATAAAAACAGATTATGTTTATAAAGCAACTGATGGCAGCCTAGCAAAAGTAGTTTTTAACTATGATGAAAAAACAATGAGCGTCAGAAGCAACAATAAGACTTTTATATTGAAAAAAGTTGAATCTAAAGGTAACGAAACTACTTATGAAAAAATGGATATGAAAGCCACCGTGAAAGGTGACAGCCTAATTCTTGATCAGGGGAATAATATTATTCAGCTGGTAAAAACGAAAATTTAAGCATAAAAAAACCGCTCAGCAATCTGGGCGGTTTTTTATTTATATCTGAATGAATATTATTCTTCAGTTTTTTCCTCTGTAGAATCAGCAGCTTCAGCCGTTGGTTCAGCAGCTTTTTCTTCTACTACAGGCGCTTCAGCAACTACAGCTTCTTTTTTAGCTGTTGTAGATCTTCTGCTTCTTCTTGTAGCTTTTTTCTCTTCAGCATTCGGATTGTAAAGCTCATTAAAGTCTACTAATTCGATAAGAGCAGTATCAGCAGCATCACCTGGTCTGAAACCTGTTTTAATGATTCTTGTATAACCACCGTTTCTCTCAGCGATTTTAGGAGCTACTGTTCTGAACAATTCAGCAACAGCTTCTTTATTTTGAAGATAAGAGAAAACAACTCTTCTGTTATGTGTAGTATCTTCTTTTGCTTTTGTTAATAGAGGCTCAACATATACTCTCAAAGCTTTTGCTTTAGCTACAGTAGTGTTGATTCTTTTATGCTCAATTAGAGAACAAGCCATATTAGAAAGTAAAGCACTTCTGTGAGAAGCTGTTCTTCCTAAGTGATTGAATTTTTTACCGTGTCTCATTATTAATTATTTATCAGCGTCTAACTTATATTTTGCAACGTCGAAACCGAAGTTAAGACCTTTTGAATGCACTAATTCTTCTAGTTCTGTCAAAGATTTTTTACCAAAATTTCTGAATTTCATCAAATCAGACTTACTGTAAGAAACCAATTCTCCAAGAGTTTCTACTTCAGCCGCCTTCAGACAGTTAAGGGCTCTTACGGAAAGATCCATATCTGCTAATTTAGACTTAAGGAGTTGTCTTGTATGAAGCGTTTCCTCATCATATTGGATAGATGCTTTTACGGCTTCTGTTTCAAGCGTGATTCTCTCATCAGAGAACAGCATGAAGTGATAGATTAATATCTTTGAAGCTTCTGTTAAAGCATTCTGCGGACTGATAGATCCGTCAGTTTCTATATCTAATACAAGTTTTTCGTAGTCTGTTTTTTGCTCTACACGATAATTTTCAATGCTATACTGTACTTTCTTGATTGGCGTGAAAATAGAGTCGATTGCAATAGTACCTACAGGTGCATTGTTTGACTTATTTTGTTCAGAAGGAACATATCCTCTACCTTTTTCAATATTGAAAGTAATTTCGAAAGTTACATCACTGTTTAGGTTACAGATCACCAAATCCGGGTTTAACACCTCAAATCCGTTGATTGATTTTCCTAAATCACCAGCAGTAATAACCGTCTGTCCTGAAACTTTGGCAACAACCTGCTCATTAGACTGGTTTTCTGCCGTAGCTTTTAATCTTACCTGCTTAAGGTTAAGAATAATTTCGGTAACATCTTCGATTACTCCTGGAATAGTTGAAAATTCGTGCTCTACACCTTCTATTTTGATAGATGAAATAGCATAACCTTCCAGAGAAGAAAGCAACACTCTTCTCAAAGCATTACCGATTGTAAGCCCGAAACCTGGTTCTAGTGGTCTGAATTCAAATTGACCTCTAAATTCATCAGAGTTAAGTAAAATTACTTTATCGGGTTTTATGAATTGTAAAATTGCCATATTATTGGGTTGAGCAAAAATTTGATTAAAAAATTATTTAGAGTAAAGTTCGACGATCAGCTGTTCCTTGATGTCTTCCGGAATTTGGATTCTCTCAGGAGCAGAAACGAAAGTACCTTCTTTCTTCTCATCGTTGAATTGTAACCACTCATAATTTGCTTTAGAAGCTAATGCGTTTGTAACAACTTCAAGAGACTTAGATTTTTCTCTTACAGCGATTACATCACCTGCTTTTAGCAAATAAGATGGAATATTTACCAGCTCTCCGTTCACAGTAATGTGTCTGTGAGAAACAAGCTGTCTAGCAGCAGATCTTGTTTTAGCAAAACCTAATCTGTAAACTACATTATCCAATCTAGATTCGCAAAGTTGTAATAGAACCTCACCTGTTACACCTTTACTTCTGTGTGCTTTGTCGAATAAGTTAGCAAACTGTCTTTCTAAGATACCGTAAGTATATTTAGCTTTTTGTTTTTCAGCCAACTGAACTGCGTATTCAGATTTTTTAGCACCTCTTCTTTTGTTAGGACCGTGTTGTCCTGGCGGTTGGTTTTTTCTTTTCTCGAAGTTTTTGTCATCTCCGTAGATTGCAGCACCAAACTTTCTAGCAATCTTAGTTTTAGGTCCAATATATCTTGCCATAATGGGTAAATTCTAAAAATTAAACTCTTCTTCTTTTTGGTGGTCTACATCCATTGTGCGGCATAGGAGTCACATCAATGATTTCGCTAACTTCAATTCCTGAATTGTGAATAGATCTGATCGCAGATTCTCTACCTGCACCAGGACCTTTTACAAACACCTTTACTCTTCTTAATCCAGCTTCGTGAGCTACAGCAGAGCAATTTTCAGCTGCCATCTGAGCAGCAAATGGAGTATTCTTTTTAGAACCTCTGAATCCCATTTTACCGGCAGAAGCCCAAGAGATAACCTCTCCGTTTTTATTTGTTAAAGAAATGATGATGTTATTGAAAGAAGCCTGAATATGAGCTTCACCAATAGCCTCAACTTTTACTTTTCTTTTCTTAACTACTTTAGTTTGTTTTGCCATAATTCCTAACGATTATTTACTAGCTTTTTTCTTGTTAGCAACAGTTTTTCTCTTTCCTTTTCGGGTTCTAGAGTTGTTTTTCGTTCTCTGGCCTCTTAAAGGTAATCCAAGTCTGTGACGTATTCCTCGTTGGCATCCTATGTCCATCAATCTCTTGATGTTCAATTGCACTTCAGATCTTAGCTCTCCTTCTACTTTTACGTTTTCAGAGATATAGTTTCTGATTGCAGCCAATTCATCGTCATTCCATTCGTTGACTTTCTTGTCTTCGCTGATACCGGCAGCTTTAAGGATTTCTGAAGAAGTACTTCTTCCAATTCCGTAGATGTAAGTTAAACCGATAACACCTCTTTTGTTTTTTGGTAAATCAATACCTGAAATTCTCGCCATAATTTAATGTTAGCCTTGTCTTTGTTTAAATTTTGGGTTCTTCTTGTTGATTACGAATAGTACACCTTTTCTGCGTACGATCTTGCAATCAGCGCTTCTTTTTTTAATTGATGCTCTTACTTTCATTTGAAAATATTTATTTTTTAACAACAGCCAAATGGAACGAGTGCTCCACTTGGCAGATTGTATTAATATCTAAATGTAATTCTCCCCTTCGACAAATCGTAAGGAGACATTTCTAATTTTACCTTATCACCAGGTAATAACTTAATATAATGCATACGCATTTTACCAGAGATATGAGCAATAAGGACATGCCCATTTTCCAGCTCAACACGGAACTGAGCGTTCGAAAGTGCTTCCGTTATAACGCCATCTTGTTCAATATGTTTTTGTTTTGCCATAAATTAATATCCAGTCGTTCTTGATAATTTAGACTGCATTAAGCCATCATAATGATGGTTCAGCAGATAGGTATTAATCTGTTGAACAGTATCTAAAATTACTCCCACCATAATCAATAGTGACGTTCCCCCGAAAAATAAGGCGAACGCATCTGTCTGAACAAAGCTTCCGTGTACAATTGCCGGAAGGACTGCAAAGATAGATAAAAAAATTGCACCTGGCAAGGTAATTTTTGATAAAATATCATCTAAATAATCAGCGGTCTCTTTTCCTGGTCTCACTTTCGGTACTAAACCTCCGTTTCTCTTCAAATCATCAGCCATTTGGTTTACCGGAATTGTGATCGCAGTATAGAAGAATGAGAAAATAATAATCAATAGCGCAAACAATACATTGTACTGCCAGCTAAAAACATTCTTGAAACCTGCAAGAAAAGTGTTTGACTCATCTACTTTTGTTAATAACCCCGGTACGAACATCAGCGCCTGTGCGAAGATGATCGGCATTACACCGGCAGCATTTACTTTCAATGGAATCCACTGTCTTGCTCCTTGCATAAGATTTCTGTTTACACCTCCTCTTGCCTGAGCTCTGCTTACATACTGGATAGGGATTTTTCTAACAGCAACGGATAATACCACCGCTAAAAGTACAACCAACATCCAGAAAATTACTTCAATAAGGATCATGATTGATCCCATTCCTCCTTTTCCGTTCTGAACTGCCATTTCCTGTACGAATGCTTCAGGTAATCTTGAAAGAATCCCCACCATAATAAGGATAGAGATACCGTTTCCGATTCCTTTGTCGGTGATTTTTTCACCCAACCACATTGCGAATACTGAACCAGCAACCAAAATAACGATACTTGGCAACCAGAACATGATAGAATTTGGCTCTACATAATATGCAGATGAGAACTGAGCATACGGTAAGAATAATTGAGTAATAGAAGTTAAATAGGAAGGTGCCTGCACAAGACAAACTCCGATCGTTAACCATCTAGTAATCTGGTTCAATGTATTTCTACCTGACTCTCCATCTTTCTGAAGCTTCTGAAGATAAGGAATAGCCATCCCCATCAACTGAACAATAATAGAAGCAGAAATATAAGGCATGATACCTAACGCCATTACGGAAGCGTGGCTGAAAGCCCCCCCCGTAAACGACGAAAGCAAGCCAAGGAGACCTGCTCCTTGCTTGTTACCGCCTTGATTTTTATAATGCTCTAAGAGATCTCCTACTTCTGCAAGGTTAATCGCAGGTAAAGAGATATAAGATGCGAATCTATACACAAGGATAATCCCTAAAGTAAAGATAATCTTATCTCGTAATTCTTTAAGGCTCCAAATATTTTTGAGGGTTTGTATAAATTCTTTCATTAGTAATTATTATAAGGTAATTGCTTTTCCACCTGCTTTAGCGATAAGCTCTTCAGCAGATTTAGTGAACTTGTCAGCTGAGATTGAAACCGCAGATTTCAATTCTCCTCTACCCATAATTTTCACTAATTCGTTTTTAGTAATTAAACCGTTTTCAATTAGAACTTCTCTTGTAATATCTCCTGTGATAGATTTATTCTCGATTAAAGTCTGGATTGTATCCAGGTTAATTCCTCTAAACTCTTTTCTGTTTACGTTTTTGAATCCGAATTTAGGTAATCTTCTTTGTAAAGGCATCTGACCTCCTTCAAAACCGATCTTCTGAGAATAACCCGCTCTTGATTTCTGTCCTTTGTGACCTTTTGTAGAAGTACCACCTTTTCCGCTACCTTGTCCTCTACCAATTCTTTTTGAATTGAAAGTAGATCCTGCAGCTGGCTTTATGTTGTTTAAATTCATTTTAAAATTATTTTAAAAATTATTTTTGAACTTCAAGTAAGTGACTAACTGCAGCTATCATTCCTAAGATAGAAGGAGTAGCTTCGTGTTCTACAACTTGGTGAAGTTTCTTAAATCCTAATGCTTCAAGCGTTCTCTTTTGGGTTTTTGTTCTTCCAATAGCGCTTCTTACTTGTTTTACTTTGATTGTTGCCATTGTTTATATATTAACCGTTAAACACTTTACTTAGAGAAACTCCTCTCATTCTAGCGATTTCTTCAGGTCTTCTGATATCCAATAACGCTTTGAAAGTAGCTTTCACCACGTTGTGAGGGTTAGAAGATCCTTTTGATTTTGAAAGGATATCGTGAATACCAGCAGATTCCAATACCGCTCTTACCGCACCACCGGCGATAAGCCCTGTACCGTGAGAAGCAGGTCTTAAGAAGATATCTGCACCACCGTATCTGGCAGTAGTCTGGTGAGGGATTGTGTGGTTCATTACAGGAACTTTCACAAGGTTTTTCTTAGCATCTTCAACTGCTTTAGCAATTGCAGAAGCAACCTCTTTAGATTTTCCTAGTCCGTAACCGATTACTCCTTCTTCATTTCCTACAACTACGATTGCAGAAAATCCGAAAGCTCTACCTCCTTTAGTTACTTTTGTTACTCTGTTAACAGCTACGAGACGATCTTTAAGTTCTAATCCTCCCGGTTTTACTCTTTCTATATTATCTAGTCCTAACATATTTCCGAAATTTAATGATTAGAATTTAAGTCCACCTTCTCTCGCACCATCAGCTAGAGCTTTAATTCTCCCGTGATATACGAATCCGTTTCTATCAAATACAATATTTTCGATTCCTGCAGCGATAGCTTTAGCAGCGATAGCTTTACCTACAGCAGCAGAAACTTCAGTCTTAGTTCCGTTAGCTTCAACACCCTTCTCTCTTGAAGAAGCAGAAGCTAAAGTTTTTCCACTGTTATCGTCGATTAACTGAGCGTAAATTTCCTTATTACTTTTGTATACAGATAATCTTGGCAATTCAGAAGATCCAGAGATTTTTCCTCTTACTCTTCTTTTGATTCTTATTCTTTTTTCTACTTTACTTAATGCCATAATACTTATAATTTATTAAGCAGATTTACCAGCTTTACGTCTAACAATTTCTCCTACGAATCTTACACCTTTTCCTTTGTATGGCTCAGGCTTTCTGAAAGAACGGATCTTTGCAGCTACCATCCCTAGAAGTTGGTTGTCGTGAGACGTTAAAGTAATAATTGGGTTTTTACCTTTTTCAGTCAATGTATCAACTTTTACTTCGCTTGGAAGTTCCAATACGATACCGTGAGAGAATCCTAAAGCCAACTCAAGTTTTTGACCTGCGTGTGAAGCTCTGTATCCTACCCCTACTAATTCCAGTTTCTTTTCGAAACCATTTGAAACACCAACAATCATGTTGTTGATTAACGCTCTGTATAAACCGTGAAGCGCTTTGTGTTGTTTAGCATCAGATGGTCTGTTTACGTTCAGCTCTCCATCTTTCTGTTCTATAGTAATTCCGCCTGTAAGCTCCTGAGAAAGTTCTCCTTTAGGACCTTTTACAGTTACCACACCATTGTTTTCAGTGATTGTAACTCCTGCTGGAACTGTTATAATTGCTTTACCAATTCTTGACATTTTCCTGTGATTAAAAATTAATAAACATAGCAGATTACTTCACCGCCTACTTTCTCTTCTCTAGCTTTCTTGTCAGTCATTACTCCTTTAGAAGTAGAGATGATAGAAATACCCAAACCGTTTAGTACTCTTGGAAGTTCAGTTGAACCTTTGTACTGTCTCAAACCTGGTCTAGAAGCTCTTTGGATAGACTTAATAGCTGGTTTGTTGGTTTGCTTGTCGTACTTTAAAGCGATTTTGATCGTTCCTTGAACAGCGCTATCTTCAAACTTGTAGTTTAAGATATACCCTTGATCAAATAAGATCTTAGTAATCTCCTTTTTGATTTTCGATGCAGGAATTTCCACCACTTTGTGGCCTGCGCTTTGTGCGTTCCTTACTCTTGTTAGGAAATCTGAAATTGGATCTGTTACCATTTTTCTTTATAAATTATTGGTTAAAGAACAATCAGTATTGCAAGGACTTGAAGCGTAAAAATATCAGACCTCAGAAATCTTCAGTCTGATATTATTTATTCTTTAGTATCCAGACAACTTAATTGTCCCGATTTTTAATTAGTAATTATTACCAACTAGCTTTTTTAACTCCAGGGATAAGACCGTTGTTTGCCATTTCTCTGAAAGTTACTCTGGAAATACCAAACGTTCTCATGTATCCTCTTGGTCTTCCTGTCAGTTTACATCTGTTGTGTAATCTTACAGGAGATGCATTTTTTGGTAATTTCTGAAGTGCTTCATAATCACCTGCTTCTTTTAAAGCTTTTCTTTTATCAGCGTATTTAGCAACTAACGCTTCTCTTTTGCGCTCACGCGCTTTCATTGATTCTTTAGCCATTTCTTAGTTCTTTTTGAATGGTAAACCGAAGTGAGTTAATAATGCTTTAGCTTCTTTATCTGTTTTCGCAGTAGTAACGAAAGTGATGTCCATCCCCTGGATTTTTTTCACTTTGTCGATTACGATCTCAGGGAAAATGATCTGCTCAGTGATCCCTAAGTTATAGTTACCTCTACCGTCGAAACCATCCGCTTTGATTCCAGAGAAATCTCTGATACGTGGCAATGCAGAAGAAGTTAATCTGTCTAAGAACTCATACATTTTATCAGCTCTAAGAGTAACTTTAGCACCTACAGGCATTCCTTTTCTCAATTTGAAAGCAGCTTCGTCTTTCTTAGAGATCGTACCAACAGCCTTTTGACCAGTGATATTCGATAATTCTTCAACAGCATAATCGATGATTTTCTTGTCTGCTGTAGCATCTCCTAAACCTTGAGATAAAACAATTTTCTCAAGTCTTGGCACCTGCATTACAGATTTGTATCCGAATTCTTCCATCATTGCTGGAACAATCGTTTCTTTATATGCTTTTTTGGGTCTTGCTATATATTCCATGTGTTATTTAAAATTATAAAGTTTCACCCGTTTTTTTGTTGATTCTTACCTTCTTATCTCCTTCGATTTTGTAACCTACTTTGATAGCTTTTCCGTCTTTACCAACTAAAGCTACGTTTGAGATATGAATAGAAGCTTCTCTTTCAACGATTCCTCCTTGAGGATTTGAAGCTGAAGGCTTAACGTGTTTTTTAACGATATTAAGGCCTGCAACAACTACTCTAGGGTCTCTTCCTTCTTTTTTGATCACTTCAATAACTTCACCAGTCTTACCTTTGATATCTTTCTTACCAGTAGTAATGATTACGTTATCTCCTCTTTTTATTTTTAACTTTGACATTTTTTAAAAATTTTAAATATTAAAGTACTTCAGGAGCTAATGAAATGATTTTCATATATTCTTTGTCTCTCAACTCACGAGCAACTGGTCCGAAAACACGTGTTCCTCTCATTTCTCCCGCTGCGTTTAGCAATACACAAGCATTGTCTTCGAATTTGATGTATGAACCATCTTTTCTTCGTACTGCTTTTTTAGTTCTTACTACTACAGCTTTAGATACCTGACCTTTCTTAGCGTTTCCTGATGGTGTAGAATCTTTGATAGTAACAACGATTTTATCACCAACTGAAGCATATCTTCTTCTGGTTCCTCCCAGAACTCTGATAACCAATACTTCTTTAGCACCTGTGTTATCAGCAACTTTTAATCTTGATTCTGTTTGTAACATTATTACTTAGCTTTTTCAATGATTCTTACTAATCTCCATCTCTTGTTTTTGCTCATAGGTCTAGTTTCCTGGATCAGAACTGTATCACCTTCTGTGCATTCGTTGTTCTCGTCGTGTGCAGTATATTTTTTCGTTTTCAATACGAATTTACCGTACATCGGGTGCTTTACTCTTGTAGTTTCACTAACAACAATAGTTTTTTCCATTTTATTGCTGGAAACCACTCCGATTCTTTCTTTTCTTAAATTTCTATCCATTGTAAAATGAAATTATTGTTTGTTAGTTAACTCAGTGTTTAGTCTAGCGATTGTTTTTCTCAAATCTCTGATTTGGATCGGGTTTTCAATTGGGCTGATTGCGTGAGCCAATTTCAGTTTTGAATATTGAGCTTTTGCTTCAGTTAATTGGTTTTGAATATCACCCGCGCTTAAATTTTTAATATCAGCTTTTTTCATTGTATTCAAAGATTAAAGAGGTTTAACAAAATCGTTAGCAACTATAAATTTAGTAACAACTGGTAATTTTTGTGCCGCAAGTCTAAGAGCTTCTTTCGCTACTTCGTAAGGAACACCTCCTACTTCGAACATAATTTTACCTGGTTTTACTACAGCTACCCAATATTCCACGGCACCTTTACCTTTACCCATCCTTACTTCGGCTGGTTTTTTAGTAATCGGCTTATCCGGGAAGATTTTGATCCATAGCTGACCTTCTCTCTTCATATATCTTGTCGCAGCGATACGAGCAGCTTCAATTTGTCTTGCAGTGATCCAAGCACCTTCTGTCGCCTTGATTCCGAAAGTCCCATAAGCAAGTTGATTACCTCTCTGGGCATTCCCCTTCATTTTCATCTTATGTACTCTACGGAACTTGGTTCTTTTTGGTTGTAACATAATTTCTAAATTTTAGATTTTAGATTTTAGATTTTAGATTTTTTTTATTTTAAAAAAGTAACGGTAATTTAAAATTCAAAATGTTCTAATCTAAAATTTTTAATTATTATTGTTATTATTATTGTTGTTTTTTCTAGGTCTTCTGTTGTCTCTGTCTCCTCCTCTGTTATCTCTTCTGTCAGACTGACCACCTTTTTTCTGTTGTCCCACTAGTGGAGAAAGTTCTCTTTTACCGTAAACTTCACCTTTCATGATCCATACTTTTACACCTAGTTTTCCGTACTGAGTCAATGCTTCACCGATGTGGTAATCGATATCTGCTCTGAAAGTAGACAATGGAATTCTTCCTTCTTTGAAAGATTCTGATCTTGCCATTTCAGCTCCGTTCAATCTACCAGAGATTTGAACTTTGATACCTTCTGCACCCATTCTCATTGTACCTGCCATCGCCATCTTAACAGCTCTTCTGTAAGAAATTCTGTTTTCGATTTGCTTAGCAATGCTGTCAGCAACTAATACTGCATCCAGCTCAGGTCTTTTGATTTCGAAGATGTTGATCTGAATATCCTTTTTAGTCAATTTTTTCAACTCTTCTTTCAGTTTATCAACTTCCTGACCTCCTTTACCGATAATAAGTCCCGGTCTGGCGGTAGTAATTGTAACTGTTACTAATTTTAATGTTCTTTCAATATAAATTCTTGAAATCCCACCTTTAGATAATCTAGCTTCAAGGTATCTTCTGATTTTGTAGTCTTCCGCGATTCTGTCTCCATAATCGTTTCCGCCAAACCAGTTAGAATCCCATCCTCTGATGATACCTAATCTGTTACCAATTGGATTTGTCTTCTGTCCCATACCTTGATTAATTTTCTTTATTACCTAAGATTAATGTAACGTGGTTAGATCTTTTTCTGATTCTATACCCTCTACCTTGTGGAGCTGGTCTTAGTCTCTTCAATTGTCTTGCACTATCCACGAATATTTCTTTAACGATAAGGTTTGCTTCCTCGATGTCAGCACCTTCGTTTTTTACCTGCCAGTTGGCAATTGCAGAAAGAAGTAATTTTTCTAATTTGTTAGAAGCTTCTTTCTTAGAATATTTAAGGATATAAAGAGCTTTATCTACTTGCTCTCCTCTAATGATATCAGCAACTAATCTCATTTTTCTCGGAGAAGATGGGCAGTTATTTAATGAAGCTTTAACAACGTCTTTGTTAGCTTCTTTTCTTGCGATTGAACTATCTTGTTTTCTTGATCCCATGATTATCTGCTTCCTTTGTTTTTGTTACCACCATGACCTCTGAAAGATCTTGTTGGAGAAAATTCGCCTAACTTGTGACCTACCATGTTTTCTGTAACATATACAGGGATAAAAGATTTCCCGTTGTGTACAGCAATAGTTTGTCCTACGAAGTCCGGAGAGATCATCGATGCTCTAGACCAAGTTTTGATAACTGTCTTCTTACCAGACTCTATATTTGCCTGAACCTTCTTATCTAAAGTATGATGAATGAACGGTCCTTTTTTAAGTGATCTTGCCATAATTATTTTCTTTTAGATACGATGTAACGGTTAGACACTTTGTTTTTCTTTCTAGTTTTGTAACCTTTAGCCGGTTTACCGTTTCTAGATCTTGGGTGACCTCCAGAAGAACGTCCTTCACCACCACCCATTGGGTGATCTACTGGGTTCATTACAACCGCTCTTGTTCTTGGTCTTCTACCTAACCATCTGCTTCTACCAGCTTTACCTGATACAGTTAATTGGTGATCAGAGTTGGAAACTGAACCGATCATTGCCATACATTCAGTAAGGATCATTCTAGATTCTCCTGAAGGCAATTTGATGATTGCATATTTTCCGTCTCTTGAAGTTAATTGAGCTGAAGAACCAGCACTTCTTGCTAAAATAGCACCTTGACCAGGCTTCATTTCAACACAAGAAATTACAGTACCCAATGGAATATTTTTCAATTTCATTGCGTTTCCTACGTTTGGTTCTACGTTCTCACCTGAAACTACTTTCTGATCTACTTTGATACCGTTTGGAGCGATGATATATCTCTTCTCTCCGTCTGCGTACTCTAATAAAGCGATAAATGCAGTTCTGTTTGGATCGTATTCTACAGATTTTACAGTTGCTTCAACGTTTGCTTTGTTTCTTTTGAAGTCAATAATTCTGTATTTCTTTTTGTGTCCACCTCCGGTGTAACGCATGGTCATTTTACCTGTTTGGTTACGTCCACCTGACTTTTTAATACCAACGGTTAGAGATTTCTCTGGTTTGTTGGTAGTAATTTCCTCAAAATTGTTTACAATTCTGAATCTCTGTCCCGGGGTGATAGGTTTTAATTTTCTAACAGACATTACTATTATTTATAATTATAATTAATTTACAGCAAAAATATCGATAACCTCACCTTCAGCAAGTTTGATTACCGCTTTTTTCAATTTATTCGTCTTTCCAACCTGAAGACCTTTTTTAGTATATTTCGCAGATACTCTAGGAGCATAAATCATTGTATTTACGTCTGCTACTTTTACACCGTAAGCCGCCTCAACAGCTTTTTTAATCTGGATCTTATTCGCTTTGGTATCTACCAAGAAAGAATAAGTACCTCTTAAATCCGTAAGGTAATTAGCCTTTTCTGAAATAACTGGTTTAATAATAACTGACATGATTTATTTCTTTAAATTTTCCTGGAATTTTTCAACTGCACCTTCGAAGAATACAATCTCACCTGCATTTACTAAATCGTAAGAACTGATTTCGTTGAAGTTCATTACTTTAGTTTTAGGTAAGTTTCTTGAAGATAAATATACATTCTTGTTAGCTTCAGGAAGAACGAATAAAGATTTTTTACCGTTAAGTTCCAATGCATTTAATACATTGATGAAATCTTTAGTCTTAGGAGCGTTTAAGCTCAAATCTTCTAAAACTCTGATGCTGTTGTCTCTCATTTTCTGAGATAAAACAGATTTTTTAGCTAATCTCTTAAGCGCTTTGTTCAATTTGAATCTGTAGTCTCTTGGTTTTGGTCCGAATACTCTACCTCCACCTCTGAACACAGGAGATTTGATATCCCCGTATCTTGCAGAACCAGATCCTTTTTGCTTCTTAAGTTTTTTAGTAGAAGCAGTGATTTCGCTTCTTTCTTTTGCTTTATGAGTTCCTTGTCTTTGTGCAGCAAGGTACTGTTTAACTTCTAAGTAAACCGCGTGCTGATTTGGCTCGATTCCGAATACTGTTTCGTCCAGAGTTACTTTTCTTCCGGTCTCTTTTCCTGATGTATTTAATACTACTAGTTCCATTTTCTGATAATTACATAAGAATTTTTAGCTCCCGGAACAGCACCTTTTACTACTAAAAGATTCTGATCTTGATCCACTTTTAATACCTGAAGGTTTTGTACAGTTACCTGCTTACCTCCCATTCTACCAGCCATTCTCATCCCTTTGAATACTCTTGAAGGGTCAGATCCAGCACCGATAGAACCTGGAGCTCTAAGTCTGTTGTGCTGACCATGAGTTGCCTGCATTACACCTCCAAAGCCGTGTCTTTTAACAACCCCTTGGAATCCTTTACCTTTAGAAGTACCTGTTACGTCAACGAATTCACCTTCAGCGAATAAGTCTACAGTTACTTCTTCTCCTACTTTCACTTCATCAACGAATTCTCTGTAGAACTCTACCAATTTAGCTTTAGGAGCAGAACCAGCCTTTTTAAAATGACCAGCTAACGCTTTACCAACGTTCTTCTCACTCTTGTCATCGAAACCTAATTGCACAGCTTTATAACCGTCTTTTTCTAAGGTTCTGACCTGTAAAACCGAGCACGGACCAGCTTGAATAACTGTACAAGGAATGTTTTTTCCTTCTTCGTTAAACAAAGATGTCATACCGATTTTTTTACCAATAATACCTGACATTGTTTATATAATAATAAAATTTATCCTTTATTTATCATCATTTTCAGGAAGTCTGAAGTAATTTCTACGTTTGATATAGGCATACTACGCCCCTAAAATGAGTGTGCAAATTTATGAATAATTTTATAACTGACAAATATTTCATGCAAAATATTTTGATTTTTAATCAATTAGAACGTTTTGGGAAAAATCGAAAGAAAAATTCAGAATAATAATTTGTGAATCTTAAAATCTTTTGATAACAGACATCGCAGAATTTCTGAAATTACGGTTTGATTTTTGTTAGGTTAAAATTATTTTATAACCTGCCAGATCAATGAAAAATACATTTAACCTATTACCAAAACTGAAGACAGCATTCAATACGCCTTTTCAATTTTTTGAAAAGAACTTAAGTAATGCTGTAGGAGCTATCAATGCTGCTTTCACTTTTGATGATATCGACTTTTATCAGTGATGAGAGTACTCAAATTCTTATGTATTCTGCTCTTTCTATTTTCCTGCAGTAAAAAACAGGAACATCCGTACGCTTTTTATTACTGGAAAACCAAACTTATTCTCAACACTGACGAAAAGAGGGCTTTGGATAAAACTACTGTTCCTTATCTCTATACCCGCTTTTTTGATGTGGATAAATCCGGAGGAAAGTTTCAGCCTGTAGGCATCATAACCAAAGACAAAGGTTTTGAGCTGCGTCAGAAAATTGTACCTGTGGTTTTTATTACAAACCGAACTTTCCTTTATATACAAAAAGAAGAAATTATTTTTCTCGCTCAAAATGTCAACGACCTCATACAGAAAAAAATATCTGAATATAACTTAAATACTACACAAGAAATACAAATTGACTGCGACTGGACTGCCGGTACCAAAAATGATTATTTTAATTTTCTGAAAGAACTGAAAAAGATCTCCGGCAAAGAGATTACCTGTACCCTTCGGCTCCATCAGGTAAAAGATAAATCCCGGACAGGAATTCCGCCCGTAGAGAAAGTGTACCTGATGTGCTATTCCACTTCTTCACCTCTTGAGAATTCTGATAAAAATTCTATACTGGATGTCAACATATTAAAAAGTTATCTCGCAGATCTTAATAATTATCCTTTAAAAAAAATAGAAGTTGCGCTGCCCATTTATTCCTGGGGAATTGTAACCAATTATTTAGGAAAACATAAACTGATCAATGCTTTATCAGAAAAAGATCTTGAAAATCCGAATTTTAAAAAAATTTCTGCTAATGAAATTGAAATCCTTAAAGATGGTTTTTATTTCGGAAACTATATGAATAAAGGCTTCAGAGTCAAAATTGAATCCATTTCAGAAAACCAGCTCAGGGAAGTTGTAAGTTTTCTTGACAAAAAAATACCTCAGTACAATATTATATATTACCAACTGGATCGTAAATTTGTTAATGATAAGAAATTTGACCTTTAACATTTAACTTTCAAAATCATACGATAACCAAACACTTCAATAAATGAAAAAGTATCTTCTATCACTCGCCGTTGTTTCGCTTTTTTATACGGAGTCTGCTGCCTGTGCCTGGTCTGATCCGGATTATGAATACTTTAATCTTTTTACCCAAAGTATTATTAAAGATAAATCTTATCTTCCTTTTTTACATAGCTATTCGACCAGATTTTATACCGATTTCAAATCGTCATTGATTCCCGATGAAAATATCGATGCATGGAAAAGATATTTCAACAATCAGATGAGCTATGCTCAAACGGAATATCTTGTCAACAAAATGAACATTAATGATCTTAATGCTTTAAAGAAAGGTTCTCCCACCAATCAGCTTCTGATCACACTAGGTCCGGGATTCTACCAGAAATATCATGAAGGGATCGATTATCTCATTGAAGCCAAATACCTCGAGCCTTATATGAAGATTAATTATATCGAAGGTGCTGATTCATTTTACTACCGGGAACCCGGAACAGGGAAAAATGCAACCAATCTTGATTATAATAAAACCATCGCTGCATTGACTTCATTGTATAATGCTGCAAAAAATCCGGAAATCAAACAAAGATATGGTTATCAGCTTGTGCGGTTTAACCATTATACAAGAAATTATGATGCTGCCGTAAAAGCTTTTAAGGCTTATGTAGAACCTTTAAGATTGAAAGGCGCTCCTTATATTATGGCACTTGACCAGCTTGCCGGTGCCCAGAGAGGTTTGGGAATGAACAGTGAAGCCAACTGGAATTTCTTTCAGGTGTTCAGAGACAGCAAGAGCCGTAAAGAATCTGCTTTTGTTTCAATGAAACTTTCTGATACAGCATCTTTCAACAACATTTTAAAACGGGCCAATACAAATGAAGATAAAAATATGGCTTATTTTCTGTTGGGTTATGAAGATTTCAACAATCCGATTCCTGTGATGGAAAAGATGTTTGAAATTAATCCTGATTCAGAAATCCTGAAAGTCATGGCAGTACGGAGCATTAACGAATTAGAGAGGAGTTACCTTCCTATTTACTATTATTCGAATGACGATAATGTTACTTCTCAGAAAAACACTGCAGATAACAGCAGTGTAAAAAATAATTCAAATAGCGCCGAACCAAAAAAAGAAGAGCTTTCCTTCTGGCAGAAAATTATAAGATTCTTTAAAAATCTTTTCAGCAGTAAAAAAGATAAAGGATCGGATGAAAGTAAAGCCGACCAAAGTGATGACGAACTTCTTGACAATCCGGACAGAATTCCGGTATTCTCAAGAAACAACTATTGGTATGATGATAAGACGAAGGATTTTTTGGATGATCTTGAAAAATTTACCTCAAAAACAAAAGAAAAATCCAAGGATGAATACTGGCAAATTGCTGACGCTTATCTGAAATTCCTGAAAAAAGATTATAAAGAAAGTACGGAAATTCTTGAAAATATAAAAACCACCAATCCAGAATATCTTGAAGAGATCAAAAGAATGAAAGTACTTAATGATATCGTTTCCCAGCCGAAGATTGATGCGGATTACGAAGATCATTTAATGAAAGACTATTCAGAATACTTTACCGAAAAGTCTGAAGTAAAAAAAGACAGTACGGAAACAGATGAATATGATTATTATGGTGAAGTTCCTTCAACAGCAGATTTTCTGAAAGATGTTCTTGCAAACCGCTATTTCCTTCAGGGTGAAGACGGAAAGTCTTTCCTCATGAATAACAAGCTTTCGGATCTGCAGTACAATCCGAACTCCAGCTTGGTGAAAAGTGTTGAAGATTTTTACAGAAAGCCCAATAAGACACAATTTGAACAGCAGATCATTGCTAAAAATATTAATGACGTAGGAAATATCGACGCATTTTTCGCTGTGATTTATGGCGACAGAGCGATGAGACAGGCAGATTTTGAAAAAGCCAGATCCTACTATACAAAAGCACAGAATTTTTCCGGAATTCCAAGATCAGAATGGAATTATGATGAGAAAAAAGTCACTTCTTTAAAATATGCAACGGGAGCTTACAACGGATTCAGTAATATTTCTGATCTAGTTTTCGGGCATAATGTCTGGGAAAGCTACCAGAGCTCTCCTGAAGAAAGTATGAAGAAAGAAGATTATTCAGCATTTCCGTTTATAAAACCGATAATGAACAAATTGGAACTGACTGATGCTTTAATTCAGCTTAAAAAGATTGGAGCAGGTAAAAACCAAGAAGCAGCTGCAGCCAATCAGCTAATAGGAAATCTTTTGTACAACACTTCTATTCTTGGATATTACAGACAGCTTTTTGTGATGGATATAGATAACACAAACGGCGGAAAATACGATTTCCAAACTTCAGACCGAAAAAATCCTTACCAATATTATTATAAAAATTTCCTGGACAGAACTTATATCGAACCGGATAATTTTGATCTGGCTATTGGTTATTATAAAAAAGCATTAGACATTTCATCCGATAAAGAACAGAAGGCAAGAATTCTCTTCCAGATGGCAAGTGCAGAACAAGGGAAGTATTATCAGTACGAAGCTAAAAATCCTTCAAAAGTTGATTATTCTGACCCTCAATACAGCCAGAAAAGCGATGCTTACCAGAAACAGCTTGATCAGATTAAAAACCAAAAATACAGAACTTATTTTGCGCTGCTTAAATCACAGTATGCCGATACGGAAACGGCCAAAGATCTGTTGGGAAGTTGTACGTATTTTAATTATTTCATGCATTAATACAAAAAAAGGAATCAGATAGATTCCTTTTTTTGTTCCTGCTCTCTTAGCCATTCTTCATGTTTTTTTCTGAATAGCTTATCTTTATAATCCTGATTTCGCTGTGCTGCATCAATGGAATGGGAAGAATGAATGTCATTGTCTTCCTCTGCAAAATCGGCCAGCTTTTCGTAATAGCAGTGGAGTTGATCGAGCTCTTTTTCTGTTAAATCTTCTATATCAACAATTCTGTTACTGGCTTTCTCGTTGGCTGCGATCAGCTCATTCAATTTTATCTGAATTGCTTTTGAATCTTTATTCTGAGCCTTTTGAATTAAGAATACCATCAGAAAGGTAATAATTGTCGTTCCGGTATTAATGACAAGCTGCCATGTCTCAGAGTAATTGAAGATAGGCCCGGAAATTGCCCAGGCAATAACGATAATAGTCGCCCCTATAAAAGCATACGAACTTCCCGTAAACTTTGTTGCCCAATTTGAAAATCTTTCAAATATGCTTTGATCTGATTTAGACATAATATTAATTTTTCAATAAAGAGGCAGCAAAAACTCCGCCGAAACAGCAGAGTTTTAGATTAAATAATTGATGATAAGGTTAATTGTATTTTATTGCTTTATCAATTTCTATAGGATTATTATTTTTCTTAATATTTTCCTGCATCATTTCAGAGAGCTCTTTGAGCTGTTCAGGTCGTTTTACCTCAATTCCCATGACCATAAAATGTGCATCAGGATTGGTATTATTTTTATAATGCTCTTTAAACGTATGAAGCGGATCATTATAATAATCAAGCATCAGTTTTTTAAGCCTGGATTCAGGAATTTTAACCGGCTTCTGACCGCCAAAGTTCTCAAGAATTCCAAATGTTTCGTATGTTTCAGGGATTTTATAACTTTTTACCAAAGAAAACTTAAAATTATCTTTATCATCATAAATTTCAAAGATCATTCCCGGTAAACCTTGAAATTTATACGGTCCTTCACTTAGATTGATGTCTTTCGTAAACCAGGCAGTCCAATTTCTGCCTCCATATTTTGTAGTTGCTTTCTGAACTTTGTACCCGCCGATGATTCTTGTCTCGTTATCGAGCTTCCAATTCATTTTGTCATTTGTTTCTACCACAAACATATTCTGAACCATAATATAATTGGAATTGACCGTAGAATTTTTCTTTCTCGTAAGCGCAGGAGTATCATCCCATATCACATTATTCTCACCTCTTGTTTTGTTAATTGAATCGGTGACTACAAAATCATAATTGTAAAATTTTACCCGATCCGGATTTACATCAAGGACCATACTTACTTTTCTTTTTTCCGGAGAAGCAGAATCCATCTTAAAATGATATTCATAAATAAATCGATGGGTTTGTGCATTAAATGATAAGCTTAACAATATCATTACAAGTAGAAATTTTTTCATAGTAACATTTTTAGCAAATATACATATAAAACAGAACCTTGCAATACATAATACTAATTTTAACATTTTATTAAATAAAAAAATCCCTCTTCTTTCGAAAAGGGATTTATTATCATAGCAAAGTTTGATTTGCATTAAAGACTTTTGGCCTTCAGGCAATTATCACACTTTAATTTCTACGTCTACACCAGAAGGAAGTTCTAATTTCATTAGAGCATCAACCGTTTTAGAAGAAGAAGAGTAGATATCCATCAATCTCTTGTGAGCAGAAAGTTGGAACTGTTCTCTTGCTTTCTTGTTTACGTGTGGAGATCTCAACACAGTGAAGATTCTCTTGTTTGTTGGCAATGGAATCGGACCGTTTACAACAGCACCGGTAGCCTTTACCGTTTTTACGATTTTCTCAGCAGATTTATCTACCAAATTGTAATCGTAAGACTTAAGTTTTATTCTGATTCTTTGTGACATTTTAATCTAATTTAAATTAACCTTTTGCTTTAGCGATTACTTCTTCAGCAATGTTCTGCGGAGCAGCTTCATATCTTTCGAATTCCATAGAAGATGTTGCTCTACCAGAAGATAATGTTCTTAATGAAGTTACATAACCGAACATTTCAGATAGCGGAACGAAAGCTTTGATAACTTTAGCGTTATTTCTGTCATCCATACCGTTTACAGTACCTCTTCTTCTGTTAAGGTCACCTACGATATCACCCATGTATTCTTCAGGAGTTACCACTTCAAGCTTCATGATTGGTTCCATGATAACCGCTTTAGCAGCTCTACCAGATTCTTTGAAACCTAATTTAGCAGCCAATTCGAATGATAACTGGTCAGAGTCAACGGCGTGGAAAGATCCGTCTTTTAAAACAACTTTCATTGCCTCAACTTCGAACCCGGCCAATGGACCGTTCTTCATTGCTTCTCTGAAACCTTTTTCAACTGAAGGAACGAATTCTTTAGGAATGTTACCCCCTTTGATTTCATTGATGAATTCAAGACCAACTTTACCTTCGTCTGCAGGACCGATAGTAAATACGATATCCGCAAACTTACCTCTACCTCCAGATTGCTTTTTGTAAACTTCTCTGTGGTTAGCTGTTTGTGTAAGTGCTTCTTTGTACTCTACCTGAGGCTGACCTTGGTTAACCTCTACTTTGAACTCTCTTCTCATACGGTCTACGATGATATCCAAGTGAAGCTCACCCATACCAGAGATGATTGTTTGCCCTGAAGCCTCGTCAGTCTTAACCTGGAAAGTTGGATCTTCTTCAGCTAATTTAGCCAAAGCGTTACCCATTTTATCCTGGTCAGCTTTCGTTTTAGGCTCAACAGCGATACCGATTACCGGATCCGGGAAGATCATCGATTCAAGAACGATTGGGTTCTTTTCATCAGATAAGGTATCTCCTGTTTTGATATCTTTAAATCCTACAGCTGCACCGATATCTCCAGCTTCGATAAACTCAACCGGATTTTGCTTGTTAGCGTGCATCTGATAGATTCTTGAGATTCTTTCTTTGTTTCCTGATCTTGTGTTCAAAACGTAAGAACCAGCATCAAGTCTTCCTGAATATGCTCTGAAGAATGCTAATCTACCTACGAACGGGTCAGTAGCAATCTTGAATGCTAATGCAGAGAAAGGCTCTTTTACATCTGGCTTTCTTTCGATTTCAGCGTCTGTGTTAGGATCAGTTCCTTTGATATTATCCTTATCCAGTGGAGAAGGAAGATACTTACAAACTGCATCCAACATGAACTGAACGCCTTTGTTCTTGAATGAAGAACCACAAGTCATAGGAATGATAGAAAGGTCGATAGTCGCTTTTCTTAAAGCTTCGTTGATTTCGTCTTCAGAAATTGAATCCGGATCTTCGAAGAATTTCTCCATCAAAGTTTCATCGTAGTCAGCAACAGCTTCTACTAATTTCTCTCTATATTCAAGAACTTCATCTTTCATATCGTCAGGAATTGGAACTACCTCGAAAGTAGCACCTTGTCCTGCGTCATCCCAGATGATCGCTCTGTTTTTGATTAAGTCTACAACCCCTTTGAAATCTTCTTCAGCACCGATTGGTAAAACGATTGGAACTGCATTAGATCCTAACATTTCTTTTACTTGTTTTACAACGTTCAAGAAGTCAGCACCCTGTCTGTCCATTTTGTTTACGAATCCCATTCTCGCTACTTTGTAGTTGTCAGCAAGTCTCCAGTTTGTTTCAGACTGAGGCTCTACTCCATCTACGGCAGAGAATAAGAATACAAGACCATCCAATACTCTTAAAGATCTGTTTACTTCTACAGTGAAGTCAACGTGTCCCGGTGTATCGATGATGTTGAAGTGATAAGGTTTAGTTTCAGGTAAAGTTTTCCCCTGGTCAGTCGGGAAGTTCCAAGAACAAGTAGTTGCAGCAGAAGTAATGGTGATACCTCTTTCTGCTTCCTGCTCCATCCAGTCCATTGTAGCGGCACCTTCGTGAACCTCACCAATCTTGTGAGTTTTACCTGTATAGAATAAAATTCTTTCTGTAGTGGTCGTCTTACCGGCATCAATATGAGCGGCAATACCAATATTTCTTGTATATTTAAGATCTCTTCCCATTTCAGATTAGAATTTGAAGTGTGAGAAAGCTTTGTTAGCTTCCGCCATTTTGTGAGTATCGGTTTTCTTTTTGAAAGCAGCACCTTCTTCTCTTGAAGCAGCTACAACTTCGTTAGCTAATTTCAAAGCCATAGATTTATCATTTCTGGCTTTAGAATATTTGATTAACCATTTCATGGCCATAGAGATTTTTCTATCAGCTCTGATTGGCATCGGGATCTGGAAGTTAGCTCCACCTACTCTTCTGGAACGTACTTCTACGTGAGGCATTACGTTTGTTAATGCATCTTTCCAGATTTCAAGGGCTGTTTTCTCAGTATCACCTTTTTTAGTTTCTACAATATCCAACGCATCATAGAAAATTTTGAATGCGATTGACTTCTTACCGTCAAGCATCAAATTATTTACGAATCTAGTTACCAACTGATCATTAAATTTCGGATCTGGTAACAACGGTCTTTTTTTCGCTTTCGTCTTTCTCATTGTCTTATTCCTTATTTAATGATTATTTTTTCTTTCCTTTTGCTGGTGCTGCAGCTGCCTGACCTGGTTTAGGTCTCTTAGCTCCATACTTCGATCTTCTCTGTGTTCTTCCATTTACACCTGCAGTGTCTAATGCACCTCTTACGATGTGGTAACGTACTCCCGGTAGGTCTTTCACCCTTCCGCCTCTTACCAATACTATCGAGTGCTCTTGAAGATTATGTCCTTCGCCCGGGATGTAGGCGTTAACTTCTTTACCGTTAGAAAGTCTTACCCTTGCAACTTTTCTAAGTGCAGAGTTCGGTTTCTTCGGTGTAGTAGTATATACTCTCGTACATACACCACGTCTTTGTGGACAAGAATCAAGGGCAGCCGATTTGCTCTTCTTGGCAAGCGTGGCTCTTCCTTTTCTTACTAATTGTTGAATAGTAGGCATTTAATTGCTTTTTATTTTAGGGTGCAAAAATATAAATAATTTTTTAATTAGCAAACACCTGCATGAAAATAAAAATCAACACTTTAACTCCTTAAAAAAGAAATTTTATTACAACATGAGGATTTCAGCGCAAAACCGGCAAATAGGTGGAGATAATAATTATTTCCGGTTTAATTAAATTATTGTTAATTTTTAATACTTATTCTGACTAGCAATTTATTAAGTACTAATTTCTTAATGAATTATAAAAATTTTAAAGATAAGCATCATCAATCAGCACTTTTAGAATTCGGCATAATATTTACTTAAATTTGTTTCAAGAAAATAAACTACCATATTATATGAAAAATTCTAACATCATCGGCCTTCAGGAAGCCGACTGCCAACAGATCGCAGAAAAATTAAATATCCTTTTAGCAAATTATTCCGTATTTTATCAGAATACAAGAGGCTCTCACTGGAATATTAAAGGAGACCAGTTTTTTACCCTTCACCCGAAGTTTGAAGAGTTATATAACAATCTTGTGTTAAAAATCGACGAAATTGCCGAAAGAATATTAACGTTGGGCGCTACCCCTGCACACAATTATTCCGACTACCTTAAAGTAGCTACCATCAAAGAAAGTCAGGAAGTAAGCGACGGAGCTAAAAGTGTGGAAATTATTTTAAATTCTTTTAAAGTTGTGATTGACCTTCAAAGAGAACTTTTAGACATTACAGAAAAAGCAGGAGATGAAGGAACCAATTCCCAGATGAGCGATTACATCACTGAACAGGAAAAAGAAGTATGGATGTACAATTCATATCTTGGAAAGTAATAAATTTAACAGTAAAATAAAAAATCACCTTATATTTAGGTGATTTTATTTTTATTAATTATATTTGCGTATAAATTACACAATCATGCATAATGTGCGATTAACCTCCATTCTGGACAACGATTTCTATAAAATAACAATGCAGAATGCTGTGGTAAAATTATTCCCCGGCTCTATCGTAAAATATGAATTCATCAACAGAGGAAAACATCAGTTTCCTGAGGGCTTTGATGCTGCCCTGAGAGAAGCAGTTAACAAGATGGCCGAACTTAAACTTACCAAAGACGAAAAGAAATTCATGGAAAGAACATGTCCATACATTGATCTTCCTTATCTGGATTTTCTCGAAGGCTACCACTATGATCCGTCTGAAGTAAAAATTCACCAGGAAGGAAGTGAACTTTCTGTTATTGTGGAAGGGCTTTGGTACAGAACGATTCTTTGGGAAGTTCCTTTGCTTGCCCTGATCAGTGAACTTCATTACGAAATGAACCACATGGAAAGAGATTCTAACGAAACAGTCACCGGAAAAACCTTTGAAAAAGCAGAAACCCTTGCAAAACTCGGAGTAAACTTTGCTGAATTCGGCACCAGAAGAAGACATTCCTATAAAGTGCAAAATCTTGTCATGGAAACGCTGACACAGAAAAAGAATTCAACATTCATTGGAAGTTCAAACGTACATTTTGCAATGAAATATGGTGTAAAACCTATCGGAACACACGCCCATGAATGGTTTATGTTTCATGCCGCCGAATATGGCTTTAAAATGGCCAATGATTTGGCACTGGAACATTGGGTAGACGTCTACAGAGGTGACTTGGGAGTTGCACTATCAGACACCTACACTACGGACGTTTTCTTTCAGCAGTTTGATAAGAAATTTGCCAAGCTTTTTGACGGAGTACGACATGACAGCGGCGATCCTCTTGAATTTGCGGACAAAACAATCGCTCATTACCAAAAACATGGCATTAATCCTTTATTCAAATATATTATATTTTCTGATGGATTAAATCTCGAAAAGGTAGAAGAAATCACCAACTACTGCAAAGGGAAAATCGGAGTATCGTTCGGAATCGGTACCAACCTGACCAATGATGTTGGTTTGAGACCAATGAATATTGTAATGAAATTAATTGGCGTTCAGGCACCAAACCACGAATGGATCCCTACTGTAAAACTTTCCGATGAACATGGGAAATATACAGGAGATCCTAAAATGATCGAACTGGCAAAAGAATTTTTAAGAATCAAAAACTAATACAACGAGAAGAATTGATGAGTTTAATTTTATCACCCTCTTTTACTTATAGTTACAGTAGTGATTATAGAAATTCCTTAATTCTTACTCAGTTTTTTCATTAAGATTGCTTCCATTTTTTCATAACCTTTAGCCGTCGGATGAATTTCGTCCTGCGTGTAAATTTTGTCAAGCCCATTTCGTGCATCTTTCATTTCGGAATGATAATCCACATAAGGAATGTTGTGCTTTTTTGCATATCCCTCAATCATTTTATTGAGAGCAATCACCTTTTCCGCCGGATGCATATCTTTTCTCCAGCCAAAATCATAAGCAGGAAGAACGGAACATAAAACAACTTTAATATTATTCACCTTTGCCAGCTCTGCCATTGAAACAATATTTCCAAAGACCTTATCCAGAGAAATAGGCCCCTGATTTTCAGCAATATCATTCGTCCCGGCGAGAATAATAACACGTTTTGGCTTTAAATTAATAACATCTTCCCTGAATCGAAGCAGCATTTGAGAAGTCACCTGCCCGCTGATTCCTCGGCCCACAAAATTATTTTTAGTGAAGAATGACGGATCCGTAGAAAACCAGCCTTCGGTAATAGAATCTCCCATGAATACAGTATTCGGAGCTATATTTTTAGATAAAACTTCCTGGTTCTGCTTTTCATATTTGGCATAATTGGCAAAATCCTGCGCTGATAAGACTGATGAAAAAATAAGAGCTGTAATAATTAACAATTTCATAAATGTATTAATATTTAAATTGATGAAACAACTAAACAAATATACGCCTTGAAACAATTAAATCCATTACTTAAAAGAATTTTCAAGAAAAATCATTAATGAAATAGAACTTACGGTTTCCCGTAAAAGAAATCAATTTTCCTTTTTGTAATTTTGGAAAATGGAGATCATTTATTTAATTATAGGCTGTATCGCAGGCGGAATAATCGGAGCAGCCATCCAATATTTTGCTTTGAAATCATCTATGATTTCAAGAAATTCTTTTGACGAGCTGAACAATCTTTACATCAGGACCCGTGCAGATCTTGAAAATTCAAATCTCAAAATTCAGGAGCTGAATCAAAATATTATTGATGATAAAGAATTGAATCTGCAGCAGACCGATCTAATGAATGATCTTAAAAATGAATTTGCCAAAATTTCGGCAGAACATGCTTCATTAAACACTCAATTCCTGGAGCAAAAACAACTGCATGCAAAACAAACTTCCCAAATCGAAAGCCTGTTGGCAGAAAAGCAATCTCTTTTTGCAAAAAACTCAGAACTTTCCGCCATCAATGAAAGCCTGCTGAAATCTCTTGAAACCCAAAAAGAAGAGATCACAAAAATTCAGGAAGAATCTAAATTACAGTTTGAGAATCTTGCAAATAAAATTCTTGAGGAAAAAGCTGAAAAGTTTACAGAGCAAAATCAATTAAATATCAAAAACCTACTTCATCCGCTTCAAGAAAAAATAAATAATTTTGAAAAAAGGGTAGAAACCACTCATAAAGAGAGTATTGATTATCATGCAGCTTTACGAGAGCAAATTATTGGATTAAAAGATCTAAATGTTCAAATGAGTAAGGAAACTTTAAATTTGACTAAGGCATTAAAAGGAGATAGCAAAATGCAGGGAAACTGGGGTGAATTAGTTTTAGAAAGAGTTTTAGAAAAATCAGGACTTGAAAAAGGACGTGAATATGAAATTCAAAAAAGCCATTTAACAAACGATGGAAACCGTGTTCAGCCGGATGTAATCGTAAATCTTCCTGATGGAAAAAAAATGATTATCGATTCCAAAGTATCCTTGGTTGCGTATGAAAAATATGTAAATGAAGAAAATGACGAAGTAAAAACTCAATTCCTAAAAGAACATATTATTTCTTTAAAAAGACATATCGAACAATTAGGTATAAAAAATTATCATAATCTGTATGAAATGCAAAGTCCCGATTTTGTACTATTGTTTATACCTATAGAACCGGCTTTTGCAATTGCATTAAATGATGACAATCAACTATACAATAAAGCTTTTGAAAGAAACATCGTTATTGTGACACCATCTACATTATTAGCAACATTGAGAACCATTGATAGTATGTGGACAAATCAAAAACAACAGAATAATGCTATTGAAATAGCCCGTCAAGCAGGAGCCTTATATGATAAATTTGAAGGTTTTGTTGCCAATCTTCTCAAAATTGGAAAAAAGATGGAAGAAGCAAAACTTGAGTATGAAGGAGCAATGAATAAGCTTGTGGACGGCAGAGGCAACTTAGTAACTGCTGCCCAAAGGTTAAAAATAATGGGTGCAAAATCTACAAAATCTCTTCCTGAAAATCTTGTTACAAGGGCAAAGTCTAATGAGGAAATTTCAGAATTAAATTCCCCTCAAAGCCAAATAGACGATTCTGGAATTTATCTCGATCTTCCAAATGATTAAGTAAAGCTACAAATGTCACCAGTCGAATTAACTTGAATTTTTGTGCTAAATCTGATTTAAAAGCATCTTAAAAATAATTTTACATAATTTTGCAGAATGTTAATAGAAAGCTTTCAGAACGAAAAAGTAAAATATATCAACAAACTTCTTACGGACAACAGGTTTAGAAAAAAATCAGATGTTTTTGCTGTTGAAGGGCAGCAGGAAAACGAGCGTGCACAGACCTTCGGATTTAAACCTGTTGAATTTTTTATCTGTGAAAATATTTTTCAACAAGAACTGCCGGAAGGGAAAATTCATTTCGTAAGCGAAAAAGTATATGAAAAAATAGCTTATCGTGGGGGTTCGGAAGGCATTATCGGTATTTACAAGACAAAAACATCAGACCTGCTTTCTTTCGTTCCTAAAGAAGATTCTACCATCATTGTAGTAGAAGGCGTAGAAAAACCCGGCAATTTGGGGGCTATTTTAAGGAGCTGTGAAGCGTTCGGGATTGATGCACTGATCGTATCTGACGGAAAAACTGACTTCTACAATCCCAATGTCATCCGCTCAAGTGTAGGCTGTCTTTTTGGAATGCATGTATTTCAGGCTGATAATGAGCAGACCATGGAGTTTCTTAACAAAAACAGATATCAGATCTATACTACCATTATGGATGAAAGCTCACAGGATCTTTACACAAGAGATTTCAAAGAGAGATCCGCTGTTGTATTTGGAACGGAACATTCAGGCTTAAGTGAATTTTGGATAAATAAAGGAAAAAATACACTTATCCCTATGAGCGGAAGCATAGATTCCCTTAATTTGAGTAATGCGGTCGCGATTACCTGTTATGAAACGCTGAGACAGAAAAAATCATAATACGATCCACCATTGATGATTTATAAGCATAAAAAAACCGCATCACTGGGTGAGCGGTTCTTTTATTTTAAAGCGTGCTTTAATTATTTTTTAGCAGCATCTTCTTTCTTAGCTTCAGCTTTAACTTCTTCTTTAGCTACTTTAGCATCAGCTTTAACTGAATCTTTAGCAGCATCAGCGTTAGCTTTTACTGTATCTACAGTAGCGTTAGCTGTAGAATCGATAGCAGCAGTAGCTGAATCAGCTGTAGCGTTTACTGAATCAGTAGCAGTTTCAGTAGAGTTAGCTTCAGTTTTTTTACAAGCAACTAGAGAGATTGCAGCGATAGCAGCTACGAATAATGACTTTTTCATAATAAATTAAATTTAATTTTGTTAATATTGTTTTATAAAATCTTTTCTCTGTTCGGTTATTTGAACAAGACAAAGGTATAGCAGATAGAAAATTTGTTTATGAAAAATAATTGTAATACCTTTGTAAAACAGTTTTACAAATAAACATAACTGATAATCAATAATTTAATTATTTTAAAATAAATTGACGGATTTAGATCTATTACATTTTGAGCAGCTGAAAAGGGACGTACAGGCTCAATATTTGAAAGAATATACCCCTTCCTATGATGATATTTCTAAATGGAAGGGAATTGATATCATCTATTTTCAGGAAGATCTTCGGAAAAAAGCTAAGGGAAACATTAGCGAAAAATCTTTTTACACCTACTTTAAAAACTCACCGGTCACCAAACTTCCCCGTATTGATATGCTCAATTTACTGAGTATTTATGCGGGTTACGATTCATGGTACGAATTTAAGAAACAACATCTTTTTGCCGGTGAATTGCTACAGGATGACGAAGATGCCAGCAATGAAAATCTTCAGGAACTTGAGAAAACGGTTTCTTTGGCACCGTCTCTCCCTGACAACGACATTCCGTTACAAAAACAGATAACAAAAGCATCAGAAAACACAGATTTACAAAAATCAACTACTGACAATCAGATATTTAACCAAAATGCCGAAACATCAACAATTGTTAATGCGGAGCAGATAAAATCTAATAAAAATTTCGTCAGAAAAAATGTTTGGGCTATTGTGACGTCAATTTTGGTGGTTCTCACCGGCCTTTTAGGATTTAAAGATGCTCTTTTTTCAAAAACATATAAATATTGTTTTACGGATGCAGACAGAGGAGTTGGTGTTGTGAATACATTAGAAATAAAAGTGATCAAGGAAAATGAATCACCTATTCTTTATAAAATAAAACCGGGAGAATGTTTTTATTACTCCACGAAGGATAAAAATCTGAAAATGCAGATCAGCTCGCCATTCTATGAGTACCTGGAAATTAACCGGAGTCTTGAGAATGCGCCGGATGAAGAAATTATCGAGCTTAAACCAGATGATTACAAAATGGCAGCTTATTATTTCTCGATTAAAGATGCCAACGGCGATCCTGATGAACTTAAAAGAAAAAGAAACCAGCTCGAAAGCCTAATCAGTAATAATGCTGTCATTTACCAGATCTACGACAATAATATCTACGGCATCGAAAGACTGGATAAACAGAAATATATTACACTCGTAACTACCCCCACCACTTCACTGAAGAATTTAAGTGTAATAGAAATGAAAAAAGATAACAACGGAAAAATCATCTCCATCAAATTTAAAATTGCAACAGATGAAAAAAATAAATAACTTTTTAATTGTTACCCTATTGCTTCTTGCATTTATTTCCTGTAATAATAAAAAAACAGAAATCAGTGATCTGGATAAGCTCAGAAACAGCAATAATACCAAAACATATCCTGCGGTACAGATGGACAGTGCCCAGGCAATCAATTATATCACAAAACAAAAAGTTCAGGAACTTCTTGATCTTTCAACACTTTACCTGTCAGGAAACAGAAATACAGAGATTGATACTGTAATTTATTCGCAGATGCAAAGTTATTTTCATAAGCCTGACAGCCTTACTTTTAAAAACCTGTTTCATGAACTTGACAGTTTGAAGGTAAAATCCGTAAAAGTCAATAATCTGGAAGTTTACAAAAATCTGCATAATCAGGACACGCTGGATTTTGCAAAATTTAATGTAGAATATTTTGACAATAAAAATAAATCATTGGGGACTTTTGAGAAAAATGCACAATACATTCTTGTTTCCACGCCTAATACGAAGAAAGAGTTCAAATTTTTCTTTCTGAATTTTTATTCCAATCCTTTATTGAAGAAAGACAGTACATCTGTAGGAGTTACCAGATAGTCCAGCGGAATATCATTCTCCCAGACATCATCGATATTTTCATCGGGGTTAAAATAATTAACTCCGATTTTTTTTGATTCTTTAGAGATACTATCAAAAAAACCGTCGTAAAAACCTTTGCCATATCCTACTCTATTGCCATTTTTATCAGCATAAAGCAATGGCGTAATAATGTAATCAAAATTAAAAATCCCGGAATCTTCATTCGAAACAGGCTCTGAAATATTCCACTGATTAAATTCAAATTTTGTATTATTAAAAATTTCTACCGAAATCAGCTTTGCATCCACTATTTTAGGAACAAAAACCCTGATATTCCGGCTGAAAAAATAATGAATAAACCGTTGCGTATCAATCTCTTTAAATTTAGCAATCGGGATAAATATATGAACCTTATCTCCTGAAACCGGTTTAAAATATTCAACAAAATTTTTAAAAACAGCTTCAGATAACAAGAAAGCCTCATCATCAGACAAGGCTTTTCTTTTTTGCATATATATTTTCCTAAGCTCAGCTTTTAGCATAATAATCAGATCATTTTTACTGAAATAATTTTTACCGGACAAGCTTTTGCGGCTTTATCACAAGGTTCAAGTGCTTCAGGATTCGGTGTTTTAAGAGTATAGAAACCTTTTTTATCTATTGTTTTCAGCAATACCGATTTTCCGTCTTTTTTAGACATCCTGAAATATTCCGGTGCAAATTCTGCACAATAATTACACCCTATGCATTTATCTCTCTGAAGCGTAACAATGACCATTAATTAACTTCTTTTACAATTTTGTAAAGTTTGTCACTCGGTCGTACGCGGAACTTGGTAGGGAACGTAATTACGTCAGATTTTGTAGCTTTTTCGGAATCTCCTTTTTCATCTACCATCATAGTTTCAATTACCATCTCCTGAGATCCTGTTGTAGGTCCCTGTATAAGAACGCTGTCACCAACATTCAGGTCATAAGCTTCAATTAAAAACTCAGCGATATTGGATTTTGGATAGAAATGTCTTCCTTTTCCGATATAAACCTTCTTCTGCGTTGCACTGGATCCAGAATTTGAAGACCATTCTCCCAATTCCTGTCCAAGATAATAACCGCTCCAGAATCCTCTGTTATAAACCGTTTCAAGTTTAGTCATCCATTCCGCAACCTTTTCTTGGGAGAAAGTACCGTCTGCAATAGAATCAATTGCTTCTCTATAGCATTTCGTAACCGTCGCTACATATTCGGGTGCCCTTCCTCTACCTTCGATTTTCAAAACTTTAACTCCGGCATCTACAATTTCATCTAAAAATCCTATGGTACAAAGATCTTTAGGAGACATCATATATTCGTTATCAAGCTCGATCTCGAAACCTGTTTCCTGATCAATTACGGTATATTTCTTACGGCAGTTTTGTTTACATGCGCCTCTGTTGGCAGAAGAGTTGGCAGAATGAAGACTTAGGTAGCATTTTCCTGAGACAGCCATACAAAGTGCTCCATGACCAAAAATCTCAACCTCAACAAGATTTCCCGAAGGACCTTTCACCTGCTCTTTTTCTATCTGTGAGCAGATTTTTTTAATTTGAGAAATACTCAACTCACGGCTCATTACCATAGTATCGGCAAAAAGAGCATAAAATTTCACTGTTTCAATATTGGTGATATTGATTTGTGTTGAAATATGTACTTCCATGCCAATTTGTCTCGCATAGGCAATAACAGCCTGATCCATTGCAATAACAGCAGTAAGGTTCGCTTCTTTTGCTTTGTCAAGAAGAGTTTTTATAATGGAAAGGTCATGGTCATATATAATTGTATTAAGCGTAAGATAAGTTCTTACTCCCTTTTCTGCACATCTTCTGGAGATCTCAGGCAGGTCTTCAATCGTGAAGTTCATTGTCGCTCTTGCACGCATATTCAGCTGCTCAACTCCGAAGTATACAGAGTCTGCTCCATTATCTATAGCCGCCTGGAGGGATGTAAAATCACCGGCAGGAGACATCAGTTCTATTTTTCCGCTTTTTGTCATTTCTTGTTGAGAAAATTTTTGCAAAGATAAGCAATTTTCAATTGAGTCTATTTATCAGCAAATATTACAACCTCTATGAAGATAAAAATATTATATATTTAACTTTAATTTTTAAAATGCATCATAGAGTATGACATTTTGTCTTTAATAATATTTTAAGATATGTTAATGAGAATTTCAGGATTATGACATAATACATAAAATATTCCTATTCCTGTTAAATTTTAGTTAAAATTGAAACATTACATGCCAAGTGCATACCTATTTAGCATTAAATTTGTTTTCAATAAAACGAAAAATTCATCAGTAAAATAAAACAATAAAGAAAAGATATACAATGAAGAGTACTTTAAAAAAACTATTACCATTTGCTGTAGTAGGGGTTATTTCAGGAGCTACTACCGTTGGAACACTACAATATTTCAACCATGATTCCAACAGTCCGGACCAGACATATTTTACAAAATCGGCATCCAATGTCAGTTTTGCAGGGATGAATTCTGCTGCTGTTGGGGATGATTTTGTAAAAGCTGCTAAGACAACAGTGCCTGCCGTGGTTACTATTAAAAACTATCAGTCAAGATCTTCGAGCCGAGCTTCTGAACAGGATCTTTTTGATTTCTTTTTCGGAGATCCGTTTGGAGGGAGAGGTCAGCAAAGACAAAGACAGCAACAACAGGCCCCGGACAATATGCCTTCAGGAATGGGATCGGGTGTGATCATTTCTCCTGATGGTTATATTATTTCAAATAATCACGTGGTGGCTGGCGCCAATAAGCTGGAAGTTGTTTTAAGCAACAAAAAATCTTATATCGCCACATTGGTTGGTACAGATCCAAATACGGATATTTCACTGTTAAAAATTGAAGAAAAAGGTCTTCCTTATTTAAATTTTGCTAATTCTGACAATATTGAGGTAGGCCAATGGGTACTTGCTGTAGGAAACCCGCTGGGGCTTAATTCTACCGTTACAGCAGGTATTGTTTCAGCGAAAGGAAGGGGTATCGGAATTTTAAGCTCACAAGGGAAAGCTGCCAATCCTATTGAAAGCTTCATTCAAACCGATGCGGCGATCAATCCCGGAAACTCAGGAGGTGCGCTTGTGAATACGAATGGAGATCTGATCGGTATCAACTCAGCCATCCAGTCTACAACAGGATATTATCAGGGATACGGATTTGCGGTTCCTTCAAATTTAGCACGTAAGATTATTGAGGATATCAAAAAATTCGGTATTGTACAGAGAGGATTCCTTGGGGTACAGTCTTTAGATTTATCCAATGATATCCAGGTAGCTGCTTATAACAGAGAGAAAAAAACCAATATTAAAGCAGGATCAGGAGTGTATGTAACTGGCTTTGGAGATAACAGCGGTGCTGAAGATGCAGGATTAAAATCTGGCGACATCATTACTAAAATTGACAATACAATAGTCACTGATTTTGCAGATTTATCAGTTGCCATTGGCAGCAAACGTCCTGGAGATAAAGTAGCTGTAACCTATTTGAGAAATGGTAAAGAAAATACTGCAACCGTTACATTGAGAGACCAAAAAGGAGGAACCAGCACGAGAACAAAGGCTGATCTTAGTGTAACTGAAAAAATTGGGGCAGAATTTGAACCGCTTAGTGACAGAATTAAAACAAACTTCGGTCTAAGTAGTGGGGTTACTGCTAAAAATGTTTCAGAAGGTGGTGAGATTGCTAAGATTGGAATTGTAGACGAATACATTATAATGGAAATTAATGGTAAACCTGTTAATTCACAAAAAGATGTTGAAAAGATTCTTGACAAATACTCAGGAAATGTATCGGTAAAATTTGTGGATGGATATGGCCAAATTTATACCAGAGGATTCAAAATGCCTTAAGATATCAACTTAACTTTCATATCAACAAAAATCGCTGCAGTCTTGCAGCGATTTTTTATTTTAATTATGATTGATTTACCTTTTCGGAGATCCTTTTTTTCTTTTGGCGTTCATAGATGATTTCCACTATTTTACCTCCAATCCATGAAAAAGGAAAGAAAGTAAGAAAAATAGAGATCTTATAAAATGTCGGATGATAAGGAAAAATGATAACGTCCAGCATAGCCAGGAACAGCATGATAAATCCAATAAGAATAGCATAAGCAACCTTTGCATATTTAACAATCATCGCTGTTGCTACACCACCCACCGTAGTTCCTAATCCGGAAATGAATAAAAGAAAGCCAAAGAACGCATCATCATGCTGCATACTCTGAAGAAATCTCTCCCAATGCTCAAACGGAGCAAAAGCGTCAAAAGTAACCCATTGCGGAAACACCCTTATACCAAGAGTAATAATAAGCCCGGCGATCCCAAGACCTACAATAACCGCAATTGTATTCCTTATAAAATTCATTAATCCTGATGAGCAATCATAGAAATTTCGATATCCACATTTTTCGGCAGGCAGGAAACCTGTACAGTTTCACGAGCCGGGAAGCTTTCAGCATCCAGATAAGATGCATAAATATCATTCATTACCGCAAAATCATCCATATTTTTCAGAAAGATGGTAGCTTTTACAACATTCTTAAAAGTCATTCCTGCTTCTGTAAGAATTGCTTCCAGGTTTTTCATTACCTGATGCGTTTCTTTTTCAATACCTTCCATCAATTTACCTGTTGTAGGATCTACAGGAATCTGACCAGAGATATAAAGAATCCCGTTTGCCATATTGGCTTGTGAGTAAGGTCCGATAGCTGCAGGAGCATTTACAGTGTTGATTATTTTTTTCATTAGAATTTATTTTGGGTGCAAATATAAAATTTATATTCTATTTCTATAATCAAATATCAAATCTAATGCTAGAATGGTGCATTCGGCTGTGTAAAACTTCTGTCTTTATATTTTAAAGCATCACTTAAGATATTGGCTTTGATCCCAATGAAGAAGTCATATACTTTATACTGTCCGAAAGGAACCCAGTTGAAATTGATCGTAAAACTTCGCTGATCTCTGGAGAAACCAATTCTGGTATACGCCAGTTGCTTGGTTACCATATCATAATGGGTGCTACCATTGATATTCCAGTACGGGGTAAGCTTTATACTTCCGTCAAGACCAACCGAAGCCAGTCTTGTAGGAGTTCTGGAAGCGTAGCTTTTGGTGTAGGCATAATTGGCATTTACATTTAAAGTCCATGCCTGATCAAAGTGGGCATAATTGTCATCGTCAAAATAATAATTTTCATTTCTCACTTCACCTTTCGCCTGATATTTTTTGGCATAATCTGTTTTTTCTCCAAATATCTCGCTGCTCAACGGATAAGAAAGCTGCACGTTGAACCCCTGCACACTGAATCCTCCAAGATCTTCCGTTCTCATCCCGGTATCCTGACCCGGCAGATATACAATTTTATAAGGATCTAATGACAAACTTGTATTGACGTTTAATTTATTATTAAAGAATGAAGACTGCCCGTTAATGGTAATTATAGAAAACGGGTGGTCTTTCGCAGCAAAGTTGTAGCTTCCGGAAAGATTTAATGATTCAAATATCTTCAGTTTTTTTACCCCTGTAGAATCATTTTTAGATCTTACTTTCATCTCAATATTGTTTCCGATATTGAATCCTAATGCACCAACCATTCCGCTGCTCGGGCTTCCGATGATTCCTCCTTCAAATATAGAATAGGGCGTTAAAGCACCGTTTGCATCATAATAATTCTTATAATATCCAAACCCTGAACCACCAAAATCCGGAGAATAAGTAAATCCTATGCTCGGTGTCACCATATGTCTGATCGCTTCAATGGCCGAACCTTTTTTAAAGTTTGCCTGCCCATATAAAGTAGTCTGAAGACTTGCAGTGGTAGAAAATGTAGAATATCCTGATATCCCTTTATTGGTTTCAGTAACAGGCCTGTTTAATAGAGGATCATAATATTTTTTGATGGTTTTTGTCGTGAGCGCATTATCAATATTGGCTCCCAAACTGAAAGTAAAATATTTTGCAATCGTAGTGTTGGTCCCTAGTGCAATATTATTTTTAAGTCCGGTTTGCATTTTATCCCACATGGCTGCAGTGAAAAGCTCTCCTTCATTAGTCTGCACGAAATTGGTAAGATTAAGGCCCGTGTTTACCGTAATATTTTCCAATAATCCTGTTCTCGTTCCCGTTTTTGATCCGAAAAGATAAAACTGGTTAATAGCTACGTTCATCTGCGGCAAACGAAGATCTGATAATCCGGTAGCAAAATTCTGGGAATAGGAAGCTGTTGCAGTAATGGTTGACGGCAGTTTCAAAAACCTTTTGGTAATGGTAACCGTTGAATTCTGCTGGGTGTTTAATACATTTTGATTTAAAATATAATTGTTATTCAGCGTATTGTTATAAAATTTCGTACTCACGATATCCACGGATGCTGAAAAATTTAGGAAAGGGTTTGCTTTCGTATCCTGGGTATGTCTCCATGCAATTCTGTAAGTACTTGTTTTGCCATAATCATCAAGACCTTTAATTCCTCGTACGGCCGTTCCGATATCTGCAGAAAAATTACCCGAATACCGGTATTTTTTTACATAATTCATTTCCGGGCGTAAGTTCCAGCTTCCTTTCGTATAAATATCTGAAAGAATTTTAAGGTCAAAATGCTCTCCGATCGGCTGATAATATCCCAGTCCATTCAGGAAAAACCCAACGTCCTGTCTTTCCCCAAAACTCGGTATAAGAATACCTGCTGATCTTTTATCCGAAAACGGTAAAATAGCAAAAGGCATGATAAGCGGTGTAGGAACCTGCTCGATATACATCTGAATAGGTCCTGAGATAATGGAGGATTTATTTTTGGTCTTCACCAATTTAATATTAGAAGCACGCAAATGATAATCTGCCGCGGTATCTTTCTTTTTAATGAAATAATCATCGGTGGTATAATTCGCCCGTCTCATCGCAAAAACGGAATCATTATACTTCTTTGTTTTTTCAGCAACAATTACCCCTTCACTTTCTTCCGTTCTGGCGTTAAAAGCGATGGCTTTTTTTGTTTTTGTATTATATTGAAACTCGTCGGTTTCATACTTTTTGCCGGCCTGTGTAATAACCGCAGGTTCGATGTATTTTCCCAAAGAATCCTGCTTCCCACGGGCATACATGAGACTCTTAGACTCATCAATAGAGATATAGTCTGCATCAATCTGCACATCCTGGTATTTTACCTGGGCATTCTTGTTGAGATAGATCATTTTTTTCTGAAAATCCCGGCGGTTATAGTCTGCTTTGGTCTGAAGAACACTTTCGAGAGGTTCTTTTTTCAGAACGATCGTATCTTGCTTGGGAATAGTATCATTAACCGTATTTTTAGTCAATTTTTCAGGAGTTTCCTGTGCTAAAAAATTGTTAAAAATTAGGATAATTAAAATTTGTAATATATTTTTGGAGACGGTTTTGGCCAATTTATTTGTTATATTTATGATATATAATTAAGGCTCAAAATTAATATAATTTTTAAAACTGTAGGATGCACAAAGTAAATTTTAAAATAATTTTATCATTTCTCCTTATTCTTTCGATCAACTTTATTTTTTCGCAGAAGAAATTCACCATTGTTCTTGACGCAGGGCATGGGGGAAATGACCACGGAGCCAACAGAACCTATGCAGATATAGGCAGAATTGCAGAAAAAGACATCACCCTTGCGATTACCCTAAAGGTAGGGGCAATGCTTGAAAAGAACAAAGACTTTAAAGTAATATATACAAGAAAAATAGATGAATATCCTTCTCTTTCGGACAGAACCAACCTGGCCAACAGGAGCAAGGCGGATCTTTTTATTTCCATACACTGTAACTCTTCTAAAAAGCCAACAGCCTATGGAACGGAAACTTTTGTACAGGGACCCGATCAGAATGACACCAACCTGGAAGTTGCCAAGAGAGAGAATGATGTAATCTTTTTAGATGAAAAGGATAAGCAGACCTTTGGTTCGTACGATCCAAGTTCTCCGGAATCCCTTATTGCCCTGAAACTTCAGCAAAGTAAATATCTTGAATCCAGTTTGCTTTTAGGAGGCCTGGTAGAAGAAAATTTCGTCAACAAAGATAAAAGAACATCCAGAGGCGTATGGCAGAAAAACCTGCACGTACTTCGTATGAATGCCATGCCTTCCGTACTTATAGAAACTGGATTTATCAATCATCCGGAAGAAAGTCATTATCTGGCATCAGAAAAAGGTCAGGACGAAATCGCAGAAAGTATATATAAAGCGGTTATCGATTATAAAAAGGCGATTGACCGCAAATCCGGATATGCAGTCTCAACAAAAAAGCCTGAACCGGAAAAACCTGTAGAAGTTGCCCTGAAAAATGATTTCAGAATCTTATTATTAAGCTCTCCAACAAAGTACAACGATGGAGACCCGGCTCTGAAAGGACTGAATTATATTTTACCTATTAAAGAAAACGGACAATATAAATACTATTATGGAGTAACAAACCTGGCTTCTGTAAGAGATATCAATATCAAAACAGCAAAAGATGCAGGCTTCCGGAATGCTTATGCGGTTGGATTTATGCCAAATCAGAGACTGAATACCGGCTATTACACGATTGAAGTCTACACGGGAGATAAACTGAACGGTAACTCATTCATTCTTCAGACACTGAAAGATGTTGACCGAAACAAGGAAAACGGTGTTTTCTATTACACCTACGGAAAAGTCTTCACCCTGGAAGATGCGGTAAAACTTCAGAAAGATCTTGAAGCTAAAGGAATTAAGAATACGGTCATTCAAAAAGTGTCTAAATGACACGATAAAATTTTGAAGTTAAAAAGTTAATAGCTACTTTTGCAACCTCAAAATTGGGCCTATTCGTCTAGTGGTCAGGACTCAAGATTTTCATTCTTGCAACAGGGGTTCGATTCCCCTATAGGCTACTCAATTACTATTTAAAGCAAATCCCTTTTAACCATCGTTGAAAGGGATTTTTGTTTAAAATATTCATATTATATATGGATTATGATTAGAGAAATATAATTGATATGAATAAAAAATTCATTCTGACAGAGAATAGTTTACGGAAAAAATATCTCAAAAAAATAAGCAGGTATTTTGTTAAAAAGAAAAAAATATTATCTTTGCACCGCTTTAACGGGGAATGATTATTCCTGATAAGCCACAAATTATCATGCCGGATTTAAAAATACAAGAGGCAAAATTGCTTTTTAAAAAAATCCACTCTAACCCAAAAAGTTACGATTTAAAGATCAATGAAGGCGGGATTACAGGCAGTGATGAAAAAATAAGTTTCAGACTTTACAGGACAGGAGAAAGAGTCGATTTTGCAGTAACGATTGACGGACTTACCTTCACCAATACCACTGGAGAATGGAACAACGCGATGGCCATGCTTACGGCAACCATCAAAAAATTAGAAAGAGAAGAAGAGAATATTAAAATAGAACAGGCAATCGATAAACTACGGAAATATTTATCAGAAGAAAATTGAAAAATTTTAAAGATAAATTTGGTAGATAAAAAAAAAGTTTATACTTTTGCACTCACATTTGAACGATATGGCAAATCATAAATCAGCATTAAAAAGAATTAGACAAAACGAAGTAAGAAGACTTCGTAACAGATACTACCACAAGACTGCTAGAACAGCAATGAAGGTGTTAAGAAACGAAGAGGATAAAGCTGCTGCTGCAGAACAATTGCCAAAAGTTATCTCTTTGTTGGATAAATTAGCTAAGAAAAATATTATCCACAAAAATAAAGCTGCTAACTTAAAAAGCAAATTAACTAAGCACGTTAATAAACTAGCTTAATAAGTATAGTTGGCCCGTTCGTCTATCGGTTAGGACCTCAGATTTTCATTCTGGTAAGAGGGGTTCGATTCCCCTACGGGCTACAAAATAATCATGATCTAACCTGATGATTATTAATAAGAGTTGAAACTTATAAAAACAAAAAAACTAACACACTGGAAACAGTGGAAGATAGCTGGCCCGTTCGTCTATCGGTTAGGACCTCAGATTTTCATTCTGGTAAGAGGGGTTCGATTCCCCTACGGGCTACTAATCCTAGGATAACAATATTTAAAACCTTGCAAAGTTAATTTGTGAGGTTTTTGTTTTTATAATGGTTTTGGAAATTTAAAAAGACAGTTGCAATACTTTAATTTCATTATTCGTATCACAATATTTGGAAAAATCAAAACAAGTGGATACTATTTCGGATCAGTTTCAAAAGTTGGGGACTATGCAAAAAGTTTGGATAATCTGAACAGAAAAAACGATTTATCTTTTACCCCTCGCAGTTGTAATCTGAAGTTTTTGATTTTAGCATTGAAGGATTCGGCAG
>NZ_JBYRIW010000003.1:132223-322497 GCF_057815395.1 Chryseobacterium sp. 27AL | reverse complement strand
TAAAGTTTTTTTTTCTTAACCTTAACTCTTTCCCAAACCTTCAATCCCTTACTCCTACGCTCCGTTTTACCGGACTGCAAAGATACAAATATTTTTTAATTCCACAACTTTTTTCCTTAAAAAATTTTAAAGTTAAAACTGTTTTTTTATATCCTTTTTAGAGTATTTATTTATTACCGCTTATCTAAAAGCTCTTCTGCGCTACTTACTATCTCTCGTTTTCAGTGGGGCAAAGATAGGGTTTATTATTCGTACAAAACAAGTCTATTTAACATAAAGTTTAATGTTCTGTTCATATTAACTCTTAAATCCCTGAAACCTAGGGAGAATAATTTTAAACTAACGTTTGGTTGTTGAGACTTTAGGGGTATAGGGTTGGTGGGAAGTTGTGTTGGAGGGCGTGTTTATGGTTTTGTTTTAATTTAATCTCTCGCGGATTTGGCTGATGACGCAGATTGTGAATTTATAATATTCAGGTGCTTTTATTTTGAGTGGCCCTCTTTATTAAATGTGTTTGGGGGTTGGGGTAATATTTGGATGGCGACTGTTGAAAGAAAGTCCTCATACCCTAGCCCGGATAGAAGCGGTTACCCCACAGCACGAAAAGGAACGCTTGGGCCAGCGGCGGAATAGCGATGGGAAGCCCAGAAAGCTCGGCGCGAGGAGTATGAGCGGATAGCCGGAAAAAGCTCCCTTGAAAAACAGATGAGTTAGTGGGTACGAGAGTAAAAGGGTTGGAGAAAGTTTGGGAGTTAACGAGTGTAAGTTCTGTTGGTGGGTTTTAGGAAGAGGAAGATGGCCTTATATTGAAATATGAATCTATCATATATAATAGGTACCATATTATTATGATATTTATGTCGGTGATTATTAAAACTGTCGTATTGCTTCCTTTCTTAAAAATATATTATTAAATTTGGATATGAGTTTTGGAAAAGATTTGCTAAGGAAAATTAAAAGCACTGCATTGCCGGGAGAGAACGCACATGGAGTCTTCTCACCACCCTACCGTCCTGTGTTTACTTATGACGAGGTTTTAACGAAAAATCCTAAGTTTGCGGCTGTCAATATTATTCTTTATCTTAAAAATGATGAGTGGCACTTTCCTCTGATCCAAAGAACCATCAATGAGCACGACAGACACAGCGGACAAATCTCGTTACCTGGCGGAAAACGTGAAGAAATGGATAAAGACTTTGCCGAGACTGCCATTCGTGAAACTTCTGAGGAAATCGGGATTGAAAAGCATTATGTGAGAATCATAAGGGAAATGTCTCCTATTTATATTCCACCAAGTAATTTTTACGTGTATCCTTATATATCTTATACCCGGAAAAATCCTGAGTTTATTTTACAGCAGACTGAGGCTGTGGAAGTAATCGAATTCCCGATCACCTCTTTTTTAAATCTTCCGGACCAGCCCGAGATCATGGCCCTGCCGACAGCAGGAGGAAATGATGTGCCGGTTATAAATTTCAACGGATATATTATCTGGGGCGCAACAGCGATGATATTGAGCGAATTCAGCCAGTTGCTGAAAAAAATGTAACTTTGCACCACTGTGTTTAATTGAAAGATGGCGAAGAAAAATATTTTCACCGATGCGTTCGGAACTCCTTATTTTTTAAAAAGGATCATTATTTTCATATTGGGAATCATATCATACAGAAGATTCAATGGATTTAATAAATTAAAAATTACAGGTACCGAAAATCTTGTGGATCTTCCGGATTCCAATGTGTTGTTTGTATCTAACCATCAAACCTATTTTGCTGATGTTGCTGCGATGTATCATGCGTTCTGCTCTGTGAATAACGGATATCTTAATACGATAAAAAATCCGATTTATTTGCTGAATCCTAAAATAGACTTTTATTATGTTGCTGCAGAAGAGACGATGAATAAAGGAATTCTCCCTAAAATATTTAAAATCGCCGGCGCGGTAACGGTAAAAAGAACATGGCGGGCTGAAGGCAAAAACGTGAACAGAATGGTTGACATGAGTGAAGTGGATAATATCATGAAAGCTCTGGATAATGGCTGGGTTGCCACTTTTCCGCAGGGAACAACTTCTGCTTTTGCGCAGGGACGAAGAGGAACGGCAAAACTGGTCAAGAACCAGCGTCCTATCGTAATTCCTATAAAAATAAATGGTTTCCGAAGGGCTTTTGATAAAAAGGGACTTCGTGTGAAAGTAACAGGAGTAAAGCCGACCATGGAATTTAAACCACCACTCGATATTGATTATGATAAAGAGAATGCTCAGGAAATTTTACATAAAATAATGACCGCTATTGAGCAGACGGAGGATTTTAATGTACTGCATCAATATGATGAAGAATTAAAAGCTAAAAAAACGGAACAAAAAGATTCAGATCATTAAAGTAGAAAATCATGAAAAGAATATTAGGAATCTTATTCGCAATTATAATATTGGTATCGTGCAACAGCCAAAAAATGTATTCGGATTTTGACATCAGCTATTCCAAAAGCGGAGGATTTGCGCCGATTTACGAAAATCTTTTGATCAAAGGCAATAATGCCCATTATTCTTTTGAAGGCCAGGGTAAAAAAATAAAGCAGAATTTTAAAATCTCCAATGAAGATTTACAAAAGCTGAACAATATCCTTTCAAAAAACAATTTCAGGAGAATTGAGGAAGATCATAAGAAAATCTATGATTTTGTATCAACTTCCATCAATATAAAGAAAGGCCATCATTCAGGCAGCAAGACCGATGCCAGCGCAATAATGCCTAATTATAAAACCAACTGGACAAACATTACAACGGCATTCCAGGAGATCATTAATACTAATGTAAAAAAACAGTAATACAATTGAAGACCCATTTCATCGCTATCGGCGGAAGTGCCATGCACAATCTTGCCATTGCATTAAAGGATAAAGGATATCAGGTTACAGGTTCGGACGATGCTATTTTTGAGCCATCAAGATCCAGACTTGAAAAGAAAGAAATTCTCCCTGAAACACTCGGCTGGTTTCCTGATAAGATCACTTCCGACCTGGACGCTGTCATTCTCGGCATGCATGCTCATCAGGATAATCCTGAATTGGCAAGAGCTAAAGAATTAGGTTTAAAAATATACTCTTACCCTGAATTTTTATACGAGCAGTCTAAAAATAAAACCAGGGTTGTGATCGCAGGTTCCCATGGAAAGACAACCATTACCTCCATGATCCTTCATGTTCTGAATTTTCATCAGAAAGATGTAGATTACATGGTGGGTGCTCAGCTTGAAGGTTTTGACTGTATGGTAAAGTTGACCCGCGATAATGATTTTATGGTATTGGAGGGAGATGAATATCTTTCTTCACCGATTGATCTTCGCTCAAAATTTTTGCTCTATCAACCGAATATTGCTTTATTGAGCGGGATTGCATGGGATCACATCAACGTTTTTAAAACTTTTGATGATTATGTAGACCAGTTCAGGAAGTTCGTAGCAAGCATTACGCCCGGCGGAATTCTGGTCTATAATGAAGAAGATCCTGAAGTAGTAAAAGTAGTGGAAAATGCTGAAAACTATTTCAGAAAAATTCCATATAAAACTCCCGAGTATGAAATCGTAAACGGAACAGTACATCTGAAAACAGAAATGGGAGATATTCCACTATCGGTTTTTGGGGCTCATAATTTATTGAATCTTGAAGGGGCAAGACACATCTGCCAGCACCTTGGCATCATGGATGAAGATTTTTATGAAGCAATTATGAGTTTTAAAGGGGCTTCAAAACGCCTTGAAAAAGTACAAAGGGATGATAAAGGAATACTTTATAAAGATTTTGCCCACGCGCCAAGTAAAGTAAAAGCTGCAGTAAAAGCTTTTAAAGAGCAGTTTAAAAACGAAAAAAAATACGGTTTTCTGGAACTGCACACTTACTCCAGCCTTAATCCCGTTTTTTTAGAGCAATACGATCACGCCATGGATGGGCTTGATGAAGCGGTAGTTTTTTATTCGGAAGATGCTTTAAAGATCAAGAGAATGGAACCGATCTCTCCAGATCTGATCAAAGAAAAGTTTAAAAATGAAAACTTGAAAGTCTTTACCAATGCCGAGGATCTTCACAAATACTGGAATACGCTGGATAAATCCCAGGGAGTATACCTGATGATGAGTTCGGGTAATTTCGGAGGACTTGATCTTACAAAATAAACGATTGAATATAAAATAAGAGGCCGTCTCACAACTCGTGAAAACGGCCTTTTTTATGAAATTTTACTGTATCCCTATACGAGAAGGGTTTTCGTTTAAGCGATTCTCAACCCACATCGTTTAGTTGTGATACACCTTCTTTTGTTTTAATTGATTCTTTTATAAAAACGTCTTAGTACATCTTTGGTACCATCCCCATCAAAATCCTGAGTCCGGTCTTCCATAACCATGTCGGTTTGATTAAGTTGGGTCACGAAATACGGATAATTTTCTTCGTTTTCAAACCAGAATTTGCCGTTTCCTTTATCAAATATATATTTCTTTGTTACAACATCTGTTTTTTCGCAGGTATTGTTGATCTGGGCATAAGAAATCGAAATAAGATGGGTAGCAGTAAATTCATGTGTGCTCATTTTCTGGCAATCCGTTGAGAAAGAGGTCTGGGTCTGCTGATTTAAGGACCGGTAAATCTCTGCTTTTTCGACATACCATTTTCCGACAATTGAAGCTTTATTGCTGAGATCTTGATCTTCGTCATTGCTGCAGGAAATAAGAGAAAACAGAAGAAACGATAAAACTATTTTGTTCATGATTAATTGTAATACTTTAAGACAGCAAAAATACTATTAATTTTTGCTGTTTTTATTCTGTTTCAGGTGAAATTTCTCAGCCTTTTCCACCGGCTCTAATCTTTTTTAATGATCATTGCCATTTCCATTTAATATTTTTGAAACAGCAATTGCACCCGAAACAGTATCAAGACTATAAATCTGCATGACACCCTGATTAGCCGCCGCCTGTGCAAGAATATTCTGCTGATTCTGAGCATTAACGGCATTTTGAAATAATATTCCGGTAGAATGTGCCATAGATTGATAAATGTTTGCCATTGACATCGCAGGAGAATCTCCCACCACTTTTACATTTGTCTGTGTGACAGAATCTGTAATCTGTTCATTTACTTTCGTTTCCATAATTTTAGTTATTAAGTTTAAAGTAAAGTTAAATAATTTTTTGTAAAATACATTTTAATAAACATAAAAAACGCAAAGACTATGATAAGTTATTATTTAGAATAATCAATTCTTTTTCTCTTTTATTAGTTAACTTTAAATAAGAACTAACTATATCTTGCTGCGAAGTAGCAAGATCTGTGTATACATGATCCTGTAATACCAAAACTCCTTAGTTTTGTCTTATTATAGCACACCTACGGCGTTCTTACAATATTACATTGTTTTTTTTCTATACAGATATTGCTCCTCCGGAGCATTAAAATTACTTATTCATTTTGGTGACGAAAAAAAGAGGCTGCCCAAACTTTCAGACAGCCTCTTTCTATTAATTTGTTATTTAAAATTAAATATCCGCAACAGCATTCAACATTTTCTGTTCCCATTCAGGATCTTTAGGATCAAAAAATAATCTTTTCCCGGTATCTAAAGAACGTACTACATTCATCTCGTCTTCTGTCAATTCAAAATCAAAAACATTGAAATTCTCTTCAATCCTTGATGGTGTAACCGATTTTGGAATCACGCAGAATCCTTCCTGAAGGTGCCATCTTAAAATAACCTGAGCCACCGTCTTTCCGTATTTCTCACCAATAGCTTTTAACTGTTCATTCTCTAATAAGCCTGCATTTCCGTTTCCAAGCGGGCTCCATGGCTGAGTAATGATCTTATTTTCCCTATTGTACACCTGAAGTTCTTTTTGCTGAAAGATCGGATGCAACTCAATCTGGTTAATCACCGGAAGAACATGAGCATGAGCTTTTAATTCCTCTAATTTCTCCACTGTAAAGTTGCAGACTCCGATTGCTTTGATCTTTCCTTCATGGTAAAGTTCTTCCATCGCTTTCCACGCTCCTAAGAAATCTGCATAGGGCCAGTGAATAAGATACATGTCTAAATAATCCAGCTGCAATCTGTCTAATGTTCTCTGAAAAGCACTTTTTGCCTTTTCATAGGAAGTATCCTGAACCCATAGCTTCGAGGTTACAAACAGCTGCTCGCGGTCTATTCCACTATTTTTAATGGCATTCCCAACGGCAGTTTCGTTCTGATAAATAGAAGCCGTGTCGATCATTCTGTATCCTGTTTCTATAGCTTTGAGGACCGCATTTTCGCACTCCTTCAAATCTTCCATCTGCCATACTCCGAAACCTAAAGCCGGAATATCAACACCATTATTCAATGTAATTACAGGCTGTCCTGCGTATGTTTTCTTTTCCATAATAATTATTTATATATTTTTAAATTTATTAAACATTAATTTCCTTTCCCATCATTTGCCTGAACAATCCTTTAATATGATCAATCTCTTTCTGATAATTTGTTTTTTTTCTGCAACCGAAATAAAGCGTATTCTTCAGGGGTTTCTGGCCTTCCCAGATCAACTGTATTTCGCCATCTTCAATTTCTTTTTTACACAGAAAATCAGGAACGACTGCTAATCCGGAACCACCTTTCAGACAACGTACAATAGAATTGAGATTCGGAACAATATAATTCGGACGGAAATTCGGCTTATGACCGAAATTCAGGATCCAAAATTGAAAAAGATGCTCCATATCTCCGGCCGTACCGTACCATTTTTCATTTTTCAGCCATTCTTCTGCATGTTCGATGCCTTTATCATTTAAAACATATTCAAATTCAGCGATATCAACATCTTTTCCGCCTACGAGAATGAGTTGTTCCGAAGAGAATGCTTCATGTTCGATATTTGGAGACACTCCTTTTTTCGGAGTAATGATTAAATCTAAAATTCCTTTGTCCAGCTGATCGAGCATTTCCCGATATTCTCCAAAACTGATGATAAGATTGAATGGCAAACTTGAAACATATTGCTCCAATGTGGTCTGAAAAGTCTCAAAACACATGCCGACACTGATCGTGGGCGTAAGCTTCTCCGTAGATTTCTGAAAGTTTTTTTCCACTTCTTCCAGTTTTGACAGCGGTTCTGAAATAGCGTTAAACAACACTTTCCCCCTTTCTGTAGGAATCATTCTTCTTCCGGTTCTGTCAAACAGCTTATATCCAACATATGCTTCCAGCGAACTGAGATGAAGACTCACTCCGGGTTGGGAAATAAATAAGGTATCCGCTGCTTCTGTAAGGGTTCCTGTTTTATAAATTGCTTTAAAAGTTCGGTACCATTCTAAATTAACCATAGGTATTACTTTTATGATGCAAATTTATTCAAATAATCACAATTATAATATTTTCATCATCAATAAGAGTGATAAAGTAAGTCTATACTTTATATAATTTACTGAAATACAATCAAATATAATAACTATTATTTAAATGATATTTAGTTATGATTTTTATTATTTTATTCATAGCAAACAACGCAATACCTTTGTACCCATAAAATTATTTATACAAAAATGAAAAAAGTATTAATTATTAACGGCGGACAAAATTTCGGCCATTCCAGAGGAAAATACAATGCAACTATAGCAGAAAATACATTGGATGTTTTACGAACATTTGAAAATGTGGATGTGAAAATCACAAACGTGAATGAAGGATATGACAAAAGTGAAGAAGTTGCAAAGTTTGTTTGGGCAGATTATATCATTTATCATACACCGATCTGGTGGTTTCAGCTGCCGAACGGATTAAAGAAATATATTGATGAAGTCTTTACAGCAGGTCATGCCAAAGGAATTTACATGAGCGACGGGAGAACGTCTGACAATCCGGAAATCAATTACGGAACCGGAGGAATGCTGGGAGGAAGAAAATATATGGTTACCACTAGCTGGAACGCTCCTGAAACAGCATTTACGCTTCCGGGAGAATTTTTTAATGAAACAAGTGTTGACGACGGACCATTATTCGGTTTTCACAGAATGAATGCTTTTGTTTCTTTGAAAAAAATGGAAAGTTTTCATTTTCATGATGTAGAAAAGAATGCGAATGTTGAACGTGATATGAAACTTTATAGAGAACATCTTATTAAAGTTCTTGAAAAAGAATTAAAAACAGAATTAGCGTAATGAAAGTTTATCTGACAGCCGTCATTAAAGCAAAAGAAGAATACAGAACAGAAGTTTTAGAGGTTCTTCAGAATATGGTGAAAGAAACCGTGAAAGAAGAAGCCAATGAATTGTACAGGTTTCATCAAAGCATTGAAGATAAAAATCAATTTGTTTTCTACGAGATCTGGAAAAGCAAAGAAGGTTTGGAACAGCATAATAAACAACCTTATATTCAGGCGTTCGGAGATTTGGTTGAAGAAAAACTCCAGGAAAAGCCACAGATTTATTTAACTGAAATTATTTAGTGAAAATAGTACAGGAAAGTAAACATTATTTTATTTAATTTAATGAAAGACTTATAATTTTCTCAATATTTCCTGTTTGGTGTGGAAGTTTCATGGTTTTATTAAATATAATTGATTATGGATAGTTTTAAAAATTTTATCTTTTTATTAATGATTATAACAATGAATACAATTTCCGCACAGCAAAAAGATCCATGCAGGCATATCAAGACACCGTCCGGCTACCTGATGGTACTCAGACAGGGCGACGACGTGCTTGCTCACATTGAAAGCCTTGCAAAAAGGGAAAATATTCCTTCGGCAAGTTTTACAGGAATAGGTTTTGCTTCAGAAGTTACGTTTGGCTTTTATGATTTCGAAGCGAAGAAATTTAATCCCAAAACATTCAAAAAAGTAGAAATGGGGAGCTTAACCGGGTCTGTTGCCTGGAACGAAAAAGGCCCGTCGATCCATGTACATGGAGTGGCGACTGATGACAAATTCAATGCTTACGGAGGACATATTTTGTCGCTTCATGTAGGAACCGGCTCTATGGAAATTTATATCAATATTAATGACGAAAAATTAGACCGGAAAGTCGAACAGCCTTTAAATGCAAATGTTCTTCAGCTCAAATGTCCTTAAATAATCAGAGCTTTTCGATGATGAAAAGCTCTTTTTTACTTTATATAAAGAATTATTTCCCGATCGGCATATGTGTTGAAATCGCAATTCTGTTCCACATATTAATAACAACGGCAGCCATGATGATATCTGCCAGCTGATTTTCATTAAAGAGTACTTTTGCCTTTTGATAAGTTTCTTCCGAAAGTCCTTTATTACTGATCAGCGTAACTTCTTCCGTAATTTGTAGAATAATCTGCTCTTCTTCGGTGAACAATTCTTTAGCATCTCTCCACGCATTCAGGAGGAAAATTCTCTGTGGCGTTTCACCATATTTTAATGCATCTTTGGTATGCATATTCAGGCAAAAAGCGCAGGCATTGATCTGGGAAGCCCTGATCTTAACTAATTCTTTTTGAATCGGCGTTAAAAAACTGTTTTTAAGGGATTCTTCCATTCCTATTCCTGCTTTGTAAGCAGCTGGGTGAACTGTTGTCCAATCGAATCTTGCGTTCATAATATTTTGTTTTAAAATTACTAAGACAAAGTTCCGATTTATAGATCCTAAAAATCTTAAACTGGTTTAAGAACGCAATTTTGCCCTGATTTCACTTAAATATTCCGGGGTAAACCCTAAAAATGAAGCAATTAAATATTGCGGAATTCTTTGGATAAACCAAGGGTACTGTGTACTGAAATGTACGTATAACTCTTCTCTAGAAAATTCATAAAGATATCGTATTCTCCTCTCCGCCGCAGCATAAGCTCGTTGATAGACTTTTCTGAAGTATCTTTCCATCACCGGATGTTTTTTCAACAATTCTTCCTGAGATTGAAGGTCAATTTTTAAAATAACCGATTTTTCCACCGTCTGAATAAAGAAATTAGATTTTATCTGTCTTTCATAGGCGAATGTATCGGTGATCCACCAGTTTTCTATGGCAAATTCTGTTGTCTGCTCAACTCCTTTTTCATTGATAAAAAATTTTCTCAGACAGCCTTTTACAACAAAGAAAACCGACCTGCAAATTTCTCCCTCCGACATCAGATTCTGCTTTTTCTTAACTTCCAACACCTGAAAATAGGAAATGATGGAAGCAAATTCTTCAGCATCAATAGTGATAAATTTATCCAAATGTTGCTTAAAACTTTCCATTTATAAGATTTATGATCAAACTTAACTTTATTTTTTTAGTTTTACAAAGACAAAACAATATATCATGGAGATCGTAGCCAAAATTTTAATTGCAGCAGTAGCCATCGAACATCTTTACATTCTCTGGATGGAAATGTTTGCCTGGGAAACCAAAGGAAAGGAAGTTTTCAAGGCAGCTTTACCCGCAGAAATGTTTAAACCGACAAAAGGATTAGCAGCCAACCAGGGACTGTATAATGGATTTTTAGCCGCAGGACTGATCTGGTCTTTTCTTATCGAAGATCCGAAATGGCAAACCAATATTGCCTTGTTTTTCCTTGGATGTGTTGCCGTGGCTGGAATTTACGGAGCGATTTCAGCGACGAAAAAGATATTTTTTGTTCAGGCTTTGCCAGCGATTTTAGCAATTGTTGTAGTGCTTTTGAAATAATTGAGGAGCTTTCTCCTGCTTTCGCTACTCGCTTTTTCTATTTTCGGCGGCGGCAAGGCCGCCGCCGAAAATAGAAAAGAGCTCAAACATACCGCTCAATCAGGGCTAAAATAAAATCTGCCAAATCCGCAAGATTTCATGAAACTAAAAATTCAGAATTTCACCAAGCTTCCTCTTTATCTTCTCAGCTCTAAACAAACCCTCATGATAGTCAATCAAATTTCCATTTTTATCTATAATAATCCATAACGGATAAACAGGCTGTTTTTTATTCTTTGATAAAGCCAAAACCAGTTCATGAATTCCGGAACTTCCGTTGGATACATAATTAAATTCCTCTCCCTGAAAACGGATTTTCTCTTTCGTTTTTTCTGCATCAAAATTAATGAAGTAGAAATTTTTATTGATTAATTTTACCAGATCTTTGTCTTTATTCAATTCAAAAGATTCAATCTTACAAACCTGGCACCAGCTTGTATAGATATGAATAATGACCGGCTTTGGATTTTCTTGTTTCTGAGCTTCCACTTCATGAAAGGCAACTGTCTTTATCTGTGAAAGACAAAAACTTGGTATAGACATTAAAAATAGAAATAGTATTATACTCTTCATTTTACTGTATTTATCTTATTGCATTAGATTTACGCAAAGTTCTAATTGTATCGTATTTTATTAAAGTAAGCAAAGTTTGATCAACAAGTTGATTTGATGAAGCTAACGACTCAAGCTCTGCATGACAATTTATTTACTTTGCTTTCTAAAAATTATTGTTTAAAAAATAAATTCTTTGTATCAAAATCTTTGATTACTTAGTCTTTATTTTAAAATGTATCTTATTCCCAAAAAACCTCTGATTTTCTGCATCGGAGCGTAGCCGTAAGTTGTGTCAAAAGTATAATGATTTGGATTGTTCACCGGATCATCAATATATCTGTCAAAAGGATCAAATGGGCGCATCAAAGGATCTTTAGGGGTAAAATTGAATACATTTTTGATTCCGCCATACACTTCAAATCCTGATTTGAAAGCCTTCGAAACCTGAATATTGGCCAAAGTGTAAAACGGTGAATATTCCGGGCGGTAATCATCCGGTAAAACCGGCAGTCGCATTGGTCCGTAGAATTGTCCTGTAAAGTCAATCGTCAAATCATTTGGAAATTTATAACTTAAATTATACGTTCCACTCCATTTCGGAGCGTGAAGCTGTTGCAACTTCTGTCTTTCATCATCAAACTTCTGATAAACATCAAGATAAGTCACACCCAAACCAATATTTAACGGAAAACTGAAATTGTAATCAACATTTAAAGATAAACCTCGTGAAATACCGTAACCATGAAGATTATCATAAATAATTTTTTCAGGATCTGTATCAAAATCACCGACAATTTTATTGCTGAAATACGTATAAAATGCAGACGCATCAAGATTGATCAGATTTTTTCCTGCAGGAATTTTCCAGATGTAATTCAGATTTCCATTGATGGATTTTTCAGGTTTCAAATCTGACTGGATAACAACCTCACGTGATCCCGTCAATGCTGCATGATCTTCCGTAAAAAGATTGACTACCCTGAAACCCGTCCCAAAATTGAATCTTAGCGTATGATAAGGATTAGGAGCAAATTTCCATGCAAAACGCGGAGAATGGATCTCGTGATGAATTTTATCATAATCAAACCGATAGCCCAGCAATATTGTATTTTTTTCGTTAATTTCCCATTGATCTTGAATAAACACTCCTAAAATAGGAGATCTCATTGGCTCATTTGAGATCCCATCAGACGACAATGTCCCGGGAGTATTGTCATCATAAAAAGTTCGCTTGAAAGTAAATCCCGCAATAAGATCATGGTTTCCGAATTTTTTATCCCAATAAGTTTGGGTAAAAAGAACTTTTTGAGTCGCCGTGAAAGGATTGTCTCCATAAAATGAATTCTGATCATGAAAATTATAGGAAAACTGTGTGATAATATTTTCTTTCAAAGGCCATTGATAAATACCGAAAGCTTCTACCCTGTTTGTATAAATGCTTTCACCATACACTTCATTACTTCCTCTGTACGACTTATTCCACTGCATTTCTCCTCCGAAACGGTCTTCGTACAGATACCGTAATGCAAAGCTTGCCTGCCGGTTTTCCTTACGCCTGAAATTCCATTTATTAAATATAGAAATTCTGTTCTGTAATGCTGCATCCGTAAAATTGTCATTATTTTCATCAAACTTCTTTTCAAAGCTAAAGTAATTCAGGCTTAATAAAGAAGCGATATTTTTACCAACGTTAAATTTTGTTGACAAGTCGAGATTGTTTTCACTCCAGGTGGTTGTCATCATATCAATGCTCAATTTCGGTGCGGTCAGCGCATTTTTAGTGATAATATTGATCACCCCACCCATTGCTTCAGAACCGTAAATAGAAGAAGCCGGGCCTTTCACTACTTCAATTCTGTCTACCAGACTGTTCGGAATTCCACTCAGTCCGTATACTGTGGAAAGTGAACTGACAATTGGCATTCCGTCGATCAGGATCATTGTGTAAGGACCTTCAAGACCATTAATATGAATATCTCCCGTGTTGCAAACCGAGCAGTTCAGTTGCGGCTTTACTCCGTTGACCATTGAAATAGCTTCAAAAACGTTTGGTGTCGGGTTTTTCTGGAAAAATTTCTGACTGTATATTTCTACAGCGACAGGGCTTTTTGATCTGCTTACAGGCTTTAACGTTCCTGTCATAACCACATCATCTATATCCTTTGTTTTAATACTATTGGGTAAAGCTCTCGCCGTATCTCTTCTATCTAATGACTTTGCCTCAAGACTGTCAGCCGTTTGAGAAAAAAACAGAATAGGTAAAAAGAGTAAAAAAAATACAATTCGTGTCATGAAATAAATTTGTTAGACAAAGCTAACAATTATTTTTTAATCACGAAACTTATACCAGTATATTGTTTAAATTCAATTCATGAAAAATTATTACATTTGAAAAACTACATATAAAAGTAAAATGCGATATCATCAGTCGGGAAATATTCCCCAAAAAAGACATACGATTTTCAAATCTCCCGAAGATAAATTTTACTATGAACAACTCTTCGGAACAGAAGGTTTTCATGGAATTTCTTCATTATTATACCATATTCACCGTCCGACACAAATCAAATCAATCGGCGAAGCCAAAGATGTAACGCCTAAAATTGCCGTTGACAAAAATGTAACGCCAAGAATGTTTAAGGGAATGAATGTAACTCCTGAAGATGACTTTCTGGACAGCAGAAAATTTCTGATGGTCAACAATGACCTGAAAATGGGACTTTCCAAACCCCGGAAATCAACGGATTATTTTTATAAAAATGCAGAATGCGATGAGCTTTTATTCGTTCACAATGGAAGCGGAACACTTAAAACTTTTGTCGGTGACCTGGATTTTGTTGTTGGCGACTATTTAATTATACCGCGTGGAACTATTTATCAGGTCGAACTAAAATCGGACGATACTGTTTTCTTCATACTGGAAAGTCATTCCCCAATCTACACTCCGAAAAGATACAGAAATGAGTTTGGCCAGCTGCTGGAACATTCTCCGTTCTGCGAAAGAGATATTGTCGCTCCGACTTTTGTTGAGCCAAAAGATGAAAAGGGAGAATTTTTAATTAAAGTAAAAAAAGAAAACCAGATCACGGATTTCATCTATGCAACCCACCCTTTCGATGTTGTTGGCTGGGACGGCTATTTTTATCCTTATAAATTTAATATCAAGAATTTTGAACCGATTACGGGAAGAATTCACCAACCACCGCCGGTTCACCAGAATTTTGAAGGACACAATTTTGTGGTTTGCTCGTTCTGCGCAAGAATGTATGACTATCATCCGATGGCCATCCCCGCACCGTATAACCACTCGAATATTGATTCTGATGAAGTTTTATTCTATACGGAAGGAGATTTCATGAGCCGTAATCATATTGATCTAATGGACTTTACCCTTCATCCTGGAGGAATCGTTCATGGACCGCATCCGGGAGCAATGGAACGAAGTATCGGAAAAAAATTCACGGAAGAGTATGCTGTAATGGTTGATCCTTTCCGTCCGCTGAAAATAACGGAAGAAGCACTGAAAGTTGAAGACCCTTCCTATAAAACTTCATGGCTGGAAGAACAGGACAAAACCATGGAAGACCGCTCGCAGGAATAATTTTCCACTAAATATAAAAGAACCGAATCTGACAGATCCGGTTTTTTTATTGATCATTTCCGCATGAAACATGACAAAAATCTTTGCATATTTGGTCTTAATAAAAACAATATAAACTATCTTTAAGTCAGAGAAAAAATATATAAAAATTTCAGTATGTATAATTATATCAGTGCAGAAGAAGCAATTTATACTATCAAAAGCGGAAACCGCGTTTTTTTCCATGGCAGTGCATGTACGCCCAACCATCTGATCGACGAGCTTGCAAGACAATCTCACCGCCTGGAAAATGTTGAAATGGTTTCCATTACGCAGCAGGGAAATGTTGAAATTGCAAAGCCCCAGTATAAAGATAAATTTTTCGTCAATTCATTATTTGTTTCTTCACCTGTAAGAGATGCCGTAAATTCCGACAGAGGAGATTTTGTACCTGTATTTTTAAGTGAAATTCCTATTCTCTTCAGGAAAAATATTCTGCCGCTCGATGTTGCTCTAATCACAGTTTCCCCTCCGGATAAGCATGGCTTCTGTACCTTGGGAACTTCAGTAGATGTGGCAAGAGCTGCAGTAGATACCGCGAAAATCATTGTTGCCATCGTCAATCCTTTAATGCCAAGAACGCATGGAGACGGAATGATTCATATCAGCAAAATCAATAAACTGGTGTGGCATGAAGAAGAGCTTCCAACCGTTGACTACGGCTCAAAAGTAGGCCCTGAAGAAATGGAAGTCGGAAAAAATGTGGCGGAACTGATTGAAGACAGGTCTACCTTGCAAATGGGTATCGGAACGATTCCTGATGCCGTGTTAAAATGCTTGGGAAATCATAAAGATCTGGGCGTACACACAGAAATGCTGAGTGACGGTGTTATTGATCTGATTCAAAATGATGTGATCAACAATAAATATAAAGGATACAACGACAATAAGACCATTACCAGCTTCTGCTTCGGCACACGAAGACTTTATGATTATGTAGATGATAATACCGTATTTTCTTTCGATGATGTAGGTACCGTAAACTTTCCTATTAATATTATGCGGAATAAAAAAATGGTAGCGATTAACTCAGCCATTGAAATTGATCTTACCGGACAGGTATGTGCAGACTCCATCGGAACCATGCAATACAGCGGAATCGGCGGACAGATGGACTTTATGAGAGGAGCTGCACTAAGCGAAGACGGAAAACCGATCATTGCCATCACCTCAAGAACAAAAAAAGGAGTTTCGAGAATCGTACCGTATCTTAAGCCGGGAGCGGGAGTTGTGACAACAAGAGGACATATCCACTGGGTTGTTACGGAGTACGGCACCGCTTATCTGTATGGTAAAAATCTTCGTCAGCGGGCACAGGAACTGATCAGTATCGCTCATCCTGATGACAGGGAAATGCTGGAAAGAGCCGCTTATGAGAGATTTAAACATTAAATGATATTAATTTAAACGCTTTTATAGCTTACCTAACGTTTGTTTGTTAATATTTTTCGTATTTGAGAGAAATTCGTAATTTGCAAGCAATAATATAAAAGTAAAAATTAAAATATGTCAACACTTACATTTGCCGAAAAAATTGCTCAAGCAGAGAATTTCCTGCCGATTAACGGTACCGATTACATTGAGTTTTATGTAGGAAATGCAAAACAGGCTGCCCATTATTATAAGACCGCTTTCGGTTTTCAGTCTGTAGCATATGCCGGTCCTGAAACCGGAGTGAGAGACCGTGCTTCATACGTTCTTCAGCAAGGAAAAATCAGATTGGTACTTACCACAGGATTAAAATCTGATTCACCGATTAATGAACATGTAAAAAAGCATGGGGACGGAGTTAAGATTTTGGCACTTTGGGTGGATGACGCATATAAAGCTTTTGAAGAAACAACCAAAAGAGGGGGAAAACCCTATCTGGAGCCGGTAACTTTAACCGATGAAAACGGCGAAGTAAGAATGTCCGGAATTTATACCTATGGGGAAACGGTACATATGTTCGTTGAAAGAAAAAATTATACAGGGTCTTTCATGCCGGGTTACGAAAAATGGGAAAGTGACTACAATCCTGAGGAAGCAGGCTTACTGTATGTAGACCACTGTGTAGGAAACGTAGACTGGAACAGAATGATCCCGACCGTAGAATGGTACGAAAAAGTAATGGGATTCGTAAACATCCTTTCTTTTGATGATAAGCAGATCAACACCGAATATTCGGCGCTGATGTCTAAAGTAATGTCAAACGGGAACGGTTATGCAAAATTCCCGATCAATGAGCCGGCAGAAGGTAAAAAGAAATCTCAGGTAGAAGAATATCTTGATTTCTACGAAGGCGAAGGGGTACAGCATATTGCCGTAGCGACAAAAGATATCATCCACACTGTAAGCGAGTTGAAGAAACGTGGTGTTGAATTCTTATCTGCTCCACCAGAAGCTTATTACGATATGGTTCCGGAGAGAGTGGGACATATTGATGAAGATATTAAAAAACTTCAGGAGTTAGGCATCCTTATTGATCATGATGAAGAAGGGTATTTACTACAGATCTTTACAAAACCTGTGGAAGACCGCCCTACTCTTTTCTTTGAAATTATTGAAAGACACGGTGCACAAAGCTTTGGCGCCGGAAACTTCAAAGCTTTATTCGAAGCATTGGAAAGAGAGCAGGAAAGAAGAGGAAATCTTTAAATTTAATAATAATATAAAGTTTTGTCAGGATGCACAATCCTGGCAAAACTTTTTTTTAAACACATCATTATGAGAAAAACATTTTTGGGAATTTTATTTGTCGGAGCAGTATTCGGAGTAAAAGCACAATACGGAACAATGGATATGATTCTCACCAGGCTTGAAGAAAAGTCCGGGATCAATCAGAATCTAGAATCTGTGAATATTGACAACAAGAAATTTGTTTTCATCAAAGATGAGGCAGACCACACAGAAAGGGATTTTATCGTCATTAAAGGAAACAAGGCTACTTACGTGGAAGTATTTGACGATAAGCAAACAGGACAAAGCAGTTCGAATGTATTCTCAGGAGATATTATCAGAAAAAAGAATATGATTTCGTTGAGAGCCGATATGCTTGAGAATAAAAAAATTCCAGTCCCTCTTACCAAAAACTTACTTTTAACCAGACAGGACAATATTTTGTACCTGATCGATGTCAATACCAAAGCCAGATGGATCGACGAAGATGCCATTAACAAGGCTAAGGCTAAAGCTAAAAAGTAATTTTTAGTTTAAATTAAAATCATAAATATCTCTCACAATTTAACTGTCCAATATTATATGCTCATCCCATAGATATCGGTTGAATTGTGTTTACATCTTACAAAATTAAATACTAAAATTATGAAATCATTTGTAGAATATTCAGCAGATTCAGATTTTTCAATACATAATATCCCTTTCGGTGTCGCCGTTTTCAACAAAGAATATATTGGCTGCTGTACGAGAATCGGGGATCAGGTTGTAGACCTTGCCACGCTTTACGACTACGGTTATTTTGAAGAAATCGAAGGCCTGATCGACAACGTATTTGAAGCATATACTTTAAACGAGTTTATCGAACTGGGAAAACCGGTAACCAATGCTGTCCGATTGAAAATTCAAGAACTGTTACAGGAAGATTCTATACTTTCCAAAGATGAAAAGACTATTGAAGAAGCCTTTTATGATCTGGATAAAGTAAAAATGATGATGCCGGTACACATCCCGAATTACACAGATTTCTACAGCAGCATTGAACATGCTACCAACGTAGGAAAAATGTTCAGAGATCCTGCCAATGCTTTATTGCCAAACTGGAAACATCTTCCTGTCGGCTACCATGGAAGAGCGTCATCGATCGTAGTTTCAGGAACGGAGATCAACCGTCCTAAAGGCCAGATGAAACCTGCAGATGTTGAAAAACCTGTTTTCGGACCTTGTAAACAACTGGATTTTGAACTGGAAATGGCGTTCATCATTAACAAAAATACAGAGATGGGCGAAAGTATTTCCACTAAAGATGCAGAAGATGCCATCTTCGGAATGGTCGTTTTCAATGACTGGTCTGCAAGAGATATCCAATCATGGGAATATGTACCATTAGGACCTTTTCTCGCTAAAAACTTTGGCTCATCCGTTTCACCATGGGTCGTTACCCTGGAAGCATTAGAGCCGTTCAGAACAGCTTCTCCAATACAGGATCCTGAAGTGTTGGAATATTTAAAATTCGAAGGAGATAAAAATTACGATATCAACCTCGAAGTTTACATTCAACCTGAAAATGGTGAACAAAACCTTATTTGTGAAAGCAATTACAAGCATATGTATTGGAATATGACCCAACAGTTGGCACATCATACCGTAAACGGATGCAACGTTGAAGTTGGAGATATGTATGCGAGTGGAACGATCTCAGGAAGTGATCCGAAGTCATTCGGTTCTATGCTCGAATTAACCTGGAGAGGCCAAAATCCTATCAAACTAAATAACGGAGAAGAAAGAAAATTCATTGACGACAACGATACCGTAACCATGAAAGCATGGGCTGAAAAAGACGGAATTCGTGTTGGCTTCGGTGAAGTTTCTGGTAAAATTATTCCAGCAAAATAGCTAAAACAATATTAAATTAACGCATAAGTCACATAGAGAATTTATTTAAGTACGTTTAAAAGAACACATGAGATAGAAAATCAAAGATTTTCATTTTTTAAACACAAACAGATGAAAAAACTTACAAAACAGTATATTAATGAACTTACATATAAAATAATCGGAGCTTGTATAGAGGTTCACAAATTGTTGGTCCAGGTCTTTATGAGGATACTTATCATAAATGTCTGAAAAGAGAATTCCAGTTATTAGGTATACAGTATCAAAGTGAACTTGAAATTCCTCTTATTTATAAGGATGTAAAGATTGACTGTATGGTTAAATGTGATTTTTTAATTGAAAACGCTATAGTTTTAGAAATAAAATCAGTTGCAGAAATCCACAATATCCACAGAGCACAAGCTCTGAATTATATGAATCTCTTAAAAATTCCAAAGGCAATATTGATAAACTTTAATGTTTATAACTTGTATAAAGAAGGAACCGAGACATTTGTAAGCAAAATTTTTGAAAAACTTGAATAATGAAAATCTTTGATTTTCTATCTAATGTGTTTTAAAATATTTTCAACATTTAATAATCTAAAATCTAATGTGACTCATGTGTTAAAAGAATAGAAAAATGAAAACACTCATCCCATCCGAAATAACTCCCGTACAGCTGCAGACTGTAATGCAGACCGCGATCTCACCGAGGCCAATTGCATTGGCGTCAACGGTTGATAAAAATGGCAACAGCAATTTGTCGCCGTTCAGTTTTTTTAATATGTTCAGCACAGTGCCGCCGATTTTGATTTTTTCACCGTCGAGAAGAGTACGCGACAATACGACAAAGCATACCTTAGAAAACATTCTGGAGATTCCTGAAGTCGTTATAGGAACTGTAAATTTCCCAATTGTACAGCAGATTTCATTAGCTTCTACGGAATATGGCGACGGCGTTAATGAATTCATCAAATCGGGGCTGACCATGAAAGATGCTGATCTTATTAAGCCTAAATTAATCGAAGAATGCCCTGTAAATTTTGAATGTAAAGTTTTAGAAGTAAAACCATTAGGCGATCAGGGCGGTGCAGGAAATCTAGTGATTTGTGAAGTGCAGAAAATTCATATCAGAGAAGAATACCTGAACGAAGACGAAAATCTGGATCAGGCAAAACTTGATATGGTCGCGCGCCTCGGAAGCAATTGGTATTCAAGAAATAATGAAAATAATCTTTTTGAAGTTCCCAAACCGTTAGTAACAAAAGGTATCGGATTCGATCTTCTTCCAGATAAGATTAAATATAGCAAAGTATTCACAGGAAATGATCTGGGAATGTTGGCCAATATTGAAGTACTGCCTGAAGGAGATTTTTATGCCGACGAAATTGTTCATCAGAGCGCACAAAAATTACTTCTTGAAAGCAAAATTGAAGAAGCCTGGAAGATTTTAATAAAATAAAAGTAAAGGAGCGAAAAATTTCGCTCCTTTATAATATCAAAGTTTTTAATAACAACATTGCCAACGTCCGTTAGCATCTTTGCTTTCTGTACCAAAATTAGGTGATGTACATGGAGGTACAATACATCTGCCTGATCCGTCACTCAGATAGTTTCTGTGACAGCCCGTTGCACATACAAAAATCAAATCTCCTCCAAGAATTTGTTTTTGAGATTCTCTGCTTAATTTCTGAGCATTTTTTAAATTTGAATTTTTCATAATAATTGATTTTTAGTGATTTATATTAATCACTAAGTTATGAAAAATATTATAAAAACATCTTTTCTTTAATAAAATTAATACATTTTTCTGTAACCTCTTTAAGATATATTGGTAATTCATCGTCTTCCCAAGGTTCTTTTGCTCCAAAGGTATGGTCTGCATTTTCTATTAAATAAAGCTCGGAATTCGGGTGTAAAAGATGAAGATGCTCTGCATTTTTCACACTTACGCTTTCATCATGCGTTCCATGAATAATGAGAAAATGGGCTTTGGCCATTTCCGTCGCTCTCTCGACATCAAAACGATGAATGTCCTTTTCATAATCTTCATAAAACTGATAATAATGGGGCATCTCCTGCTTCGTTCGTCCATTAACAACATAATAGACTCCTTCCTTTTTCCATTGCTCAAAAGCTTCATTTTTAGGAAAACGATCAAGAGAATCAACGCTTGCCAGTGTTATCAGGCCATTAATCCTCTCATCTTCGTACGTTTTAATGATAGAAATTCCACCTCCTCTGCTGTGTCCGATTACAATGATTTTATGATCATCAACTTTCTCGTGCTGACTAAAATGGTCAATCACTACACCAAGATCAGAAAGCTCTATTGAATAATTATTGCATCCGAATGCCTCCAGATCAGCAAAACTATTAGGCTCCGCTATCGTTGTTCCGTTGTGTGAAAAATTAAATTTAACAAAGAAAAATTCGGCTTCTGCAAATTTCTCTGCCATAAGGTTCCATGCTCCCCAGTCTTTATATCCTTTATAACCGTGGACAAAAATAACAAGAGGTAACTTTTCTCCTTCTTTAGGATAAAAAGCATCAGCAAGAAAATTTTTAGTTTCAGGGTTTGAAATGATAATATTTTGTTTTCTGATGATATTCATATTTACTTTTATTTAAAATCAAATCGATTTTAACTTAAAAATATCAAAAATAGAAATAAACACAAAGTAAAATCTTATTTTTGCTCTATGTTGGATTTAAGAACAGTAACTGTAATGCGTTACATTCTGCCCCTTCGTGAGGGAGGTTCTCTTCCTGCGCTGGCAGAGGCTGATGATGATTTTAAATATGTTTTAAAATTCCGTGGTGCCGGTCATGGAGTTAAAATGCTGATCTCTGAACTTTTAGGTGGAAAAATCGCCGAAGCTTTAGGATTAAAAATTCCTGAGCTGGTTTTTGTAAATCTTGATGTCGATTTCGGGAGAACTGAGGCCGATGAAGAAATCCAGGACCTGCTGAAATTTTCAGAAGGTTTGAATCTAGGGTTGCATTACCTTTCCGGATCAATTGCTTATGATCCGAGTGTAAAGATCGATCCGCTGCTGGCATCAAAAATTGTATGGCTGGATGCGTTTATCACCAATATTGACCGTACTTTTAAGAATACTAATCTTCTCATGTGGCACAAAGAATTGTGGATCATCGACAATGGAGCTTCATTCTACTTCCATCATTCGTGGCAAAATTTTGACACTGCTGCAAAAACGCCTTTCAAATATGTAAAAGACCATGTTCTTCTTCCGCAGGCTGCAAAGCTGGATGAAGCCGACCAATTTGCAAAAGAAGTTTTAAATGAAAATATTTTCAGGGAAATTGTTAACCTGATTCCCGAAGACTGGTTGCACTGGAACGATGCTGATGAAAACCCGCAAGAAATTCGCGACATCTATTTTAATTTCCTGAAAACAAGACTGGAAAATTCTGAAATCTTTTTAAACGAAGCCAAAAATGCAAGAGGATAAAATTTACGAATACGCTGTGATACGCTTGGTACCAAAGGTGGAAAGAGAAGAATTCTTCAACATCGGGCTGGTGATGTTTTCAAAGAAAGAAAAATTTATCAAAGTAGCTTTTTATTTGTGTCCTGATAAATTTAAGCTCATGAGGAGCAAGCTTGATTACGATGACATTATCCAGAATCTTGAAAGCTTTCAGAAAATTGCAAATGGCGATAAAGATGGTGGCCCCATTGCTCAGCTTGAAATTCCTGAACGTTTCCGTTGGCTTACTGCAGTCAGAAGTTCTGTGGTACAGACTTCCAGACCTCATCCGGGAAAATCGAAAGATCTGGAGAAAACTTTTGATAAGCTGTTTGAAGAGCTTATTCTTTAACCAATATAGAATGATCTGGGTTTGGTAAAGTTTTTGAGGGGTTTGAAAATGAAACTCAGCAAAAATTTATTTTATGAAATTTTCTACGAACAATAAATTAATGGACAGGTTTATGATAAACCTGTTTTTTGTTTTCTTTTTAAGCATTTATCATTTTGGATATTCCCAGGAATTACCGGAGATGAAGCTTCCCGTCAGTACACTGCTTCCGGAAAAAACAGCTTTTTCTGAAAATATTATTTATAAAACCAATTCAGCAGGCAGTCCGGTAAGACTGGATGTTTATAAACCTAAAAATTCCGTTGACGGAAAACTGCCGGTTGTCGTTTATGTTCATGGCGGAGCATGGGCTAAAGGCGATAAAACAGTAAGAGCCAATAATTATATTGAAAGTTTCATATTAAAATTAGTCGAAAAAAACTTCGCCGTCATCAGTATTGACTATACATTGGTCAGTGATAAAATTCATTTTCCATTGCCGATTGAAGACACCAAAGATGCCGTACGATGGGTACGTAAAAATGCAGAAAAATATAATTTTGATCCCAATAATATCGGATATTTCGGTGTTTCGTCGGGCGCCCACCTTTCGCTTCTTGCTGCGTATACGGGCGATAGCGAATATAAAGGAAGTCCGGATCTTTCCGCATATTCGGCTAAAGTAAACTATGTGGTAGATAATTTTGGACCGACGGATCTTAATAAACTTCTGCATACCAGACTAGGAAAAGTTCCGGTAGCAGTTGTCGGACTGTTCTTTAAACCTATCGTAGAGATCAGGGAAAAGCTGGTTTTCGGAGTTTCAGGCTACAGCATCAAAACAGAGAAAAGAAAAGCGATTGATTATCTTGAAACGGTTTCTCCCATCAATGATGTGGAAAATGGTGTTCCTACTTTTATTCTGCATGGAAATAAGGATAAAGTTGCGCCTTTAAAACATTCAAAAAAACTGGCAAGAAAACTCAAGAAAGAAAATGTAGAAGCAACATTAGTGGTTGTTGAAGACGGTACACATGGCTTCGGAACGACAGATAAGACATATTTAAATCAGCTGACTGATGAAATGGTAAATTTTATCATCTCAAAAAAGAAATAACCATTAATTATAAAGCCGATTCCATCATGCAGAATCGGCTTTTATGGTAAACAATTTTAATTAAAATTTATTTTTTTTAATTTCTCTACTCTTTTAATTTCATTGAGTAGTAATGGAAACGCAGGCTGTGCCATTCCACCATGATCGAAACCCTGAAGCTCGTACAACGTTGTATCTTTATGCCCTTTCAGCTTCATCATTCGGGCCATATAGGCATTTTCTTCATATCTTCCCAACAGTTCTTTTTCCCGATCCCCGGTAATTAATAACAATGGTGGAGCATCTGCTCTTATAAAATGAAGAGGTGCCATATCATCGATTCTTGCATCCAGCTCATCAATTCCTTTTTCCTTCCTTGCCGTAAAATGGGAAATCATCTGTCCGCTGAAAGGTACAATACCAGCCAATTGATTGGCATCGATTCCGTATTTTTTAAGGTACATTTTATTTAAACCAACCATAATTGCAAGATAACCTCCCGCAGAATGACCCGAAATAAATATCTTATTTTCATCTCCGCCGTATTTTTTAATATTGTTAAAAGCCCAGGCCGTAGCTGCTGCTGCATCTTCAATATATTTCGGGGCGTTTACTTTTGGAGAGAGTCTGTAATTAACGCCAATTACTGCAACACCTTTATTTTTTAAAGCCTCCGGAATTTCTTTTTGTCCACCCGTCAGGCCGCCACCATGAAACCAGATCACTGTCGGAAAATTCTTCACATTTTTTGGTACGTACATATCCAGAACACATCTTTCGTTAATGTAAGCATCTGATTTATTTGTCTTTTCATCGTAATAATGAATATTTTGGATGGTATTGTACTCCTGAGAAAATAATGGTAACGAGAATAATGTGATGATTAAAAATATGAGAATCCTTTTCATTGTAAAAACTTTTGCTTAAAGATACGAAATCTATATTTTCTCACGGATTACACGGATTTCACAGATCAGAATACAAAAATCGGCTCAATCTCCAAAATCTGCAAGCGTAAAAAGAACTCTCGCAGATTGTGCTAATGACGCAGATCAGATGCAAATCTGAAGGCTGCCTGTAAGAACCTTAAATCTTCGTCAGTTTAGCATATTTAAGAATGAGATTCTTTTCTCCTTCATGCTGGAAAACAACTTTCGCTTTGATATTCTGCGGATCGGTACCATCCAGAAAAGTCACTTCACCAACGCCGAAACGGTCGTGTCTCACTTTATCGCCCACTTCAATATCCTGCGAAGAAGCTCCGCTTGGATTAATGATTTTTGCCGTACTTACCGGTTTTAGCTTTCTTGGCTCGGCAATAGGTTTGGAATCTGAACCTCTTTCAATGGTTTTCTTTTCAACCTTTTTGAAGCTTCTCATTTCAGACGGATGTTCGTCGAAAATATTTGACTTTAATCCTGCATTATTAATAAAACGTTTTTCGATCGCAGGGTTTACAAATTCGATATATTGATCATCGATTTCACTTAAGAATCTTGATGGTTCTGCATCGGTAATTTTCCCCCACTGGAACCGTGAAATTGCATAGGAGAAAAATGCCTGCTTTTCGGCTCTCGTCAGCGCTACATAGAACAAACGTCTTTCTTCTTCAAGATCTTCTCTTGTAGCAGAACTCATAAAGCTCGGGAAAAGATTTTCTTCAAGTCCAACAAGATGTACAACCGGAAATTCAAGTCCTTTTGAAAGGTGAATGGTCATCAAAGAAACCATATCTTCCTCATTATTCTTGTCCTGTGTATCTGCCGAAAGCGCAATATTTTCAAGAAAGTTCGGTAAACTCGGATCTCCGTCTTCCAGCTGCATCTGCTCTTCAATAAATCCCTGCATCGAGTTCATTAATTCCTGAACGTTCTCTACACGGGAAATACCTTCCGGAGTCTGATCATCTTTTAAAAACTTAATCAACCCACTTCTTTTTGCCACTTCCATGGCTACATTATAAGCAGTTTCCGTTTTCAGCAATACCTGGAATGCCTTGATCATCGACCAGAAGTCATTCAATTTGTTTAAAACTCCATTGTTAAAGCCTAAATGAGGCGAATACATCGGAAGATTGTCTAATACTTTAGAAACCGAAACATTCTGAGTGTCGGCAAATACCACTAGCTTGTTCTGAGTTGTCTCTCCGATTCCTCTTGCAGGATAATTGATAATCCGCATCAGGGCTTCCGAATCGTTTTCATTCACCAAAAGTCGGAGGTAGGCGATCAGATCCTTTACTTCTTTTCTTTGATAGAAAGATAAACCTCCGTAAACTTTATACGGAATATTTTTTCTTCTTAATGCGTCTTCAAAGGCACGCGTTTGTGAGTTAGTTCGGTACAGAATCGCGAAATCACTATATTTTCTCTGTTCACGGTTTCTGGTTTCCCAGATATTTCCGGCGACAAAGTTGGCTTCATCTGCATCAGAAAGGGAACGGTAAACTTTGATCTTGTCCCCTTCTTCATTCTCACTGAAAACATTTTTCTTAAACTGCTGAAGGTTTTTTGCGATCACTACATTGGCCGCATTCACAATATTCTGTGTAGAACGGTAGTTTTGTTCCAGCGAAACCGTTACCGCATCCGGATAATCCTTTTTGAAATTTAAGATATTGTAAATATTGGCACCACGGAAAGAGTAGATCGATTGTGCATCATCTCCCACCACGCATATATTTTCAAATTTTGAAGCTAAAGCCTTTACAATAAGATACTGCGAATGGTTGGTATCCTGATACTCATCCACCAGAATATATCTGAATCGGTCCTGATATTTAGCCAGCACCTCAGGGAATCTGGTTAATAATTCATTGGTCTTTAACAACAAATCATCGAAATCCATAGATCCGTTTTTGAAGCACTGCTCGACGTACCGCTGGTAAATCTGCCCAATGAATTTCATATTGGCCTTTTCGTCGGCCTCCATAAGTTCCGGATTGGCATAATATGCCTTTACGGTAATGAGATTATTTTTATAGGTGGAAATTCTTGCCTGAACTTTTTTGGGTTTATAAAGGTCAGCATCGATATTCATGTCTTTCAGCACCTTTTTAATAACATTCAGGGCATCTTGCTGATCGTAGATCGTAAAATTGGAAGGATATCCCAGATAATGGGCCTCACTTCTGAGAATTCTTGCAAAAACCGAGTGAAAAGTTCCCATCCAAAGGCTTCTTGCATTGCTTTGCCCCACCACTTTAGCGATACGCTCCTTCATTTCTTTTGCCGCCTTGTTGGTAAAGGTTAAGGCTAAAATATTAAAAGGATCCACACCGTTTGTAATGAGGTGCGCGATACGCATGGTAAGTACACGTGTCTTCCCGGAACCCGCTCCTGCAAGAACCATTAATGGCCCCTGTAATGTGGTAACGGCTTCAAATTGTGATTCATTCAGTCCTTTCAAATAATCCTCCATGCTGCAAAAATTTTTGGGAACACAAAATTAGTGTATTATATGGAGAATTCAAACTTTGGTTTGCGTTGTTTGCTATTAAACAGTTTGTAGCTTCCCAGAAAGCTTCTCGCACCCCTGCAATGAGTTTTCTGGTAACCAAGAAAAGTCGTCGCACCCGTGCAACAGACTTTCTGGTGTTCCGGAAAGTTTGTTGCACCCTAGTAAATAAGTTTCCGGAAAGCAGGAAAAGTTGTTGCACCCTAGCATGAAGTTTTCCCGGAAAATATCTGTCTATTCTTAAAATAAAAAGAACCGGCAGAAAACTACCGGTTTATGTAAGATTATTTCAAATAATGCCTGATTCGATCAACCATATGCCCCAGATCAAAGGGTTTGGCGATAAACTCGTTTGCTCCGGCATCGAGTGCCGATTGCTCCAGTCCGCGACTCGCCGACATGATCAGTACAGGAATATCCTGAAAGTTTTCGTGCGCTTTGATGAGTTTGCAGAAATCTCTGCCGTCTTCACCGGAAAGCCACATATCCATTAATATAACATCAGGTTTCATATTGGGGTCCAGTGCACTATACATTTCTGAACCTTTATAAAATTTGGCAACTTCAAATCCCTCAAAATCCAACATCATTTCAATAGAATCAACAATCGCGGGACTGTCATCCACTACCATAATTTTTGCAGCATTAGACATGGTAAACTAATTATTTTTTATTCTTGGGGATTCTGAAGCAAAAATCAGACCCTTCTCCTTCTACAGACGTAACAAAAATTTTTCCGCCTGTTCTTTTTATGATTTCGGACGAGATGTACAAGCCCAGACCGAGCCCCGGAAAAGTATAGTCTCTGGATGCACTGATGCGGTAATACTGATCAAAAACTTTTGATTGCTGATCTTCCGGAATTCCAATGCCAAAATCTTTTACATTGAACCGGGCGTCATTCCCATCCAGACAGGTAGAAATATGTACCTGATCTGCTTCCGGTGAATATTTGATCGCATTGCTGATAAGATTGGCCATCACCTGCGAGATCCTGTGACGGTCTGCAAAAACTTCACCTACCTTATTGATTCTGCTTACAAAAAGTTTGTGCCTCGCCGTCATCTGCTGCTCTTCAACCACTTCATCTACCAGCTTATCAAAATCAAAGTACGATTCATTCAGCTGAATCTGGCCTTTCTGTATTTTGGTAACATCCAGCAGCTCGCTGATAAGACCTGTAAGAAGATCAATCTGGTAATCCATTCTTCTGGCAACTTCTGCATTTTTGGGATCACTTGCTTTCTCAAGATTTGTTTTGATGAACTGTGTATATAATTTAAGGCTGGTAAGCGGTGTTTTTAATTCATGGCTGGCAATTCCAAGGAAATTATCTTTTTGTGCTTCAAGCTGCTTGAATTCGTCGATATCGGTAAAAGTTCCTGTCCATTGTTTCACTTCTCCGTTTTCTGAAAAATTTGGTATGGCTCTTCCGAGAAACCAGCGATAATTTCCTTTGTGATGAGGATCTTCAAGCTCATATTCCATCACAAAAGGATTGTTTGTTCTGATACATTCATTCCACATGCTGTTAACGTTTTCGACAGCTTCCGGCCGCATCATCTTTTTAATAATTTCAGTTTGATTCTCACCTGCCGTTGTGCCTGTGTATTTGTACCAACTGTCATTCATATAGGTAATTTCTCCTTTATCATCACAAGTCCAGACAAACTGAGGCATTGAATTTGCGAGGTCACGAAATTTCTTTTCTCTTTCCTGAATTTCTTTCCTGGCGATCACAAGATCTGTAACGTCCACAGCCATATTGAGGATAGCATATACCTGACCATCAGAATTTTTAAGGGGTTTGTATGAAAAATTATAGTAGAAGGTCTGAAGCTTTCCGTCTACAACAAGATCTGCTCTATCTTCTTTTGCAGCATAAGTTTCACCGGTTTTAAAAATATTTTTAAGGATACCTATAAACGGCTGTCCCTCCAGCTCAGGAAGCGCATCTTCAAGTTTCATATTGATTACTGAAGCATTTTTACCCCATGTTTTCAGCATCTTTTCATTGGCAAATTCTATATAAAGGTCTTCTGTACGGTATATTGCAATAGAGTAGTCTGATTTTTTAATAAGATCTTCAAAACGGTATTCACTGTCTTTCCATCTTTTTTCTGAAACGATCTGATCCGTAACTTCAGTGGCCACAATACTTATTCCGATGATCTTTTTATCATCATTGTAAACAGGAGCATAAATAAAATTAAAGAAATGCTCTTCATAGTTGCCATATTTTTCAAGAAATACAGGCCATTTATTTCCTTTAAAAATTTCTCCGTCTTGATAAACCTTTTTAAAAATATCTAAAAAGCCCTGAGAAGTTATTTCAGGAATCACCTCAAACAGAGGCTTTCCGATAATGGAAGCATCCCTTCCCCAAAGTTCAAGCATTTGCGGATTGGCACTGTGAATGCGGTAATCATCACCAATAAGCAAAGAAACGGCTACAGGCGCCTGGCTAAAAAGAGTGATAAGAGAATCGTGGGAAATGTTTTGCTCTAAAAAGCTTTTCATTCTTTATTGTTTTATCATGTAAAAATAATTCATATTCCGAACAGAATAAAATTAAATAATACCACACAAACGGTATTTTCAATTAAATATACGACTTTTCATTTCGAAAAAAATTATGCTGAAGATTGTAACAATTAAAGTAAATTTGGCACTAATTGACAAAAACAATTTCTACTTTATGAAAAAGCGACTTCTTTCTGTTGCTGCAGCAGCTTTCTTCGGAATGGCACTGAATGCGCAACAAATTAAATTTGAAGAGTATGACTTACCAAACGGTCTTCACGTAATCCTTCATCAGGATAATTCAGCACCGGTTGTAACGACAGGGGTAATGTACCACGTTGGTGCGAAGGATGAGGTAAAGGGCAGAACCGGTTTCGCCCACTTCTTCGAACACCTTTTATTTGAAGGGACACCGAACATTAAAAGAGGTGACTGGTTTAAGATAGTTTCTTCAAACGGAGGACAAAATAATGCCAACACTACAAACGACAGAACGTATTATTATGAAACTTTCCCTTCTAATAATGAGCAGCTGGGACTTTGGATGGAAGCTGAAAGAATGCGTCATGCAGTAATCAATCAAGTTGGGGTTGATACTCAGAGAGAGGTTGTAAAAGAGGAGAAAAGATTAAGAATGGACAACCAGCCTTACGGAAATCTTTTTACTACTATTCAAAAGAATTTATTCACGAATCACCCGTACAACTGGCCTACGATCGGTTCTATGGAAGATCTGAACTCTGCAAAATTAGAAGAGTTCCAGGCTTTTTATAAAAAATATTACGTTCCGAACAACGCTACATTAGTGGTAGCAGGAGACATCAAGCCTGAGCAGACTAAGAAATGGATTCAGGAATATTACGGAGGAATTCCAAAAGGAACAGTGTATCCTAAAAATTTCCCGAAAGATGCTCCTATCACTCAGGAAAAAGAAGTAACGGCAACAGATCCGAACATTCAGCTTCCTGCTTATGTTTTTGCGTACAGAACTCCGGGTAACAAGGAGAAAGACGCTTATATTCTTGATATGCTTTCTTCTTACCTGAGCAACGGAAAATCATCTGTTTTATACAAAAAATTAGTAGATCAGGAGAAAAAAGCATTGCAGGTAGCAGCTTTCAACCAAGGTCTTGAAGATTACGGAATTTTTGCATTCTTCGCTATTCCGATGGGACAGACTACAAAAGCAACTTTACAGGCTGATATCGATGCTGAGATCAAGAAACTTCAGACTACTCTGATTTCTGAAGAAGATTATCAGAAACTTCAAAACCAGTTTGAAAACCAGTTTGTAAACTCGAACTCAAGCATCCAGGGAATCGCCGCATCATTGGCAACTAACCACGTGTTGATGGGTAATACAAATCTTATTAACAAGGAAATCGACATTTACAGATCTATCACAAGACAGGATCTTCAGAATGCTGCTAAAAAGTATCTTAATTCCAACCAAAGAATAATCATCAATTACGTACCTGAAAAAAAGTAAATAGCTGATCTTAGGTTATCATATTGATTATTAAAATTAAATTTTTACAAATGAAAAAGCAATTAACATATATAGCTGCAGCGTTTTTATTCGCAGGAACGATTTCAGCACAGAAAATTGACCTTAATGCAATGCCGAAACCGGGACCTACTCCGGCTATCAACATTGCAAAGCCAAAAACTTTCCAACTGAGCAACGGCCTTACCGTAATGGTTGTAGAAAACAACAAACTGCCAAGAGTAAGTGCAAACCTTACCATGGACAGACCTCCTTACTATGAAGGTCCTGTAGCAGGGGTAAGCGAAATCATGGCAGAACAGTTTGAAAACGGAACGACCAATATGAGCAAAGATGAATTCAACAAAAAAGTGGATTATCTTGGGGCTAATCTTGGATTCTCTTCAAACGGAGCTTCGGCAAATACCCTTTCGAAATATTTCCCACAGGTTTTAAATTTAATGGCTGATGCTATCATCAACCCTAAATTTTCCGCTAAAGAAATTGAAGATTCCAAGGAAAGAGCAATCGAAGGTTTAAAGTCTGAAGAAAAAAATGCATCTGCTATCGCATCAAGAGTTTCAAACGCTTTGATGTATGGTAAAAATACGTCAAGAGGAGAATTTGAAACCGTTGAATCTATCAGCAAAATCCAATTAGCTGATGTTCAAAATACATATAAAAAATACTACGCTCCTGACAATGCTTATCTGGTAATCGTAGGAGATGTAAAATTCGATAAGGTAAAACCTATGATCGAAAAAGCGTTCGGCGGATGGAAAAAAGCCAACACACCGATTACTCCTCTTGAGCCTGCTAATAATGTAGCTGCTACAGAAATTGACGTGGTAGACGTGCCTTCAGCTGTACAATCTGTTGTTTCCGTAAACAACCTGAATACTTTGAAAATGAAGGATCCGAACTACTTCCCTGCAACTATTGCCAACTACATCCTTGGAGGTGGTGGTGAAGCCAGACTTTTCATGAATCTTCGTGAGAAAAACGGATTTACATACGGTGCTTATTCCAGCATGGTAGCAAGCAAATATTCTCCGCAGTTCTCTGCAAGTGCAAGCGTAAGAAATGAGGTAACGGATAAAGCGGTTAAAGAATTTATGAACGAGCTTAATTCCATTTCTACCGTAAAACCTGAAGAGCTGGAAAATGCTAAAGCTAAACTGAAAGGATCTTTCATTATGTCTCTTGAGCAGCCTGCTACGATTGCAAGATTTGCATTAAATCAGAAAGTTCAGGATCTTCCGGATGATTTCTATACCAACTATCTTAAATCGATCGATAAAGTAACAGCCGCTGATGTTTCAAGTGCTGTAAGCTCTACCATTTATCCTACCAAGAGCAGAATTTTCATCGCCGGTAAAGCGTCTGACATTTCTGAAGGATTGGAAAAACTGGGTTATCCTGTAAAATATTACGATAAAGATGCAAATCCGGTAGCAAAACCGACTGCTCAGAAAGTAGACGCCAGCGTAACGGTAGCTTCTATCGCAGATAAATACATCAATGCCATCGGAGGAAAAGCCAATGTTGACAAGATCTCTTCTTACACAATGACAGCTTCAATGTCAATGCAGGGTCAGAATATCGATTTTAAAATCATAAAAGCTCAGGGTGGAAAGGAATTAACTACCGTTACCGCTATGGGACAAGTGGTTCAGAAGCAGGTATTTGATGGAAAAACAGGATATTCTGAGCAAATGGGGCAAAAAGTACCTATGAAAGCAGATGAGATTGCCGATAAACAAAAAAATACACAGCTTTTTGAAGAATTAGATTTTGCCAAGTCACCAGAATATAAACTTGCAGGAATTGAAAAAGTAGGTGGTGAAGATTCTTATGTGATAAAAGGAGGAGATACGACTTACTATTACAGCGTAAAAACAGGATTGAAAACCGGAGAAACAGAAACAATTAAGGCTCAGGGACAGGAAATGACGGTTCCTACCGTATATTCAGATTATAAAGATGTGGCAGGTGTGAAAATGCCTTACACCATCTCTGTAAACCAAATGGGAATGGATATGACCATGAAAGTGAAATCTTATGAAGTAAATCAGGCTAAAGATGCCGATTTTAAATAAGACTTTGTTACTTTATAAAGAAAACGGCAACAAAAGTTGTCGTTTTTTATTTTTATCAAATATTTGATGATGTCTTTCTTTGCCGTTCGGTAAAAAAAGATTAAATTTGCCCATTCAAAAAGATATCAAATTAATGGATTCTATATTTATACTATTGATGGTTCTTATTATGATCGCCAGTATCCTTCTGGTAATCATCGTTATGGCTCAAAATCCAAAAGGAGGAGGTCTTTCCAGTACATTCGGAGGTGCATCTTCTGCTCAGTTTGGGGTACAGAGAACCAATGACTTCATGGAAAAAGCAACATGGACTTTAGGGGGAACAATTATCGTTCTTATTCTTTTGAGTGTTGTTATTACAGGTAAACCTTCTGCGGCACCAGTACCGGTTCCTGCATCTAAAGAAGCACCGGCTAAGCAATCTGCTGCACCTGCGAATACCACAGTGCCTGCAACTACACCGGTTCAGACTCCTGCTCCGACAAAATAAGCAAATAATATTTTTACATAATGAAAAGCAGCTCAACATTGAGTTGCTTTTTTATTTTATCTATTCGTAAATGATGATTTGAATTTTATTGTTGTTTTCTGAATGAATTCCAGTATTCGTCCTGCGCATCGCCGAAAAGACATTCAATAAAAGAATCCAGGGACATTTTGTATAAAGTATCGGGATCTATTTTTTGAAAATCTGTTTTAAAAAAGCCCAGATCAAGATGTATGTTTTCCCGGTCGATTAATAAAACATTCTCAGGAGAATAAAAAGGATAATTAATAATATCCGAATTCGTAGTAATAAGTTTCCTTCCCGAAGCTAAAACCTCAAAAGTCCTGATCGTAAGTCCGTTTTGAAAGGGCTTGTTGATATCAATCACAGACTTTGCCTTTCTGTAAAAATCAATAATCTGCTGATGATTCAGTTTCTCGAAACTTACCTTAGCAAGATCAAACTGCTTCAGGTTTTTATCAATGATCTTTTTCAATCTGAAAGCTATTTTACCCATCGCATAATAATAAAAATAAGACCTCAGCATAAGCTTATCTGCAACAGCACGGATCTTCTCCCCCACGATATAGCGATCTGTATGGGCACTTCCGATAAATACCATATCGTAGAACTGTGGTTCAGAATTCTTATTCAGACTTTTATACTCATCAAGATAAAACAAAGGCCGGAAGCCCATATTATAAGTAAGTGAATCACTATATTCAAACGTAAACTTTTTATCAAAATATTTAAGATGATCTACCAGGCAGGGATATTCCGTCAGAGGATCAAAATTGTAATAGATCATCACTATTTCCGGATTAGTTTCTCTGATATTTTCCAGAAAAAAAGAAGGAGTAGCCTCACCTTTGATCAGGAAAAAATAATCATATTTTTTATTCCCGATTTCTTGTAAAATACGTTTGTAGTAAGTATTTATTTTAAAATGATAAAACTTTTTATTGAGGCGCACGATACCTTTTGAAAGATTGGAGTTGGAAGGCCTTTCATCATAAAAATCAACCTCAGCACCGAGATCAGAAAGTCTTTTTGCTATGGCTTTTTCATAATTAAAAAAACTTACTGATAAGAAAAGTATTTTTTTACCATTTAAATCGATCATTTTAAAAGTCCTTTTACTTTCATTTCATCCAGAGATTCTTTGAACTTCACATCCTGAATATTCTGCTGTAGTACCCAATTGGTAAATTTTGACATTCCTTCTTCAAAAGATATCCTCGGTCTGAAGTTCAGTTTTGATTTAATCTTACTGATATCCGCGAAATTATGCCTGATATCTCCCAGACGAAACTGCCCTGAGACATTGATCTCAAAATCTATATTATAAAACTTTTTCAGATTTTCTGCTACCGTTGTTACCGATGTTGAAACCCCTGTTCCTACATTGAAAATTTCTCCGTTTGCAGCATCACTTTCAATACACTTCACCGTAGCTTCCACCGCATCATCGACGTGAATAAAATCCCTGGATTCATTTCCGTCCTCGAAAACATTGATGTCATTTCCATTGAGAATCTGTGAGGAAAAAATTGACAAAATACCAGTGTAAGGATTCAACAGCGACTGTCCCTCGCCGTACACATTCTGAAATCTCACAGCAACCGGTGCAACGCCCATCGAAGAGCAGGCCGTCATTACCATTTGCTCCTGTGCATATTTTGTAATTCCGTAGATTGACGTAGGGTGTATTTTTGATTCTTCATCGGTCGGCAAAGCACGAAGCATCTGCCCGTCGGGATAAATGATCTCGAAAATACCATTGCGCATTTCTTCTACATTTCTTGGTTTAGGATAAATAAGTCCCAATTCCGGATGAAGATATTTCCCTTCACCATACACAGCCCGGGAAGAGGCAATCACCACTTTTTTCACGCTGTGCGGCTTATTTACGAGAAGATCAAGCATCATCGCCGTTCCGGAAACATTCACTTCTGTGTACTTTTCGATCTGGTACATCGATTGTCCCGTTCCCGTTTCGGCAGCAAGATGTACGATCACTTCCTGTCCTTCAATTGCTTTTTCCCAGTCCTGGAAATTGACAACATCACCTTTGATAAAATTTACCTTACCTAAAATACTTCTGTACAAGGGAGAGTCTTCTTCAGGATTGTCGCCGTGAATCTGGCAGGAGAGATTGTCCATGACCGTCACCTCATATCCTTTTCTTTTCAGTTCCAAAGACAATTTACTGCCGATAAACCCGGCTCCTCCCGTGATAAGTATTTTCATTTGATTTGTGGAAAATTATTTTTTTGTTGTGTACAAATTATGACAAAAAGTTCGGAAAAGCAAAAGTAAATATTTTGCTTTGTAAAAAAGCCTGAATGAAATATATTGGGATAAATTTATTCTTCCGGCATCATACATTTCTTTGAGATTTTTTTTAAATCCTTTAGCCATTTCAGGAAGGTTGGAAGAAAGGCCTGATACTCCGAAGCTTCTTTTGCCCTGTCCCATTATAATAAGACTTTCGTTGAGAATATACATCTTATTTTGCAGTGAGACTTTCATCCAATAATTTACATCTTCTGCATAACGCTGGTTATTATCGAAGTACCCAGTGTTCTCAATTACTTTCCTTCTGAACATTACTGTGGAAGGCTGAGCCTCATTTCTGATCAACAGCTTGGAAAAGGTAATTTCTGCAAGACCGTTTTTTATGTTATAAGGATAAAGAATTTTGTTATTATTTCTTGCTGTTGCCAGAAAGTCGATCTGTAGATTTCTGTTTTCAAAATACTGCATTTGCCGCTCGATCTTTTCCGGAGACCATTCATCATCAGCGTCAAGAAGAGCGATAAACTCTCCCTTTGCAATCTTCATCCCTGCATTTCTGGCAGCTGAAACGCCACCGTTATCCTGATTGATAATTTTTATATTAAGTCCAGAGTATGTATCCCTGTAGTTTTCCGCCAATGCTTTACTATTATCCGTTGAACCGTCATTAATGATGATAATCTCAAACTGCTTCAGATCGTAATCCTGATTTCTCACAGAATCCAAAGCTTTGATTATCGTATTTTCGGCATTAAACATGGGTATTATTACAGAGATCATATCAGAAGGCATCAGGATTTTTCTTCATTATAAGGCAGCCTGTTTACAATCGATCTTCCCAGAGATATTTCGTCGGCATATTCAAGTTCATCTCCTACGGAAATTCCTCTCGCTATGCTGGAAAAGCTGATATCAAAGTTTTTAAATTTCTTGTAAATATAATACGCCGTTGTATCCCCTTCCATTGTAGCACTTAGGGCAAAGATGAATTCCTTCACTCTGCCGTCATTAATTTTCTTTTCAATACTTGGGATATTGAGTTGGGCAGGACCAATACCTTCCATCGGGGAAATTTTCCCACCTAAGATCAGGTATTTTCCGGTATATTTTCCGGTATTTTCGATGGCGATCACGTCACGGACATCTTCTACGATACAGATCAGTTCATCATGTCTTTTCGGATTACTGCAGATCTCGCAGACCTCAAAGTCTGAAAAATTATGACATTCTTTACAGTATTTAATATCATTCACGAGGCTGATCAGGGAATTTCCAAGGCTCACAGCTCTGGAGGCCGGCTGCTTTAATAAATGCAATGCCAAACGCAACGCCGTTTTTCTTCCTATTCCCGGCAATCCGGAAATTTCATCTACCGCTTTTGCCAAAACTTTACTTGGGTAATCCATAACACAAAAATAAACAAAAAGATGCGGATTCAGAATATTTTTAAGAAGCTCCCAGAAGTTGAGATACCGATCGGAATATCTTTTCCGGAAAGTTTGTCGCACGGGTGTGAGAGACTTTCCTGGCTCCGGGAAAAGTTGTTACTAGGGTGCATGAAGCTTTCCCGGTCACCGGAAAGCTTGTTGCAAGGGTGCAGGAGACTTTCCCGCTATCGGGAAAACTTGTTGCGGGGGTGCAAGGAACTTTCTCTGTGTTGAAATAATTTAATTCTTAAATGTTCATAAAAACCTTACTTTTAGCTCAAATTGAAGTTAAGGTACCCTGTATTTTAAAACAAATAATATTATCTTTGAACCACTAAATATTAACTTGAAAAAATAAACTAAAATGGTACTTAACAATTTAAATTATCCTCTGGATTTTAAATTTAAGATTACAACATTAGCCAGTGATTTCAACATCACGGATAAAAACGGCAACTATGTGGCGTATGTGCGTCAGAAAATGTTTAAGCTGAAAGAAGACGTTATTGTCTTTAACGATGAAAGCAAATCCAAAGAACTTTTCAGAATCAAAGCCAACCAGTGGATCGATTTCAACGCTTCTTATTCTTTAACTGAAGTTGCTACGGGCAGAAATTTTGGAAGAATGGCCAGAAAAGGCATGCGTTCGATCTGGAAGGCCAGCTACGACATTCTGGATGCCAACGATCAGCCCAAATTCAAAATTCAGGAAGACAATGCCTGGGTACGTTTTTTTGACGGAATGGTCGGCGAGATTCCACTTATCGGGATGTTTACCGGATATTTCCTGAATCCTTCCTACACGGTGACCGGATTAGATGGAAAGGCCTATTTTAAACTAAAAAAAATGCCGTCATTCTTCGGAAGAAGATTCCAGCTTGACCGCCTCATCGATATTGATGATGAAGAGGAGAGCCTTGTAATCCTTTCGCTACTAATGATGACTCTGCTTGAAAGAGCAAGAGGATAACCCTTTAACAAACCATAACCCATGAGATACCTTATCATTTTCTTTTCTGCTTTTCTGCTGGTTGCCTGCAAAAAGGAACAACAGACCGCTCAGACTTCTGCTCCGGCAGATTCTGCTAAAATCGTTCAGGATACTGTAACAGCAACTGATATTCCTTCAGGAAAAATTGCCGTTGATACATTTCCCTTTCCGACAGAAATCAAGGAATGTTCGTGCTATTTTGCCAAAACTAAAGCAGACTTCCTTGCTGAGAAATATATTTATGCTGACGATGCGGGTAAAACTGCTTACATGAAACTCGACGGAAAAAGAATGGCTTTAAACCTGATTTCTTCCAGTGATATGGAAGCCGATGAAGAGCTGAGCAAAGAAATAGAAAATGATAATTATAAAATTTCCGTAAAAGGTAAAAAAATAAAAGGTGAAGAAGCCCTGTTGTTTGAAGGCACTTTAACGATCGAAAAGCCCGACGGAAGTATCGTAAAAATGCCAATCTACGGCGAATGTGGTTGTTAAACAGTTACTGGCTACTGCCAAAATTACTGCTTCCTGATTATCGGAAGCATTTTTTATTTTGTAATTTTGAGAAAAATAAATTTCAATGGAACTATCGAATATAGAACCGCAGATTATCTGGAAGAATTTTTCCAGACTTAATGCTGTTCCTAGACCGTCAAAAAAAGAAGAAAAAGTAATCGCATTCATTAAAGAATTCGGTGAAAATTTAGGATTGGAAACTACGGTTGATGAAGTAGGTAATGTTATCATCAAAAAACCGGCAACCCCTGGAATGGAAAACCGTAAATCGGTGGTGCTCCAGTCGCATCTTGATATGGTTTGCCAAAAGAACAACGATGTCAATTTCGATTTTGAAACGGAAGGCATCAAAATGGAAGTGGATGGTGATTGGGTAAAAGCGAAAGGCACAACCCTGGGAGCTGACAACGGTTTGGGAGTGGCTACAATCATGTCAATTTTAGAAAGCACCGATATTCCGCATCCTGATCTGGAAGCACTTTTCACCATCGATGAAGAAACCGGAATGACAGGTGCGTTAGGTTTAAAACCCGGACAGCTTACCGGACAGATCCTTCTTAATCTCGACACGGAAGAGGATGATGAAATCGATATCGGCTGTGCCGGCGGGATTGATGTAACCATTTCGCAGGATTATAATACGGAAGTGGCGAAAGGACAGATCATCAGGATCGAAGTTAAAGGCCTGCAGGGCGGTCATTCGGGAATGGATATCCATAAAGGCTTCGGAAATGCCAATGTGATTCTGGGCAGAATACTTTATAAAGGTTTGGAAAAGGAAAATATTCAGTTGATTTCTATCGATGGTGGCGGATTGAGAAATGCCATTCCAAGAGAAGGAGTTGCTGTAGTTTCTGTACGAAACGCTCAGGAATTCATTGACGAGGTAACAAACGGACTTAAAAAAGATATCCTGGAAGAGTTTGCAACAATAGAACCTAATCTTCATATCAATATTGAAAGTTCTACCACTTCAGAGAAAGCACTTTCCGAAGAAGATTCGAGAAAAATCATTCTTACCTTGAAATCTCTTCACAATGGTGTTTACAGAATGAGTCCTGATGTAAAAGATCTTGTGGAATCTTCCAATAATGTTGCAAGAGTAGAATTAAAAGAGGGGGAATTAAAAATTTTAAATCTTTCAAGATCGTCTGTAGAATCGTCAAAAGATTCTGTAGCAGAGCAATTAAAATCTGTAGCAGAATTGGCAGGAATGAAAACAGTTTTCAGTGGTTCTTACCCTGGCTGGAAACCGAAACCCGGTTCTGAAATTGTAAAGCTGATGGAAAATCTTTATACCGAGAAATTTGGTGATAGCCCCCATGTAGTAGCCTGCCACGCCGGTCTGGAATGCGGAATTATCGGAGCAAACTATCCGGAAATGGAAATGGTTAGCTTTGGACCAACAATCCGTGGTGCCCACTCACCGGATGAAAAGGCCAATATTCCTTCTACCCAAAAGTTCTGGAGCTTTACGAAGGATATTTTAGCGAATATTCCTTCAAAATAGGATTATAAAATAAATTATATGAGTATCCAAAATCGTTTTGATTTTGGATATTTTTTGTTTTTGAATCTTTGCACATTGTTATATAAAATTATAAATTTGAATAAATAATACCAGTTATGAATACACAGACTCTCAATGAAAAACTTGAATTAATTCAATGGTTATCCACATTGGAGGATGCTTCTATCATTAAAAAACTGATTCAATTCAGGAAAGAGGAAACCAAAGACTGGTGGAATTCAATTTCTGAAGAAGAAAAAAAATCGATTGAAAAGGGAATATCACAAGCGGATAATGAAGAACTAAAGCCACATTCCGAAGCCAGACGGTTATATGGAAAGTGGTTATAAAATTTTTTGGTCAAAATAATTTTACAGATAAAGAGATCAGAAAACTTGTTCATAAAATTGAAAATTCAATAGAAATTATATCTCAAAATCCTTTTATATTTCCTGTATCCGAAAGCAAAGATGTTCACAAGGCAATTATTCTGCAATTTAACACTATGTATTATCGTGTAAATGATAGCAATGTGGAAATTTTATCTTTCTTTTCAAACAGACAATCCCCTCAAAAAAGAAAAATTTAATTCTAATTTAATCGTGAAAAGCATCACCGTATTCTGCGGATCAAGTTTCGGTTCGGAAGACATTTATAAAGAACAGGCAATACTGCTTGGTCAAACATTGGCAAAAAATAATATACAATTGATTTATGGCGGCGCAGACGTTGGTTTAATGGGAGCTGTAGCAGATGAAGCCTTACATGCAGGCGGAAAAGTAATTGGTGTCCTTCCCTACTTTTTACAGTCAAAAGAGATTGCCCATAAGCAACTGACAGAATTAATTCTGGTGCAAACCATGCATGAAAGAAAAACCAAAATGAATGAGCTCTGCGATGGTGTCATCGTACTTCCGGGAGGTTATGGAACACTGGAAGAATTCTTTGAAATGATTACATGGGCTCAACTCGGGCTTCATCAAAAACCGATTGGCATTCTGAATATTGACGGATTTTATAATGATTTGATTAAACTGGTTCAAACAATGGTTGACAAAGGTTTTTTAAAGCAAATTAACCGTGATATGTTGTTGATAAGTAATGATATTGATGATCTTCTGGAGATGATGAAAAATTATGAAGCTCCGACGGTTGGGAAGTGGATTTCGAAGGATGGAGTCTAATTGATTTATAACAATTATATTTATCACATGGAAGATTACATTTATCATTACACTTCAATTGAAACTCTCGCATTAATTCTTCAAAGCAAAAAAATCAGATTTAATAGTTTGAAAAATGTTGATGATATTAATGAAACTCAATTCTCGATGAAAACGATTTAAATTTATCATCATATAAACTAGTTTCTTGTTGGACAAGCAATCAAGATGAAAATTTAGCATTTTGGAATATGTATACACCTAATATGAGAGCAGTAAGAATTAAAATTTCACGTAATTTATTTCAACTATATAGTTTTATGAGTGATGAAGTTGTAGGAATTGATGAAAATAGTTTTATTGAAAATTCCTTAGTTCCTAAAGACGAATGTTTTCATGAAAAATATTGGATATTACCATTCACAGAGCATTTTCATAAAATAGAATATACGGATGATGAAAGTTTGTTAAAAACGAAAATTTTTCGAACCGAAAACGAAAATTTCACAATTAAAATAGGTGAAATTGGGAAATATAAATCTAGAATTTGGGAATTTCAGCAAGAAGTCAGATTTACATTTTTCGTTCTTCCAACGAAAGATATCTATGGAAAAACACTTCACCCATTAAATGATTTTCAAAAAATTTTCACAAAAAAGATTCCTGTTCCAATTGAAAATTATTTTATGCCAATTAGTGATTTTGCATTCGAAAATATGGAACTAACTTTAGGACCTAAATGTACTTTTGCAGAAGAAATTATCGTTGAATCACTAGTCCAAAAATATAATCCAAAAGCAAAAATTTTAAAGAATCCATTTACGGGATTAATTAGATAGTCTACAAAACAACTCCCGAAGAAAATCTTCGGGAGTTGTTATATTTCGGATTAAAATTTAATTTTCTAAGGATAAGGAGCAATTTCCACTTCAAGTCCTTCCATTTCAGGAACAATATGCAACTGGCATCCCAGCCTGCTGTTATCCTGCACATGGAAAGCTTCTCCAAGCATGGCATCTTCTTCGGCACCCATTTCTTCAAGTCCGGGATCATTAACCACATAAACCTGACAGGAAGCGCACATGGCCATTCCTCCGCACACCCCGATGGTGCCTTCTTCTGCCAGTTCATATGAACGAATGATTTCCATTAAGTTCATAGACATATCCGTAGGGGCTACAATATCGTGGGTTACACCTTCTCTGTCGGTGATTTTTATATTTATATCGCTCATATTAGTTGATCGTTCTTTTGTTGAGGTTGATAGTGATCCATCGTTTTCAAACAACAGACCGGCAACCGGCAACTAAATTAGTCAATTTTTTTCACAACCGCCTTCTCAGCTTCTTTTCTGCTTCCGTCGAATCCGTCTACTCCACTTACTGTTGTGTATTTTAAGACATATTTTTTTCCAGGATTCAATCGGTTGTAAACGCTTTGACACATAAGCGTTGCTTCGTGGAATCCACAAAGGATAAGCTTAAGCTTTCCGGGATATGTATTGATATCTCCGATGGCGTAGATTCCTTCGATATTGGTCTGATAATCCAGCGCATTGTTTACCACAATTGCATTTTTGTCGATATTCAGTCCCCAGTTTCCGATTTCACCCAGTTTTGGCGTCAATCCGAATAATGGAATAAAATAATCTGTTTCAATATCATAAGGATCTTCACCGTCTACAGCTACTGTAATGGCTTCTACTTTTCCGTCACCTTTGATAGCGGTAACTTCAGCAGGGGTAATCAATTTAATTTTCCCTTCGTTTTTAAGATCCTGAACTTTTTCTACTGAATCTAACGCACCACGGAATTCATTTCTTCTGTGGATTAACGTCACTTCACTTGCAACATTAGAAAGGAAAATACTCCAATCCAGCGCAGAATCTCCCCCACCAGCAATGGCCACCTTCTTATTTCTGAAATGCTCAGGCTCTTTCACGAAATATTCAAGCCCTTTTTCTTCGTAATCAGCAATGTTATCAATGGTTGGTTTTCTTGGCTCAAAAGTTCCCAAACCTCCTGCGATCGCAATGGCTTTGGCTCTGTGAACTGTTCCTTTATTGGTAATTACCTCAAACCATTCGTCATCAACTTTGGTGTATGAAACGGCGGTTTCTCCCAGCGTAAAGCCAGGCTGAAACTGCTTGATCTGTTCCATAAGGTTATCGATAAGCTCTCCGGCATTTACAGACGGATAACCCGGAATATCGAAAATAGGTTTTTTAGGATAAAGCTCAGCCAATTGTCCTCCCGGTTGAGGAAGTGCATCAATAATATGACACTTCATTTTTAGTAAACCTGCTTCAAATACAGCAAAAAGCCCGGTTGGCCCGGCTCCTATGATCAATATATCGGTCGTTATCATAATAATAAGATAATTTAATTATACTTGTGGTTGCAAATTTACTAATTTTAACGCGAAGCATATTTAATTCGGTCTAAATAAAAAACTGAGATTTATCAAATATCCACCAAATTTTGAAGTTATAATATTTGGCAACGTTTTTGTAAAATTTTGATTATGAAGAAATTTTTAAGTTCATTTCTGCTGTTTCTGTTTACGTTAAGTTTCAGTCAGATTACCAATATTTCAGATGGTGAGTCTATCACATTAAGAATTCATTATGGGTTTCTTAATGCCGGGACAGCCAATTTAACAGCAAAAAAAACGACGTACAAAGGCGTTCCCCATTTATATGTAAAAGGAACCGGACAAACTACAGGGGCTGTAAGAGCATTTTTTAAAGTTGATGATCTTTATGAAAGTTATATCAATATGAATACTGAGCTTCCCAGCTTCTATGTAAGGAATGTAAGAGAAGGAAGTTATACGCAACATCTTGAAACAGTCTTTAATCATGACAATAATACTTTAGTTCTGACAGATAAAAAAACTCCTGCTAATGGTTCTAAAGTAATAAAATCGGTAAAAGGTGTCCAGGATATGCTTTCGTGCTTTTATTATTTAAGAAGTAAAAGTCCGGCAGAGCTTCGGGTAGGGACTGTAATTAATATGAATGTCTGGATTGACGATGAAATGTTTCCTTTTCAGCTTAAAGTAACCGGAACCGAAAATCTCAAGACAAAATTTGGGACAATAAATTGTCTAAAAATAATCCCTTCTGTAAAAAGCGGAAGAGTTTTTAAAGAAAAGGAAGGTGTTACGATGTGGGTATCTAATGATGCCAATCATGTACCGATGCTTTTGAAAGCAGAACTGGCAGTAGGATCTTTAAAAGCCAGTATCGATGGATATCAAAACGTGAAATATCCTTTGAAATTTTCAAAATAATTAAATATTATCAATAATAGAAAGTCTGTAGGTTTACAGACTTTTTGCTTTTTATGTAATGAACGGATAAGTATAATTGTCTTTTAAATAGACGCTGAAAGGAAACCGTTGTAAATTTATATCATCGTTTTTAATTACGTTTTGTTTCTAGGTCAGTAATTAAAAACAAAAAACCTCCGAAAATTTCGGAGGTTTAATTTTGCAATCTCAGATCTTTTGTAAGTAGATTCTGCTTCCCCAGTATGCCCCTCACTTATAATATCGTCGATTGCGTTTTTTTTGATCTTTGACTCTTTTTTATATTCATCATTTGTGTTCTTAGAATCAAAGATCGTTTTTTAATCGGGGCTATAATAATTAATTATTATGGTACAAAGATATTGCTCTATGAATATAAAATCATCACGAATATTGTAGATATATATCGACAGAGTTGTAGATATTTATCTACAAGAACTACGAATTATTTTTAAGTAATTCAACCAATTCTAATAAATTATCAATTTTCAGCTTTTTAAATATCCTTTTTTTTATGGTGCTGATTGTATTTTGCTTAACACTTAAAACATTGGCAATTTCCAGATTTCCATAACCTTCAGCATACATTTGGGCAATCTCAAGTTCCCTTTCTGTCAAAGAAAACAATGGATTAAGGAGATCTCTGTTTTTCAAAGAATTCATTAATAAACTTTTTGTTACTGAAGAAGTATATTCTCCTTCTTTTATGATGGAATAGAGCGCTTTTTGTATCTCTTCCTCTTCATTAAGTTTGCTTAAGAAACCGTCAGCTCCTGCATTCAGGAACTTTAAAGAATGTATATTTTCATCAATTCCGGAAAAAATAAGAATTTTAATTTCTGGTTGGCATTTTTTGATATCAGGTATAAGCTGAAGGCTGCTTCCTTCAGGAAAGTAAGCATCTACAATGGCGATATCTATAAGATGGGAATTTATGCATTCCATGATCTGCTGAAAATTTGATGCATGAAAAGCTTGATAATTAATACCCATATCATCCAGGATAAAAATCATTCCCTGACGGATAAGACTATGATCATCTGCCAATAAAAAATAAAACTGCTCGTCGTCTTTATACTTCATTATTAATTTTTAAGTTAAGATAAAAACTAACTGTTGTTCCTTTTCTTATCTCGCTCTGTACAGATATTTCTCCGTCATATAACGCTATCAGCTCTTTACATAAGCTGAGGCCCAACCCCGCGCCGATATTTTCTACATCTTCTGATAAAACACCCTGATAATAAGGCTCAAAAATCTTTTTAAGATCAGATTCTTTGATCCCAAGCCCGGTGTCACTGATCTCAGTAATTAACGTAACTGTTTCAGAATCTTTTTTTTCTGTTTTTATTTTGACTGTTATTTGTCCGTTTTCCGTAAACTTATTAGCATTTCCCAAAATATTCATAAAAATCTGATTGATCTTTGCGTTATCCGAAAAAACTACCAAGGCTGGATCTATTTCAATTTCAACAATCAATTTATTATTTCTTGTTTTTATATACGTTTCGATAGAATTCAGTATCGATTGGATCTGATTATTAAGATTGAAACTGACAGGAATTAATTTATTTTTAACTTTTTGATTTTTGGCATATTCTAATATCTGGTTAGACTGTATCAGTAAAGCATTACTTGTAAAATCAAATGATTTCAGATATTCTTTTATTTCATCATCATTAGTTTTTTCCCTGATTCTGTTAATAAGTATGCCCATAATTTTCAACGGAGATCTCATTTCATGGCTTAACATACCTAAAATCCTGTTTTTAAATTCAAGGTTAGCAACCGCCTGACTGTTAGCTGTTTTCAGTTTTTTCTCGTAGGAAAAAGCTATTCTTGTGAGCATCATGATTAATATAGATATGACAAGCATAATAATCATTGCGCCAAAAATAAGATTCATCCTAATTCTGTTGTTGATTGAATTTTGCTTGTAGTATTCTTTTTCAAGATCGGCTCGGGAGTCCTTGATTGCATATTCATAAATATTCAAAACGCTGTTTCCATACATCAGCAGATTACTGAAGATCTTGTAGAATGAAGTTTTGTCATTCTGTCTTTGAGTAACATTAACCTGTATTTTCCTGATTTGTCCGGTATAATGATTATTAACAACATTCAATATACTGTCAAACTCTGCTTTTATAAAAGCTGTATCAGGAATTTTGCCTTGCTTTACAGTAACGATCGTGCTTTCTTTACGTACATTTTCCCTCCCGGATATTGCATCACCCAGACGACCGAAAAGTCCTTTTTTCTTTATCTTATCAGTGAACGTTTTAGTTTCAATATCAAACTTATTGAAATTATAATCAAGATTGTATTTTTTGAGCTTGGGAAAATCGTTTTTAGTTGTCAAATTCGTTTTTGTAGAATATTCATAGGTAGAATCAATAAGAGATTTTAACTTTCTTACTTCTTTCGGATTATCATTCTCTAAAATTTCAACCTGTTTTAATCTCGGATATTTATTTTCATATTTTCCAATACGAATGAGATTCTTATCAAGTTCACTTAAAGATTCAAAGTATGATTTCAGATATTTTTTATCATTATTTAAAAGATATTTCCTAAAATCAACCTGTGCATTTATCAGGTGTTTTTTAGATTCGTCTGTAAGATTTTCCAATGAATGAATCTCTTTCAGCTGTCCTTCAATAAATTTTAAATTTTTCTTGGTAACGAACTCGTTGTAAAAAAATCCTCCAATCAAAAATTGTATCAGTAGTATGCATACAATTAATGAATAATGAACAATTCTCCTTGACCTAAAACTTAATTTTTCAAACATTAGTGTAAATTAGAATGTAAAATTAATAAAAAATCCTGTAAAATAATTTACAGGATTTTTCAAATTTTGTTTAATATATTAAATAATTACAGACTTTTGAATTGCTCAAGCGTTCTGATATCATTTTCAAAAAACATTCTGATATCACTCATCTGATAAAGAAGCATTACGATTCTTTCAATTCCCATCCCAAAAGCATACCCTGAATATTTTTCAGCATCAATACTTACATTTTTAAGAACTGCCGGATCAACCATTCCACAGCCCATAATTTCAAGCCATCCGGTGCCTTTCGTAATTCGGTAATCCGTTTCGGAGTTTAAACCCCAATAAACATCGATCTCAGCACTAGGCTCCGTGAAAGGAAAATAAGAAGGTCTTAATCTGATTTTAGACTTTCCGAAAAGTTCCGTAGTGAAAAACTGAATGGTCTGTTTAAGGTCTGCAAAACTCACATTTTCATCAATATACAAACCTTCGATCTGGTGGAAAATACAGTGTGAACGTGAAGATACAGCCTCATTTCTAAAAACTCTTCCAGGAGAAAGGATTCTGATAGGTGGTTGATTTTCCTCCATGTAACGGATTTGTACCGAAGAGGTGTGTGTTCTCAACAAAATATCAGGATTCTGCTCAATGAAAAAGGTATCCTGCATGTCCCTTGCCGGGTGGTATTCCGGAAGATTCAATGCAGTGAAGTTGTGCCAGTCGTCCTCGATTTCAGGTCCGTCTGCCACGGCAAAACCAATAGATTTAAAAATCTCAATGATTCTGTTTTTTACCAGATTGATAGGATGTCTTGACCCCAGTTCCAGAGGAAATGCAGGCCTTGTAAGATCTTCTTTTTCCACTATAACAGAAGACGCTGAAGCATTTTTCAAATCCTCCAGTTTTACGTTAACTGCCTGCTTTAGAGTATTGATCTTCTGTCCGAAATCTTTCTTCTGGTCGTTAGGAACTTCTTTAAACTTTTCAAAAAAATCATTCAGAATTCCTTTTTTTCCATTATACTTGATACGGAAGTTTTCAATCTCCTCTTTTGATGTGGCATTGAAGCTGTTTACCTCAACCAGTAACTCTTCTATCTTTTCTATCATTGTTTTACCCTTTCAAAATGTTTTGCAAAAATACGGTTTTTCAGCGAAATATTTTTCCTTAAATTGTTAAAAAAATCTGCCCCGTGCGGAGGCAGACTTCAATCACTTATTTCACTTAAATAAAAAAATTATTTTTTCTCTAAAGCTTTAACGTTGATCTGGAGTGTTATTTCATCCTTGATCACTCCATTTTCGACCGGGCTCTGGAATGTAACGCCGAATTCTTCCCTGCTGATATCTTTAGGCTCTGTAGCAATGCTTACCACACCATCATTTACAGAAACATTAGCTTTGAACTGAACAGGTTTTGTAATTCCTTTTATCGTCAAATTACCATCCAGAATTGTATTATAATCACCTTCAGCAGAAGGAGTTACCTTTGTAATTTCAAAAGATGCCGTCGGGAATTTTTCAACTTCAAAAAAATCATTGCTTTTCAGATGATGATTAAGTTTTTCGAGCTGAGAAGCATTATTTTTAAGGTCTTCTGAAGTAAGGGAAGCCATATCTGCAACAAATTTCCCGCTTTCCAACCTGGAATCTTTCACGGTAACGTCGCCGCTTTCAAATTTAATGGTTCCGAAGTGGCCGGTATTTTCAGATTTAAAAATTTTATATCCCTTCCACTCTACCTTGCTGTTTAAAGTATCTACTGTAAATTGGGTGCCATCTTTAGAAGTAACGGCTTCGTCACTTCCGCCGGAAACAGGTTTCTCCTTTTTACAGGAAATCATGACCAATGCCCCCAAAAACATAGAAAAAACTATCGAAAATAGCCTTTTTTTCATAATTTTTAAATTTTTAATACTTCTGCTAAAATAATAAAAAAAACGGTTCTTTCCTAAAAACATTTCAATTCATTACATTTGTAATATGCTATTAGAAATAAACAATTTATACTTTTCATATTCCAAGGAAAAACCTTTATTTGAGAACCTTAACCTAAGGTTTGAAGAAGGTAAGATTATTGCACTTGCCGGAGAAAGCGGCTGCGGGAAGTCGACTTTGTTAAGCCTTATTTACGGGCTTCTCGACTGGCAGAGTGGCGATATTATTTTTGACGGTGAAAAATTGCTTGGTCCGAAAGGAAATCTTGTTCCCGGGGAAGCCAAAATGAAATTCGTCGCTCAGAATTTTGATCTGATGCCTTACGCAACGGTAGCTGAAAATGTAGGTAAATTTATTTCCAATATTAATTTGACAAAAAAGAAAGAAACTGTTTCTGAATTACTGGAAGTTGTCGGTCTGGAAGAATTTGCCAATGTTCTGCCAAAATACCTGAGTGGTGGCCAGCAGCAGAGGGTTGCTATTGCCAGAGCACTTTCTGTGCTTCCAAAACTCCTGATTCTCGATGAGCCATTCAGCAACCTGGATTTCCCAAGAAAAATTGAACTGCGCGAAAAATTATTCAGATATGTTAAGCAGCAGCATATTTCACTAATCATTTCTACTCATGAGCTTCAGGATATTATTCCGTGGCTGGATCAGATCGTGGTACTGCAGAACGGGAGATTGATTCAGAATGAAAAGCCGGAAGAAACATTCAGAAATCCTTATAATTCTTATGTAGCCAAACTTTTTGGGGAAGTAAATATTTTTAGCGAAACTGAAATGGCGGATTTTGGTATCCGGAAATTTTCATATTATCCCAAGGAAATAAAAGTTGCGGAAAACGGTATTGAAGCTGAAGTTCTGGAAAGCCGGTTCGCCGGAAATCATTATTGGAATAAAATAATGGCTAAAAATAAAGAGCTGATCATATACACCGATCAGCGAATTGAAAAATCAGTGAATATTACATTTGATTAGTACTTTTCCTTCCATTTCGGAGAACGACAAAAACCCTAGTCCCGATTGAGCGGCATGTCTGAGCTCTTTCCGGGTTTTGGTTTCTGCGGCGGCTTCGCCGCCGCAGAAACCAAAACCCGGAAAAGCGAGTAGCGAAAGCGGGAAATAACTCCAAAAAAAATAGTAAGAATAAAATTTTACAGAATCAAAAAAGGCTCTTAAAAATATTTCATAAAACATTTTGGCTTTCGCCTTTTACAGCTATAAGCTTCACGTTTTCCAATACTTATTGTGAAATTGTGTATAAAAAAATACAAATGCAAGAATCCGGTTTAAAAGTTTTTCTTACATTTGTACTTCCACAGCATAAGGAAATTTTTGGTTAATTCTCTTTCTGCCTCCTAAAACGAAAATTAGCAGTTCTGCAATCTAGTTTTTTGAAAGATTACACTGTCCAATTCTTTCCTTTTTTTATGCCTTTTTCACAAATTCCGATTTCAGAGCCATCGCGCCAAAACCATCAATTTTACAATCGATATTATGATCGCTGCCTGGTCTCAAGCGAATATTTTTAACTTTTGTTCCGGCTTTTACAGGCTTTGGAGCACCTTTCACCGGAAGATCTTTAATGACAACAACAGAATCTCCGTCCTGAAGCTCATTACCATTTGAATCTAAAATTTTCCCAGAATCGGAGGTTTCTGCAGCAGCCTCCTCAGGATTCCACTCGTAGAAACATTGGGAACAAACCATCATATTATCGCTTGGATAGGTAAATTCTGAGCCGCATTTCGGACAAAGTACAGTATCACTCATATGTATTAATTTTTTGCAAAGGTAGGATTAAAATCAGGCATTTAAAAATTGAATGATAGAAAGGATTAAAAGATGACTCAATGAATTACTCCTTGCTTATCAATTAAAAGTCGTATTTTTGCAGATTCAAAATAGCAGAACCAATTTTATGGAACTTATTCACAGAAACTTAGCCATCGGTATTCACGATGCTTTACAGGAAACATTTTTTGAGAAAAATAAATATGCCGATAAAGTAATCGAAAGACTTTTAAAAGCAAACAAGAAATGGGGAAGCCAGGACAGAGCCGTTGTTTCTGAGATTTTCTACAACATCATCCGTTGGAAAAAACGTCTTGAATATTATATGGGCGAAGGCGTAAAACCCAATAATGTCTACAAGCTGATTATTGCCTATCTTCTGTGGAGTAAAACCAATTATAAAAAGTTTGAAGAATTTGACGGAATAAAAATTGCCGATATTCTTACCAAGCTCAAGAAAGGAACTGTCCCTACAAAAGCTATTGAATATTCTATTCCTGACTGGCTTGCTGAAACCCTGGAAAAGGAGCTGGGCGAAAAATGGGAAAAAGAAATGCACGCATTAAATGAGCAGGCACCGACTGTATTGAGAACCAACTCTTTAAGAACCACAACAAAAGAGCTTATTTCAGATCTTGCTGATGAAAATATTACGTCATATCCTATAAAAAATTATCCGGATGCTGTTCAACTGGAAGAGAAGAAAAATGTTTTCCTAACGACAGCATTTAAAGAAGGATTATTTGAAGTACAGGACGCTTCTTCACAGAAAATCGGCTATTTCCTTGATGTAAAGGAAGGTCAGAGAGTTGTTGATGCCTGTGCTGGTGCTGGTGGAAAAACCCTTCACCTTGCAGCTTTGATGGGAAATAAAGGACAGATCATTGCGCTGGATATTTTTGATTGGAAACTGGCCGAACTGAAACGCCGCGCCAAAAGAGCCGGAGCCCATAACATCGAAACACGGCTGATCACTGACAATAAAGTAATCAAAAGGCTTCACGACAAGGCTGACAGACTATTAATTGATGCTCCCTGTTCTGGACTCGGTGTTTTAAAGAGAAACCCGGACAGCAAATGGAAAATCGATCAGGATTTTATAGACAGGATTAAAGGAGAGCAGCAGCAGATCCTTCAGGATTATTCTAAAATGCTTAAAAAAGGGGGAAAAATGGTGTATGCAACGTGTTCTATTTTACCTTCTGAAAATAATGAGCAGGTAGAAGAATTTCTGAAAAACAATCCGAATTTCAAAATGATTAAGGATGAAAAAGTAATGCCTAGCCAGGGATACGACGGATTTTATATGGCTCTTATTGAAAGAGTTTCATAAAATTATAATTTTCATAAAAAGTACAAACTACTCTGATGTCAGGGTAGTTTTTTTATTTAAAATCTAAAATCACCTTGTTAATTATTTAGATAAAGAAATTAATATTAAAATATATCTTTGTGAAAACCATTAATTAACATGTATCAAAGAATTTCATTCATTTTCTTTAGCCTTTTTTCATTATTTATCTTCGCACAAACATATGAAGTTCAGTATGTAAGCTCGTACAACGGAAAAATAACAGCGGATCAGCCGCTCACTTTAGTCTTGGCCAGTGAAAAGGAAAATTTTATCCTGAACACCAAAATCAGGGAACAAAAAGCCGAATTTCCTTATGAAATAACGAAAATTGAGAAGCCTTCGAACACGGTAATTTCTTACGCCTTTTTAAAAAACAACGAAATAATTTCAACTTCCGATCCGGAAACTGTTGGAAAGCAAACATTTGAATTTACCAATGAATCGAAGAAAATTTTGGGATACAACTGTAAAAAAGCGGTAACCAAAATCAATTCCAATACTATTGAAATCTGGTATACCAATGACCTTAAAATTCAAGGCGGGCCTTCGGTATTAGGTCAAAGTTTAGGATTTGTCTTAGAAATCGAAAGAAATAAGAACTCACTCATCACCGCCACATCAGTCAAAAAAATAAAGAAAACTGATATTGATAAAATTCTTGACAAAAATGTCACTTCTACCGACCAGCTCGGTTACAGAGATATGGTCTGGAAAAGCAGATTTACAACCTTAAAAATTTTCAGCAATGAAACCATCAATTTTTCAGATGATTCGAAATCCGGTAATGATATTAAAAGATTCGCTAAAGGAACCATTATCCTGAAAAAAATTACGTTCCCGGAAATTTCGGAAGGTGAAAATATTTTCGTGGAATTAAAACAGCAATCCAATGGTGATGCCTATGACAGAACCGGAACGGTATTTTTTATTCCCCAGGACAAAAAAGAATCTTTCCTTGACGGACTGGAAAATGGTGTAAAAACGCTACCGATGTATGATAATGGAAATGGAAAACAATATTTCGGGGTTACCGCAACGAAAAATTATAATCCGGCAGTTGAAATGATGCGTTTTTTTACCGCTTTCGGAATCAATAAATTTAACAATCTTCAACTGAAAGATAAAACCTGGCAGACCACCAGTCCGTACCGTCAGGATATTACGGAGCTGAAGCCTTCTTTAAGCGGAAAAGAACTTTGGGTGGGGACATTTATAGGAAATTATGATAAAGGCGGACATACAGTAAGTCTGGAAATCACCATCCATAAAAGTGATCAGAACATTCATAAAAACAACGCTGTTATTCCTTTATTCAATACGCTGAATATTATGGAAATGGCGGACCAGGATTATTCAACGATGTTTAATCAGGACAAAGGTTTATTTGTAGAATTTACCCTGAAAAAAGATCTGAAAAACGCACAGCTCAGATATACTACGACCGGCCATGGCGGTTGGGAAAATGGCGACGAGTTTATTCCAAAATTAAACTCAATCTTTTTAGACGGAAAAATGGCTTTTTCATTTATTCCCTGGCGTTCAGACTGCGGTTCGTACCGTCTTTACAATCCTGCTTCGGGAAATTTTGGTGACGGGCTTTCTTCATCAGACCTGAGCCGCTCTAACTGGTGCCCGGGAACAGTGACGAATCCCAATTTTATTCCTCTTGGTGATTTAAAAGCAGGAAAGCATATGATTCAGGTTAAAATTCCCCAGGGACCTACTGAAGGTACGAGCTTCAGCTCATGGAATGTTTCAGGCGTTCTGCTGGGTACTGAATAAAAAAAACCTTCTCGCAAATTGGATCTGCAAGAAGGTAAAAACACAAATGATGAAAAAAAATTATTTCGAGCCACAAAGTAAAGGCAAAATTTCCTGTAATAAATTATCATAGATTAATGATTTTTTAGTTTTTATTTTGTATATGAATTGTCGCCAATGAAAAAAATCAACTAAAATCCTATTAATCAAAGCTTATAATTAATTTTTTTCGCTATAATCAATCATTAAGTTAAAAATATTCACTTAATGATTTTTTTTATTGTTTATTATAAACTACACTTATACATTTGTCTCAAATTAAATGATAAAAAATGTGTGGAATTGTATGTTTGTTTGATGCAAAACAAAAAACCGAAATATTAAGACCTCAAATTCTGGAAATGTCAAAAAAAATCCGTCACAGAGGTCCGGACTGGAGCGGTGTATTTCAGGATGAAAAAGTAGTTTTCTCCCACGAAAGATTAGCTATTGTAGATCCTACCTCAGGAAAGCAGCCTCTTTTCACTAAAGACGGAAAAGTAGTATTGGCTGTAAACGGAGAAATTTATAACCATCGGGAATTAAAGGAAGAATTTCCCGATTATGAATTTCAGACCCAATCAGACTGTGAAGTTATTTTAGCACTTTACAGAAAATACGGTAAAGATTTTATTGAAAAACTGAATGGTATTTTTGCCTTTTCCTTATATGATACAGAAAATGACATTTACCTTATCGCCAGAGATCATATGGGAATCTGCCCGCTGTATCAGGGATGGGATAAAAACGGAAATTATTACGTTGCCTCAGAATTAAAGGCACTGGAGGGAATATGCAAAAAGATTGAAACGTTTCTGCCCGGCCATTTTGTGTACAGCAAAGACGGAAGCGAGCTTCAGCAATGGTACAAAAGAGACTGGGAAAGTTATGATTCGGTAAAAGATAACGAAACGGATATTGATAAATTAAGAAAAGGACTGGAAGACGCCGTTCACAGACAGCTGATGAGTGATGTTCCTTACGGAGTTCTGCTTTCCGGAGGTTTGGATTCTTCGGTGATTTCTGCCGTAACCGCAAAATTTGCGAGACAGAGAGTAGAAAGCGGAGATACCCAGGAAGCATGGTATCCAAGGCTTCACAGTTTTGCGGTAGGGCTTGTGGGATCTCCGGATCTTGCGGCGGCCAAAAAAGCTGCCGATTATATAGGATCTGTGCATCATGAAGTTAATTTTACCGTTCAGGAAGGTCTCGATGCCATTCGTGATGTAATTTACCATCTGGAAACTTATGATGTTACCACGGTAAGAGCTTCGACTCCTATGTATCTTCTGGCAAGAGTGATTAAATCGATGGGAATCAAAATGGTGCTTTCAGGTGAAGGTTCTGATGAATTGTTCGGAGGATATTTATACTTCCATAAGGCACCAAATGCAAAAGAATTCCATGATGAAACAGTGAGAAAATTAGGAAAGCTTCACCTTTACGACTGCCTGAGAGCCAATAAAGCGTTAATGAGCTGGGGCATTGAAGGCCGCGTTCCTTTTTTAGACAAAGAATTTATGGATATTGCCATGGCCATCAATCCTCAAGATAAAATGGTAAATGCAAAAGAAGGAAAAATTGAAAAATGGGTATTGCGGAAAGCTTTTGAAGACCTCCTTCCTGAATCGATCGCATGGAGACAGAAAGAACAGTTTTCAGATGGTGTCGGCTATTCATGGATTGACACATTAAAAGCTGTTGCTGAAAAAGAAGTGACCGATGAAATGATGGACAATGCCAGATTCAGATTTCCTTTAAACACGCCGCAGAATAAAGAGGAATACCGCTACAGAACCATCTTTGAAGAGCACTTTCCAAGTGAAACTGCCGCGGCTACTGTGCCATCCGTTCCTTCCGTTGCCTGCTCTACTCCCATTGCGTTGGAATGGGATGAAGCATTCAAAAATATGAATGATCCGAGCGGAAGAGCTGTGAAGGTACACGAAACGTCATATAGTGAAAGTGCAGAAACAGCCAAGATGTAAAAGTGAATTGTCAATGGTGAATTGTGAATTGAAATTCGTGGATAATTATTATTTACCATTTACCAGCTAAAAAGTCTTTTATGAAAAGTTTGTCTTTGGCTGGGGCCGGATATTCAAAATTTATTAATCCTGTAGCGATACAGGATTTTTTTTTGAATTAACCTTAATAATATTGTCAGAATTTAACCGTTAATCAAAAATATTATCTAATAAATAATTATATTTGGAAAACGAAAAATCAATTATAAAAAAATGAGAAGAAACATTACTCTCTTATTTGCTTTATTATCCATGACTTTGGCTTTCGGGCAGGGAAAATATGGCAAATATCTTAGCTCCAAAAAACTTGCAATGGTGTATAAAAGTGTTAAGGATGCTGATAAAGACGACTTTTATCAACAGTACTATTGGCTGGTAAAAGCGGAGCAGCTGAAAACATATCCTCACCTTAAAGACATAAAGCCTAAAGTTTTATACGAATTCGTAAAAAAAGTAAACCCTCAGAACCCTACTAAAAAACTGGATGCACGAGGAAAAGAACTAAGAGAAACAGCAGAATTATCTCTGAATCAATATTTTAAAAATAAAAATCTTGAGAATAATTCTGTTTTGATGTATAACCTTGAGACATACGTTGATCCTTCAAAAGGACAGTATTATACAAAAGTAGATGCCGAAAAGATCAAAGAACTGGTACCGAAAGAGCTTTTCGCTTTCAATTCTACCAACAGAAATACAGGTGAAGACAAAACCTATTATCTTTGGATCGACAAAAAGAAAGACAGCTTCAATATTGTAGACATCATCCCTGATGAGAAAGAGAATAAAGCTTTTTACGCAAGAGTTAAGCAATATCTTCCGAGCTATAAATTCTCTAAATATGTACCTTCTGTAAAAAAAGGCACCAAAACAGACAGAACCGATGCAGATTACTACTACATCATGCCGTTTGAGCAAAATACAGACAACATTGAGTATAAAACAAAAGATTTCAAAACTTTCGAACTGAGCCAGTACAGAAAAGCCGGCGACGAATGGAAAGGTGTTGAAAAACCAAGAAGATAAATTTTAAGGTCCTGCGAAACTCGCGGGACTTTTTATTATAATATCAGAATTACAATCACATAACAATCCAATCTCCGTCAATTTTTTTAGATTAAAGATCTAAAGGAACAAATATTGCTTCACATAACATTATTTATTCTCGAACTAAATAAACCTGGATAATGATTTCCAGTACTCAGAAAAATGTCAGAAGTAGTTTCACAACCCAATTCAATAAAAAAAACATTACCACTCATTCTGGCAACCGCGATCTTTATGCAGATGCTGGATTCTACCATTCTTAACACTTCACTTCCTGCGATCGCCCGTGACCTGAAGGAATCACCGCTCAATATGCAGAATGCGATCATCAGTTATGTATTGACGTTAGCAGTATTCATGCCCGCCAGCGGATTTTTGGCAGACCGGTTTGGTACAAAAAAAGTTTTTATAGTATCTATTGTATTGTTCAGTCTCGGATCGCTGTTCTGTGCTATCTCACAAAACCTTACACACCTTGTTATTTCGAGGGTTCTTCAGGGGATCGGTGGCAGCCTTATGACCCCTGTGGGTAAATTAGCCCTGATCAAAACATTTGATAAAAACGAATTGCTGAAAGCGATGAACTTTGCCATTATTCCTGCTCTGATTGGTCCTGTATTGGGTCCGTTGGTCGGAGGATATATGGTTGACTATCTTTCCTGGCACTGGATTTTCCTCATCAATATTCCCATCGGGATTTTAGGAATAACATTAGGTCTAAAATTCATGCCTAATTATAAATCTGCAGATGTCGATTTTGACCTCAAAGGATTTTTGATTTTTGCCGCTGCATCTCTTTTGCTTTCAATTTCTCTCGAACTTTTCGGAGATCTTCAGAATACAACGCCGGTTCTCATTGTTTTCATTTTGGGATTCCTGTTTATGTATTATTATTACCGTCATGCAAAAAGAGATGAAAGTCCTATTTTTCCTTTAAACCTATTCCAGGTGAGAACTTTCCGGGTAGGAATTGTAGGAAACCTGGCCACAAGACTGGGAATCAGTTCCGTTCCGTTATTGCTGCCACTGATGATACAGATTGCTTACAAGCAATCAGCAGTGACTTCCGGTTGGATCATCGCTCCTATGGCCCTTACAGCCATCTTCGGAAAATCGTATGTGATCAAAATTTTAGATAAATTCGGTTACCGCCAGACCCTCATGATTAATACATTTATCATAGGAACCCTGATTTGTTTATTAGCCATTCCTGACATCAATACTTCTTTATATTGGTTTGTACCGATCATTGCCATATTGGGATTTTTTAATTCTATCCAGTTCACCTCGATGAACACAATTTCTATTGCCGATCTGCGAAATTTCCAGACCAGCAGTGGAAACTCTCTTTTATCAGTCAATCAGCAGCTGGCGATCGGTTTCGGAATTGCATTTGGATTGATCGTGCTAAAGATTTTTGAAAATACCGATCTAATCCACGGCGAACCTCACAATGCTTTTCGATATACATTTCTGACCATTGGTATTCTCACCATTATTTCCGGTTTCGTTTTCCGCAGGCTCCATATTTCGGATGGAAAAAATATGAAATCTAAAGAATCGTAATTGGATAGGTAGGTACCGATCCAACCAAATTACCAGTCAAACATTCTCGGACTAAGACGGATGACTAAGATCACGCTTAATAGCAGAAGAAATCTGCCATCTTTGCTTTCTTAAACAATTTAATCTGAAAAATGAAAACTTAGCGTTTATGATTTTCATGAAATAATTAAAAAATTAATAACGAATCTTTTTACCATGGTTTGTTGTTAAATTTAATCATACTGTTAAAATCTTTCACGGTTTATCATTGATTCTTTTATCAAATGTGCCGGGCCGATATTATCACAGATCAATGTATCCGTTTTTTACTTGATTTACCTTTGCTTTATAATACCAACAATATTATGGCAACCAAAACAGTAGAAAAGATCGTATCTCCGAAACCGGCTCACTTTGTGGGTGATGGCTTCAGAGTTCACAACTTTATTCCGGGAATTCAGGGGATGGATATGAAAAGAATGGATCCTTTCATTATGCTTGACTATAATGCAAAATTCCATTTTAACGGAACAGAACAGCCTCGTGGTGTGGGAGTACATCCTCACAGGGGTTTTGAAACCGTTACGATAGCGTATAAAGGAAAAGTTCAGCATCACGACAGCGCAGGCGGCGGTGGAATTATCGGAGAAGGCGATGTACAATGGATGACTGCCGCAAAAGGAGTACTCCATAAAGAATATCATGAGACCGAATGGGCAAAGACAGGAGGAATTTTTCAGATGGTTCAGTTATGGGTCAATCTTCCGGCAGTATATAAAATGAGTTGCCCGAAATATCAGGCTATTCCGAATGAAGCTATGACAAAAGTTGATCTTGGCAATGATGGTTTTATTGAAATTATTGCCGGAACATACAATGGCAAGAAAGGCCCGGCTTTTACTTTCAGTCCTGTTCATGTGATGAATGCAAAACTTAACAAAGGCGGAAAAGCGGAATTTAATTTCCCTTCCGATTTCAATACAGCAGCACTGGTTATCGAAGGAAGCATCCTTGTAAATGACAACGAAAGAGCCTCTGTCAATCATTTAGTTTTATTTAAAAACGAAGGGGACACGTTTACCATAGAAGCTCAGGAAGACAGCATTATACTTATTATCAGCGGCATGCCATTGAATGAACCGATCTATGCGCACGGACCTTTTGTAATGAATTCAAGGGAAGAAATCATGCAGGCTTTTGAAGATTATAACATCGGAAGATTTGGATATCTGGCGGATTAATTTAGCCTTAATTTAAATCCAGTTTATTATTTTTCCTTATTTTTATGGAAAATGTTTATAAAGTTTTGTCATAAAAACAGATATCGGAAAATTGTTTTAAATGATGATATTCTTTATATTAAACAACAAAACTATGAGGTCAGAATTCGAAAATATTCCTTTACAAAATACCGGAGAACGGTTTGAAATAGAATTCAACGGCAGCTCTGCATTCATTGATTACCGCCAGATGGGAAGCCAAATTGCTCTGAATCATACAGAATCCGATCTCCTGATTGCCGGTACCGGTGCTGCTGAAGCAGTTGTAGAAAAAACGCTTCAGTACATTGAAGATCATAAAAAGAAAGCACTCCCCTTTTGTCCCTATATACAATCCTACATCAGGAAAAATCCTGAATGGAAACGTGTGGTAGATGAAAGATTCCACGGATACGACCAACTATAAAGCAGTTGAAATACAAACATTTAAATCATATCAGCTTAAATTAAATCATGTCAAATATCGGACTTATTATAGAAGAAAAATCTGCCGACATCGGTAACTTTCTGGTAGGAAGACTTTTACCTTTCCGCGAAAAAAGAGCGGTTGGCCCTTTTGTTTTTATCGACCACATGGGACCTGCCGAACTTAAAGATTATCAGAATCTTGAGGTTCCGCCGCATCCACATATTGGGCTTTCGACTTTAACGTATCTTCTGGAAGGCTCAATTTTTCACAGAGACAGCCTCGGAAGCGCAGTGGAAATTCAGCCGGGAGCTGTTAACTGGATGACCGCCGGAAAAGGAGTGGTACATTCCGAGAGAACACCTGAGTATCTTAAGCATACCGACAAAAGACTGCACGGCTTCCAGATCTGGGTAGGCCTTCCGAAACACCTTGAACAGTCGGAGCCTACATTTCATCACACTGAAGCGGATGAAATACCTGTCTGGGAAGAGGATGGAATTCAGTATAAACTTATTGCAGGCGAGGCATTCGGCAGAAAATCACCGGTTCCGGTGCACAGCAAACTGTTCTTTATTGAAATTAAAACAAAAGACGCTAAAAAGATCAGCATCGGAAAAGATCTTTATGGTGAAGCCGCCATGTACGTGCTGGATGGAACGGTAACGACAGATGGAAATTCTTACGGATCAAAGCAACTGATGATCGCCAAAGATACCAAGCTTTGCGAGTTTGATATGAGCGAAAACGGAACGGTTTATCTTTTCGGAGGCGAGCCTTTCGATGAAGAACGCTTTATATTCTGGAATTTTGTAAATTCAGACAGGGAACTGATTGAGCAGGCCAAAATAAACTGGAACGATCAGAATCATGAAGCTTTTCCTCTTGTTCCTGGGGATGAAGAAGAATATGTACCGCTTCCAAAAGCTATTTTAAACCGAAAACCTTAGGGAGAAATACAATAGACTATGAAAATATTAGCATTTGCAGGAAGCACCTCTTCCACTTCCATCAACAGAGAACTGGTAAAGTTTGTTTTAAAAGATTTTCAGAATGAGGAGATTAATTTAATTGATTTAAATGATTTCGACATGCCTGTATTTTCCGTAGACCGAGAAAAGAAAGGATTTCCGGATCAGGCCCATCATTTTTTGAAAGTGATTGATGAATGTGATGTAATCATCTGCTCTCTTGCGGAACACAACAGATCTTACAGTGTAGCATTTAAAAATGTTTTTGACTGGGCTTCAAGAATCAATGTTAAAGTCTTTCAGAATAAACCTATGTTTCTCATGTCTACTTCTCCCGGTGGATATGGTGGCGGAAATGTGATGAATACAGCAAAAACGTTTTTTCCACAATTCGGGGCAGATGTAAAAGAAACCTTTTCACTTCCTAAGTTCTATGAGAATTTTGATCTGGAAGCCGGTGTCATTGAGCCTGAAATGCTAAAGGAGTTGAAAGATAAAATATTGAATTTTAAAAATCAAATTACAACCTGATCTCCAAAGGAAGGTTAAAAGCTTTAAGCGATGCCTTATTTGTATCCCTTAAAGAAGAATAAAAAACTTTAAACGAAATTGATATGGAAACACATGAATATGCAGCAGGAGAAATAACAGTCATCTGGCAACCCAAAAAATGTATTCACGCAGGAGTTTGCGTAAAAACACTTCCTAAAGTGTATAATCCTAAAGAAAGACCCTGGCTGAAACCTGAAAACGCAACAGCAGAAGAACTCAAAAATCAAATTAACCTTTGCCCTTCCGGAGCATTAAGTTATAAATTCAATACAGCAATATAATGGCTATAACCGTAAAAGCCAGTTTAGGCAAAGAGAAATATTACACTGAAGTTGTCGCCGGTGAAAATATCCTGATCACCGATGAACCGGTAGATAAAGGCGGAGAAAACAAAGGCTTTAACCCTTTCGAAATTCTGGCAACTTCGCTGGCAAGCTGCACGGCAGCAACACTCAGAATGTATATCGACAGAAAAGAATGGAATATAGATATAATCAATGTGGAAGTGGAGCTTGAAAATTTTCCGCTGACCAAAAGGGCTATTTTTAAGAGAAACATTACTTTTGAAGGCACAGTTCTTGACGAAGAACAGATCAAAAGACTGCGAAACATCGCAGACGCATGCCCGATTCATAAAATTCTGACCAACGATATTGAAATACTAACCAAATTTTCATAACATGATTGAAGTAAAACAAAAAAACAACGAAAAAAACGGAGATTTTGAAGCGTTCATAGACGGAAACCATGCTGGTCTTATGACCTATACCTGGGCAGGAGACGGGCGGTTCATTATTGATCATACTGAAGTGGAAGAAGCATACAACGGTAAAGGTGTTGGCAAAGAAATGCTTTTGGCTGCGGTAGATTTTGCAAGAAAAAACAATAAAACCATCATTCCGCTGTGTCCTTTTGCAAAAGCTACTTTCCAGAAACATGAGGAGCTTCAGGATGTTTTGGTAAATCAGACACAGGCCTAAGTTGAGGTTGAAGCTAAAATAGATAAGATTTAATATCAACCTTAATTTTTCAAAAAGACAACCTTTCGGTACGGATCCGGAAGGTTTTTTTATTTTTTGAACAGCGTATAAAAAAACTATATTTGCTAAAATTTTAATTTAACAGAACATGTCTCCGATTATTTTATTATCCATTATCATTGTCTATTTCGCATTGCTGCTCTGGGTAGCCTACAAAACCGGAAAAGGAAGTGATAATGAAAGTTTCTTTATCGGAAACAGAAAAAGTAACTGGATGCTCGTTGCCTTTGGCATGATCGGAACATCCTTATCGGGTGTTACTTTCGTGAGCGTTCCGGGCGCCGTAGGAAATGATAAGTTTTCCTATTTACAGATCACCTTAGGTTATCTGATAGGTTACATTGTTGTTGCTTACATTCTCCTTCCTCTGTATTACAGACTGAAACTTACGTCCATTTACGGCTATCTTCAGCAGAGACTGGGACAGCTTTCCTATAAATCAGGGGCATGGATTTTTATTGTTTCAAGGCTCGTTGGTGCCACTGCAAGATTATACCTTGTTGTCAATATCCTGCAGGTTTCCATTCTTGACAGTCTTGGCGTGCCTTTTATTGTTACGACTTTGATTATTCTGGCGATGATCATTCTTTATACTTATGAAGGAGGTGTAAAAACCATTGTCTGGACAGATACCCTGCAAACCTCATGTATGCTGCTGGGACTGATCATTTGCACCGTATATATGTTAAATCACCTTGGCCTGAACCTGGGCGACAGCTTTACGGCAATGAATGAAAAGGGGTACACTAAAATTTTTGATTTCGATCCTAATCAGAAAAGTTTCTTCCTCAAACAAATCCTTGCTGGAGCTTTCATCACCATCACCATGACAGGAATCGACCAGGAAATGATGCAAAAAAGTCTTTCGGTAACAAGATTGAAAGATTCTCAGAAAAACATGGTTACGCTTGGATTTATTCTGCTAGGTGTTATCTCATTGTTCCTTTATATGGGAGGACTTTTGCATCTTTACGGTGCACAGGAAAGTGTTTCCAGTGCGGGTGATCAACTGTTTCCGGATATTGCTTTACATCATATGCCGCCGTTTATCTCAATCATTTTTATCATTGCATTGATTTCAGCTTTATTTCCAAGTGCAGACGGTGCAATGACAGCACTTACCTCATCTCTATGTATTGACATTTTCGGAATGCGAGAAAAAACACATTGGGATGACGGGAAAAAGGAAAAATTCAGAAAAAACATTCACCTTTTGGTTGCGCTGTCTTTCTTAATAATGGTCATTATTTTTAAAGTGATCAATGACAATTCGATGATCGGGTTAATCCTTAAGCTTGCAGGATTTACTTACGGACCACTTTTAGGTTTATTTGCTTTTGGAATTTTCACGAAATATAAAGTGAAGGATAAACTGGTTCCTTTTGTATGTATTGCAGCACCGTTGATCTCTTTCTTTATCGACAAATACCAGGAAACACTTTTCGGAGAATTTAAAATAGGATTGGAACTGTTAATTATTAATGGTTTACTGACATTTGTCGGACTTTGGCTGATCAGGAGAAAATAATTTACGTTTTATACACGCTTATTACATTTTACTTATCATTTCCAAATGAAAAATATCGTAATGATAAAAATCTGATTACATTTAACTCATGCTTCATCAGATTATTAAATATAAAATCAAATTACCTTAAAATTAAAAATACTTATCATTAAAAATACACCAAAAGATTAAAATCCGGGTACAAATCCGGGTTTTTACATTTCCGTAAGCCGTTAAAAAATTGTAGATTTGTGTGCATATAAATTCTAAGCAATGAGTAAAAGCATCGAAGAGTTAAAATCTCTTACTACGCAAATCAGAAGAGACATTTTAAGAATGGTTCACGCTGTGAATTCCGGTCACCCAGGTGGAAGCTTAGGCTGTACTGAATTCTTTACAGCGCTTTACGGGAAGGTAATGAACTATAAACTTCCTTTCTCCATGGAGGGTAAGAATGAAGATCATTTTTATCTTTCAAACGGGCATATTTCTCCGGTATTCTATTCTACTTTAGCCAGATTCGGATTTTTCCCGGTGGACGAACTGAGAACTTTCAGAAAATTAGATTCCAGATTACAAGGACACCCGACAACTCACGAAGGACTTCCGGGAATCAGAGTGGCTTCTGGATCTTTGGGTCAGGGTCTTTCGGTTGCTTTAGGTGCAGCTCAGGGCAAGAAATTAGACGGAGATACTTCTTTGGTATATACTTTACAGGGAGACGGTGAATTGCAGGAAGGCCAGAACTGGGAGGCTTTCATGTATGCCGCATCTAAAAAAGTTGACAATATTATTTCTACAATCGATTACAACGGACAGCAAATCGACGGAAGTACAGACAATGTACTTTCTTTAGGAAATCTTCATGCAAAGCTTGAGGCTTTCGGATGGACGGTTCTTGAAGAGAAAAACGGTAACGATCTTGAAGCGGTCATTGCGATCCTTGAAAAAGCAAAAACTGAAACCGGAAAAGAAAAGCCGGTAGCGATCATTCTGCATACTCAGATGGGTAATGGCGTTGACTTCATGATGGGATCTCACGCCTGGCATGGTAAAGCTCCTAATGATGAGCAACTGGACACAGCCTTCAAACAATTGTATTTAGAAGCTCCTGCTGATTATTAATAATAAATGATAAGTGATAATTGATGAATAATTTCCAAATCAATTATCACTCATCATTAATCAATTATAAAATTTAAAATCCTCATGAAATTTACATATACAGAAAAAAAAGATACACGTTCAGGATTCGGAGCCGGACTTGCTGAACTTGCAGATACTCATCCAAATGTTGTAGCACTATGTGCAGACCTTATCGGATCTTTAAAAATGGAGAAATTCATTGAAAAAGCTCCTGAAAGGTTCTTTCAGACGGGTATTGCAGAAGCGAATATGATGGGTCTTGCTGCAGGATTAAGCATTACCGGTAAAATTCCTTTTACAGGAACTTTTGCCAACTTCTCTACATCGAGAGTGTATGATCAGATTCGTCAGTCTATCGCTTATTCCAATAAAAATGTAAAAATATGTGCTTCCCACGCAGGTCTTACTTTAGGGGAAGACGGAGCTACCCACCAGGTATTGGAAGACATCGGTATGATGAAAATGCTTCCGGGAATGACGGTAATCAACCCTTGCGACTACAACCAAACAAAAGCCGCAACATTGGCAATCGCTGATTTTGAAGGTCCTGTTTATTTAAGATTCGGGAGACCGGTAGTTCCTGTTTTTATTCCTGAAGATATGCCTTTCGAGATCGGAAAAGGGATCATGTTACAGGAAGGAACTGATGTGACAATCGTTGCAACAGGCCATTTGGTTTGGGAATCTTTAGTGGCAGCTGATGAGCTTGAAAAAGAAGGAATTTCTTGCGAAGTGATCAATATCCATACAATTAAGCCTTTGGATGAAGAAATCATCTTAAAATCGGTTGAAAAGACAGGAAAGATTGTAACGGCTGAAGAACATAATTATTTAGGAGGACTTGGAGAATCTATTGCCGGAATGCTGGCAAGAAGAAAACCCACAAGACAGGAATTCGTTGCGGTGAATGATACATTCGGAGAGTCTGCAACGCCTGCTGAACTGATGAAGAAATATAAAATTGATTCAGCTGCGGTAAAAGAAGCAGTAAAAAGAATTTTAGCTTAATTACATAAGATTCAAATATATTTAAGTCTCCATTTTGGAGACTTTTTTTGTTATAAGGATTAAATTAATTTATAAAGTTTGGCTAAAGCCTTAATATATTGAAACAAGAAAGCTAAAGCCCGCTTCTATTGATATTATTAAAAATTATCTTTAATCTCTTTATCTTTTAGTATTTACAAAAATCATCTGAAAAACTTCCATTTCGGAATAATCGCCAACATCCCAAAACCTGTAAAAAGGAAAAGATTGGTCACATCTGTGTAAAGGAATGTAGACAAATAATAATTGTGCATAAAGAAATGTAAAACCAATAACGTGGGAAAGGCAAAAATCCCTATTTTACGGTAGAAAAACATTAAGACCAGACTTATAGCCATTAAGGCATCAACGGCAAAAATTACAAAGAAATACCATCTGGGGATGTGAAGATATTCGTGCTGCAAATATTCATCAAGATCGATTCCGAATCCCATTAAAGTAAACAGCATCAACGCTGCAAATGCCAGAATAAATCCCCATCCTTTTTTAGGATTTTCGTCAAAATAGCTGTATTCTTCCATAAGTACAAAAATAAAGAACTTATGAGAGATTTCATAAGTTCTTTTATATAATTCTTTTGAAAAATCAGATTATACAGAGATTGCGTTGATCAGTCTGTTTTTATCACTTAGGTATTCTTCCATAGAAATCATACTTTCCGTTCTCATTACATCCTGAATATCATCAATCTGATAGATAATTCTCTTGGCATCATCCGTATTTTTAGCTCTCACTTTGCAGAAAATATTATATTTTCCGGAAATAACGCTTGCTTCGATCACATTTGGAATAGTTGACAATTCTTTCAAAACCTCTTGTGTTCTGTTTGATTTTGTTAAAAGAATTCCGATAAAAGCCGTGAAATGATAGTCCAGCTTTCCGTAATCGATGTTAAGAGATGATCCCAAAATAATACCTGCATCCTCCATCTTTTTCACTCTTACATGAATTGTACCTGCAGAAACATCCATCTGCTTGGCAATTTCTGTAAAAGGCATTCTTGTGTTTTCTACTAAGAAATCAAGAATTTTCTTGTCTATTTCGTCCAGTTGATAGTTCATATTAGTTAAATTACAATTTTCTTAAAAAAACAATGTATTTTTTGCAAATTTATAAAAAATAATTTAACTAAAAAAATTATATCAAATATTAACAATAATTAACACGTATGAGAAAAATCATTATAGAATAAGGATTATTTTGTGGCTGATTTTGTGGAATCTGTTTTTATTTCTGTCTTATCCTCAGATGGTTTTTTATCTTTTTTCTTCTTTTTGAAAAAAGAATTAAAGCTCTTGCTCCAGACAATACCCCCTCCATAGGCCTGATTAGCAGTTCCGTTGGATCCGGCGCCATTAATGACACCAATATTTGACGGTTTTGAATAGCCTCTCAAAATAAGACTTCCGTCATTTTTTTTGGAAATATCGTATTCAATAGTTCCCTCTCCGGAGAGATAGTTGGTCTCAGTATTTTCAGTTTTGGTAAGAGGAATTCCCAAGCCGGTCTTTACTTTTACTCTCGGTGAAAGCGCAAAACTTACCCCCGCATTTGCACGGTCTCCGGTGTTGGAATACTGGTCACCTTTTACATAATTAAGGTCAATCTGGAACTCATTACTCATGGTATTAAGAACAGACCCTAATTGCTTTAAAAGCATATTGTATCCGGAAGATTCGGCAACACCTGCAACATCTACATCTACTCCACCGGTTTTAGAAACATTAAAGCTGTTTAGGAGCAATATAGACCCGAACTGCAGTACTTTTTCACCTTCCTGGCTCATTTTGGCTGCCAGTGTTTCTTTTACCTGACTGGAAACATCCAATGCCGTCACATCGAGATCAACTTTAGGATCTACAAGAGACTGTGTAATATTAGCCTGAAGCAGAATACTGATTGGCTGCAGGCTTCCCATATTCAGGTATTCACCTGCATTGGAAACCATTCTTACATAATTTGCCGTAATATCCAGCGCAGGCTTCATCGCATCACCATCCCATCTGATGCTGCTGCCTTTTTCGATCTGGAAAGTCTTGTTAAGGATTGCCTTAGAGACAAACGTTCCGTTTTCGACTTTATACGTTCCGTTCATGGCTATATTACCCTGACGACTCATCTGGAAACGCAGTTTTTCAGCAGCACCTTTTACCGTAATATTTCCAACATCATCGCCTATCAATACATTCACTGTAGTTCCTTTATCAACATCGAGGGCAAAATCAATATTCATATTGGCCCCGGATTTTTTCTTTTCTTCTAAAGTTACAAGACCATCTTTCCCTTCTTTAAGGAATCTCAGCATTTTAAACTCTTCTACATTGGACGTTGAACCAGAATTGAAAGTGAAAGTACTACCGCTAAGCGCTTTCATATTCGGAGTGGAAAGACTTAAGCCCGAAACCGGACCGTCAACATACAGATCTCCCTGTCCGTACACTCTTCCCCAGAAAAGATCATAGTCTTTCTGAGTTGTATTTAAGATTAATAAATTATCAGCACGCATCACCAGGTTGACGCCCAATGAAGAAAGGGTTTCAAACTGTATCGCTCCTGAAATATTTCCTTTTGAATTGGTTCTTCCGTCGTGAACTTCGATATTATTGAGAATAGCCAGACCTTTAGTTAAGGGAATTACCGTATCATCAAATGAATAATCTACACCTGTAAACAGGAGCTTAAGCCCGAATCCTTTCAAGGCAATATCCCCGCTATAATCCAAATCACTGAACTTTCCGGTAATTTTAAGATCTCCTGTTGCCTTACCTCTTAAATTATCAAAAACGGTAGTTACAAACTGTTGAGCGAAAGCAACATCAAAATCTTTCATTTCAGCCGTAAGATCAATTGTCGGTGAAGAAGTATTGTTATTCACCGTACCGGTCACATGAAGGCTGTTATTTCCGATAACACCAGCGGAGTTTACTTTAATATCTATATCGTATACATTTAATGAGAAACTGTTGGTTGCGGAAATCGTGATATCTCCCATGTCATTTCCGTTCATCATAATATTGTCGATCGTCATATCCACTAATGGCTGAAGCGTACTTTTATCCATCCTGATTTTCACATTTCCCTTGGCCAGACCTTTTATATTCATTGAATTTCCTCCCGGCTGCATTTCCATGAGTTTTTCAATGGCAAAATCGTTGACTTCCGCATCAAGATAAAAATCTTTGGCCGATTTGAACTGGGCTTCTTTTACAAACAATGCGCTTTTATCGGAATAGATTCTCAGATTTCTGATATCAAAATCTTTTTCCTTTTTACGGTAAGTGATAGAATGATTAAGCTCGGGACTCGTATCAATAGCCCAGGTCACATCATTGAATTTCACTTCCGTAGGTTCAAAACGGAAAACAAAATCACCTCCTGCATTGGTAGACTGATTGATATTGATAGCATATTCTTTCAGATTATCATCCAGTTCATCTTCGGGGCTTCCATGTTTAAATTTCGTTGCCAGATGAAGAATGGTATTATTTTCATTGCGGCCGCTCAATGTAAGATCTTTGATAATGTTTTTATTGTATTGCAGCCTATTGATCTTAGCAAAAATCTGCTCATTGAGATTTGCCGTATTGATTCTTACCATGACACTGTCTACCATCGCACTGTCTCTGGTGATATTGTCTCTCTCATTGATGGTATATGCAGGATTTGCGGCGGCCAGCGCTTTATCGGCCTCGGTGATTTCCTGTTTTTTTGTCATGATATATTTTAATGAGGCAGCATCCAGATTTAAAATAAGATTATTAGAATTTCCGTCGTACTGACCTTCAATTTTTGCGCCCTGCGGCAATTTAAGATCCGGAAGGAAATAACTTACTAAACCTTGCTGAACATCAAAGTTCATGGCAAAGCTCTGTCCTCTGTACATTCTTCTAGGAGCTGGTCCCACCAGGATTTTATTTAATCCGTTCTCAACCATTCCGGCGAGATCGCCAAGATTATATCTCCCTGAAATTTTACCGTTGGCAGCTCCCGGTGCATCAACATCGATGACGCGACCACCATTCTCAATAAAAGTTTTCAGCTTGGCACTTGGAATTGAATATTTCTGAGTCGCCGTAGCAAAATTTATCCCATTGGCTTCAACATCTAAAGTCAAATCATTGATTGACGACATGGCCATTTTTCCGTTTACTCTTCCGCTTAACACCTGGGTTCCGGGAGTATTGGTAAAGTAATTCATATTGAGATAATTGACATCCGCATTCACATTCATCGAAATTCTTGAAGTGCTGAAATCAATTAATCCCTTAATATTTGCTTTTGCCTGTTCATCATTGACTGTGATGAGTCCGCTATATTTTTTATGATCCAGAAGACCCTCCAGGTACACATTATTGATCTCTTTATTCATGATCTCAATACTGGTAATCCTGGATTTGGTGTTAATCCTCATGGTATTCACATCGAAGCTTTGACCATTGACATCAAATCTTCCCGAAATTAAACCTACTGATTTATTTTTTGTAATAACGGAAGTATTTAAATCTTTAACCTCAGCAATTCCGACATATTTAGGCATTGAGGAGCTGTAATCCGTTAAAGAAAACTGGGTGATTTTTGCCTGCCCGATACCTGTCATCAAATTTCCGCTTGCCACGTACACCCGATTAGGATTCACGCTTGCGGTTCCGTTATATTTTAATTTTCCAAAATCATCAGCAAAATTTTTCATCTTCTGGGAAATGAATGTAGGCATCATTGCTTTCAGATCTTTATAGGTAAAATCTGCAGAAAGATCATTGGTTTCAATTAAAAAATTACCTTTTAACAGCTTGTTGACCTTCATTGATTTTGTGGCAATATTCACATCAGGATTTCTGATCAGGAAATTATCAAGTTTAAAATCATTCAGAGGACCCGCCATTTTTCCGGAGATGTTAAACGGCTTAAAATTATCCCAGTTGGTCACAAAATAACTGATATCGTAGCCGCTCAACTGGCTTCCCTGGATCAGATTCATTTCCCATTTCACTTTATCGGCAAAATCTGACCATGATCCGTCGTCCTGAAGGTTAAATTTAATATCTCCCTGTAAAAGCGAATGATCTGTATTTAAAGTAAGGTCTTTTAAAGCAAGATATTCCGGAGTCATGGAGAATTCCGTTGAAAACGTGTCTACGAAATGGGATTTCCCCCATCTTTTTGTCGTAAAAGACATATTGTTAATAATTGCGGAAATATTTCTACCATTAACTTTTACGTTAGGCGCTTTAAGACTAAAATTAGTCGCTGTCAGCCATTTTCCTTTTTCACCGGGAGAATTTAAATTAACAATGGAAACTTTAGAATCCAGAATCTGCAGTCTCGAATCCAGCTGAAAAGGAGGTTTATTGGGATCTCTTTTCTTTCCGCTGTCGAATAATTGCGTGAAACGGATAAAGTTTGAAATACTGTCTCCTTTATAGGTAATGACTTTTACATCAGCATTTTTTAAGGTTAATGAATTAAAGCTTAACGAATTATTTTTAGTGATATTTCTAAACAGAGAAAGCCAGTTTGAATTGGCAATAAATTCTTTTGACTGAATAAAATCGTATCCCTTGTAGTCTTTGATTTTTAACCCTTTAACCTTTACATTTCCGAAAAAATTGACCTCAACACTTTCTGTTGACATCTGCGCTTTGAAATCCCGGTTTACAACCTGCAAAGCCTGATCTGCGGCCCATTGCTTGGTGACAGGAAGATTTATCGCAATAAAAATGGAAACCACAAGTCCGAGTCCAAGCCAGAACAGAATCAAAAGCAGACGCGCCCACCATGAGTAACTGGTAACATCTTTTACAGCCTGTTTTCCGAATTCTTCAGCAGTTTCCACAGGATGTTTAATGGCATCAGAAGCAAGTTCAGAAGCCTCTTTCACGGTCTCCTTTACTTTGTCTCCGGCATTTTCAACCACCTTTTGTACCTGATTACCTAAGTTTTCAGCTACCGATTTTTTGTTCTCATTCTCGTTATTATTCTCTAACTTTGCCATTATTATGAGCGACTCTATAATTTTAGGTATTGAATCGTCTTGCGACGACACATCAGCAGCTATCATCAAGGGAAATTCTATTCTGTCGAACATTGCTGCAAATCAGGCGATCCATAAAGAATATGGCGGTGTTGTTCCTGAGCTTGCATCACGTGCTCATCAGCAAAATATCATTCCGGTTGTTGAAAAATCTCTAACTAAAGCAAATATACAACAAAATGCAATTTCCGCGATAGGCTTTACCCGCGGACCCGGACTTTTGGGATCTCTTCTGGTAGGAACTTCCTTTGCTAAGTCTTTGGCAATGAGCTTAGATGTTCCTTTAATTGAAGTAAATCACCTCCAGGCGCATATTTTAGCGCATTTCATTGAGGATGCAAATCCTATGCCGCCGAAATTCCCTTTTTTATGCCTTACGGTAAGCGGTGGACACACAATGATCGTCCTGGTAAAGGACTATTTTGACATGGAAATTATCGGAAAAACAACCGACGATGCCGCCGGAGAAGCTTTCGACAAAATCGGAAAGATCTTTGACCTTGATTATCCTGCCGGGCCTATCATTGACAGGCTCGCGAAAGAAGGTAATCCCGATGCTTTTAAGTTCAATAAGCCGAAGCTTGAAAATTACGATTATTCTTTCAGCGGAATCAAAACCTCCGTATTGTATTTCATCCAGAAAGAAGTAAGAAAAGATCCGGACTTTATTAAAAATAATCTGAATGACCTGTGTGCTTCCGTTCAGAAATCAATCATTGAAATCCTGATGAATAAACTGGAAAAAGCAGCAAAAGATTTAGATATTAAAGAAGTTGCCATTGCCGGTGGCGTTTCGGCCAATTCAGCATTAAGGAAAGCCATGGAAGACAATCACGAAAAACTCGGCTGGAATATCTACATTCCAAAATTTGAATACACGACCGATAATGCCGCAATGATTGCCATGGTGGCTCAACTCAAATTTGAACGGGGAGAATTTACGGATTTAAGAACCAGTGCAACGGCAAAATACGATTTGTAATGAAACTATTCTACGGAGAGATTGAAGGAAATCAAGTAACGATCAATGATGAAGAACAACAACACATTGTAAAAGTTCTTCGGATGAAGGAAGGTGAAGAAATTCACGTAACCGACGGAAAAGGAAATCTCGCTTCCGGAAAACTGATGATTGAAGGCAAAAAAGCAAATATTGCTGTAGATCACATCAAAACCGATTTGCCAAACTTTCATCCTGCATTACATATTGCGATTGCTCCTACTAAAAATATCGACCGTATCGAATTTTTTATTGAAAAAGCGGTGGAAATGGGCATTTCAGAAATTACCATTTTACAGACTGAAAAAACAGAGCGCAAAAACCTGAATATCGATAAACTGAGAAAACAGGCAATAGCTGCTTCCAAGCAAAGTTTGAGATTTCATTTTCCGGTCATTAATGACAGCATTAAAATTCAGGATTTCTTAAAAAGCATCACTCCCGAAAATACTTTTGTAGCGCATTGTCATGAAAATCTTCATAGAATCACATTAAAGGAAATCCCCACACTCAACCACATCACTTTCCTTATCGGCCCTGAAGGCGATTTTTCCGAAAAGGAAATTATGCTCCTGGCTGACCGTCATGTAAAAGCAGTTTCTCTAGGAAATCAAAGATTGAGAACGGAAACTGCGGGCATTTTTGTTGCGGCGTGGAATTATTATAATTTGGATGTAAATGATAAGTAAGAATATATAGTATTTTTGTCAATTCCATCAAGCTATCACCTAATATTTACAATATTGAAACTCCACCACCATGGTTTTCAGCTAAAAAATCATCCCTTTCATCAAGTGAACTTCCATAGGCAAACCAGAAAGAATTTGAATTCTGAGCAAAAGAATCTCCCATAAAAGGAGACATAGCTTTTCTTCCGTCAGGATCTATAAAGCTAACAGGGTTATTTAAAGCATAGTTGTAAGGACTAAACCTTCTCGAGGTCTCTGCCAGTGGATCAATAACGCCCCATCTTGCGATATCCGACATATACATTCTCGCTCCATAATCGCTCCAGCCTGCTTCCTTCTGCAATTCCTTGCCATTATAAGCGTAATTATAGGCTGGATTTCCCGGCTGAGCATTGTATCCTTCATGCTTCAACCCAAAAGGATAATAATTGTTTTCTTCAAGAACTTCTGCGCTGCCACTGGTGTTTTTAAATTAACCACTAGTTATTTTACCATACTTTTATAGATAAAGTAATAATTAAACAATTTACTATTATAAGAATACCTATTAAAACTTGATTAATAATATTTCTCCTGTTTAAAAATCCATTAGCAAAAAGTGACATGATGAGAAAAAAATACACTAAGGATTTAATTTCTGGCATTTTATAATTAAATAAATTATAAATATTTTTAAAAATATTATTATTCGATGAACTATAAAAAATCCTAAAAGCAAAAATGATTAATGCTGTTATTGTATGTGATAAATATAATATTTTAATTTTCATTTTAATCTTATTATTTTCTATGGACAATTTGTCCCCCACTTAAATATCTGTGTGTAGATATATCAAATATAGAAATGTTAGTATATCCTCCTCCATTTGTCCCAATGATTACATTAACATTGACAGTTACACCTTTATCAAACATTGGATTGTGTTTATGTAGCTGATCATATCGATAATCAGCATTTTTATAAATATCCATTATTTGACCAAATCTATCGCCTTCTAAATTGATTGAAGTTCCAACGACACCTACTATTGCACCTACTACTGATCCTAAACTTGGATTAAATGCTTTAAATTTTTCAACAATATCTTTTACTGTTTTTAAATTATCAATAGCAAAACTACCGTAGCCAGCCCCTCCTAAATTATCACCTGCAGAGTCAAAGTATTCTTTCAGATTTCCTAAAAACTCCATTGTCCCTTGATATTCATCAGTCCAGTTTGCATGATCTAATTGATATTGATCTACACTTTCAATCGCTCCAAAATAAGAATTGGTTGTTTGTTGAAGATATTTTCTTTTCGGTGTTGGATCAATATTTCCAAACTTTGAAAAATCAATTCCTTGAAAATAGTCTGGTTCTGCAAGATAAGCCATGATGTCTTTGTACCATTGTGTTTCTCCGAAGGTGCCACTTGTTCCAGCCATTAAATTTCTAAATTCCTGCGTTTGCCCAAAAAGAGAAGATGTTGAAACTCCGCCACCATGGTTTTCAGATAAGAATTTTATCCCTTTCATCAACTGAACTTCCATAGGTAAACAGAAAGAATTTGAATTCTGAGCAAAAGAATCTCCCATAACAGGAGATGTAGCTTTTCTTCCATCAGGATCTATAAAGCTAACAGGGTTATTTAAAGCATAGTTGTAAGGACTAAACCTTCTCGAGGTTTCTGCCAGTGGGTCAATAATGCCCCATCTTCCGATATCCGACATATACATTCTCACAGGCTTCTCATCACCACCAAATCCCGAAAAATCAGATTGCGCAAAATCATACTCAGGGTTCACCACCTGCTGAAGGATATCATATGCTTCCTTCCCGGAATAAGTTTCGGGTGCTAATTCTGTATTATAAGAGCCTCTATCGCCACTTCCTGAAAGACCTCATCGTAAAATTTATGTACGGCTGTAATTTCCATCATATGATTTAAAGTCAAGAAGTATAACTCGACAAGATTTTTATTTACTTATATCTAGATTATTAAGTCTTTTATTATTAATAATCTCTTTAAATTTATCGATTGTCAGTTCCCTATATAAAATATTTTTATTAACATCATATATGTAATAAATTAAATCAGATTTATTAATCTTATTGGGTGTCATAGAATAAGTTGTATCTTTCGAAAAAACAATAAAATCACTATTGAATTTAAAGTCTACAGCTCCACTGTCTATGATTAGCTTGTTATTTTGCATAACTCTATTTTGACTGCCTCCTTCTGAAATAAATACATAATTTCTAGGAGCATTTTTATTTGAATCTGAATTATTGCAGCTATTACAAATAAGTAATAAGAGATAAAAAAAAATTATATTTTTCATATTTAAAATTTATGGGTAAACTCTTGTGGGTTTTAGTTGATGAATTATTGTATTACTTCCTTTGAAATTTATTTGGTATTGTATCCCGTCTCCAGCTTTCCATTTACCAAATACTGTTGCTGCATTTCTTATTGGACTGTCAAAAAAATCTCCATGTTGTTCAAAATTGTAAGTATCAGGAAAAATGATAACTTTATTATTTCCTAAGTATTTCATTGTTATATTACCTAATACACGGCCTTCACCAGAACTAAATAAGGTTTGAACAGTGTGTATTTCATCTTTTTTCCAACTTGAAGTATCAATAAAGTTTAAATCTAATTTACTTGCGTCTAAAGTTATAGGCTTACCTTTCCCATTTCGATACCAATTATTTGCTTCTTTTAAATTTATTCTTCCATCACCATCTAAGTCCCATTGTTCTTTTTGTTTTTTTTGCAAAGGTTCTTTCTCATCATTTCCAAATCCTGAAAAATCAATTCCTTGGAAATATGATGGTTGTGCAAGATAAGCCATGATATCTTTATACGTCTGTGTTTCTCCGAAAGTACCACTTGTTCCAGCCATTAAATTTCTAAATTCCTGCGTTTGTCTAAAAAGAGAAGATGTTGAAACTCCACCACCATGGTTTTCAGATAAGAATTTATCCCTTTCATCAAGTGAACTTCCATAGGCAAACCAGAAAGAATTTGAATTCTGAGCAAAAGAATCTCCCATAACAGGAGACATAGCTTTTCTTCCATCAGGATCTATAAAGCTAACTGGGTTATTTAAAGCATAGTTGTAAGGACTAAACCTTCTCGATGTCTCTGCCAGTGGGTCAATAACGCCCCAACGTCCGATATCAGCCATATACATTCTGGCACCGTAGTCACTCCAGCCGGTTTCCTTCTGTAATTCCTTGCCATTATAAGCGTAATTATAGGCTGGGTTTCCCGGTTGGGCATTGTATCCTTCATGCTTCAACCCAAAAGGATAATAATTGTTTTCTTCAAGAACTTCTGCGCTGCCATTGGTGTTTTTAAAGTAGCTAACTCTGATATTTCCTAAATGGTCTGTATAGCTGTAAATATATTGTTTTTCCAAAATCGTAGTAGCCTGCGGAAATCACTAACTTTGATACACACAGGAATGATTCTCAATCATTTGCATATGTTTTTATCGACAAAAAAAACCAAGAGTAGGGAATACCTACTCTTAATCTATATTAATTTATTATTGATTTTCAATAGGTTAATAATTGAAGACTATGCCATCACTAACTTTGATACACGACCCACGACCAGATTATTTTTTATTTATAAAATCTTTAAGCTGTTTCGGAACAGGAGGAAGCTTCTTGTAATTGTCAATGAAAACTCCTCCGTTTTGCTTTAGAATGAAAACGTTTGTTTCCTGATAATCTACATTATAGAACCATACTTGACCTTGATTATCAACATAAATAGCCCATTTCATATAATTGCTAATGGAATTATTAATATTTCTTTGATATAAAAGCTTATTATAATAATCAAAAATTCCATAAACAATAGTATTATCTTTAAATTCCTTTACAACAATACTAATATCCCTAAAATAATATATTCCAGGAGAAGATATAAATGTATTTTTTTTTACAAATACTGCTCTATCTTTATTAGTATTTCTGGTCAAATTAGAATTTTTATTACAACTAATAGCCAGAAATAAAATTATGATTAATGTAATTCTTCCCATTCTTTACTTTTTATTATAATTGTTTGAGTCCATTTAATTGTTATCCAATAATCTTTAGGGTGTGCAACTGCTCTTGTGAAACTATTAAAAGCTCTGTCTAATAAAACATTTTTATTATGATTTATTTGATCAGTCCATTTTAAATTATATTCAAAAATATATGAGTCACTCTTTTTATCATAAGTTCCATTTAATACATAACTAAAATATTTAGTCCCATGTAGCAAGCCATATCCTGTATTATATGTATTATCTATTTCAAAATGAAAATTACCAGATGTTTCAGAATATGTGCCTTTCTTCTCAGAGTACATCATATAGCTTCTTGCTAAAGCCCGTTTATATAATTCGTCCTTTATAAATCCATTTTTACTCATATAATTAGTCCAACTTTTATCATATGAAAAACTTAAATATTTCCCCGACCCTTCTAACCAATGATTCATTAATTGTTCTCCTTTCTTATCAAAATACCAAAAAGCTGCTGGATTTTCATGATTGCTTGTTCCTCCTCCAAACTGCGAAAAATCAATCCCTTCGAAGTAATCTGGTTGTGTAAGATAAGCCATGATGTCTTTGTACATTTGAGTCTGTCCAAAAGTAGCGTAGCCGCCAAAATCCGTACTCCAACCTGAGCCAGTGTTCCCGAAATAAGAATTCATTTCATTACTAAACACTTCCTCCGCCTGCAAAATAACTGGCCAGACCACCGCCGCCGCCGCTGTTTCTCCAGGCTCTATGCTCTGCTTCTAATTCTCTCAAATCGTTGCCTGCCCATTTTCTGCCATCGGGATCGGTTCTCATCACGGGGTTATTGCCTACATACGCATATGGCGAGAAAGAAGAATACATTTCAGAGAGTTGATCCATCCCAAACCATCTTCCGATGTCGCTCATATAGCTTCGCCATCCGTAATCATAAAACCCGGTTTCCTTAGCGATTTTTATTTATTAAGTCTAGGCAAAAGATCTATATAACACAAACCGTTTAAATTTGAAGTTTTATACAAGCCATACACTTTGGTTTTAGTAACATTACCAGATGGATCATGGATAACCTCCTTACAAACTTTAGTAGAATTGTCTAAATTTATACAGCTTGGAGTTAAATCTAAATAATTAATAACATTAAAGGCTTTTGCTCTTCTCTTATATTCTTCTTCATCAATTAACGGCTGAAACATAAAAGAAGGATATCTTTCACCTGCTTTTATAATATTATAACTGCATGCCGATTTCTCGGAAACTACTTTATAATATTCTTTTTCATAAGAAACATACACAAGATAATAATTGTTTACGGAATCTATTTTTTCTACTAAATATGATTAACTGATTCTCTATCCGCTATAATTACATTTTTATGTGTTTTGCAACTTAACAAGAAGCATAATATTAATAGGCTGAAAAAAATATGTTTCATGGTCGTTCCTGTATTTTCAAAGGAGGCAGGAAAAATTTGCCCTGTTTCTCTTCAGGTAATTTTTCATAACATAAACCTCTCAGGTTTTTGGTTTTGTATATATTATCCAGTCCCACGTCTCTGCAAACTTCTGTCTTTTCATCATCCATTTTAATGCAGTCGGGAACGTAATGCATTGAACCTATTTCATTATATATGTATTTCCCGGGTAAATAACTTTCTTTAATTATTAATTTTTCTAAGACAAACTCTGGATAACCTTTTCCAACCTCTATTTTATTACAATCAGATGTTTTTTCTTTTTTGGAAACGATCTTATACTTTGCGTCTCCTCCCTTTATATAGACAATATAATAATTGTTTATAGAATCTATACTGGATACTTTGTAATATTCGTTCCAAGCTGTTTTTCCTGCTAATTTCCATGTTTTGCAGGAAAAGAGCAGGAGTACAAATGCATTTAATGATAATAATTTAAGTATTTTCAGCGTCATCTTTTATTTATTAAGTCTAGGCATAAGATCTATGTAACACAAACCGTTTAAATTTGAAGTTTTATACAAACCATACACTTTGGTTTTAGTAACATTACCAGATGGATCATGAATAACCTCCTTACAAACTTTAGTAGAATTGTCTAAATTTATACAGCTTGGAGTTAAATAAGTGAGGTCATTAAAAGCTTTTGCTCTTCTCTTATATTCTTCTTCATCAATTAACGGCTGAAACATAAAAGAAGAATACCTTTTACTCGCTTGTATGATGTTAAAATTGCACGGTGATTTCTCAGAAATTACTTTATAGTATTTTTTCTCATAAGAAACATACACAAGATAATAATTGTTTATAGAATCTATTTTTTCTACTAAATATGGATTAACTGATTCTCTATCTGCTATAATTACATTTTTATATGTTTTGCAACTTAACAAGAAGTATAATATTAATAGGCTGAAAAAAATATGTTTCATGGTCGTTCCTGTATTTTCAAAGGAGGCAGGAAAAATTTGCTTTGTTTTTCTTCTGGTAATTTTTCATAACACAATCCTTTTAGGTTTTTGGTTTTGTATATATTGTCCAATCCCACATCCCTACAAATCTCTGTCTTTTCATCATCCATTTTAATGCAGTCTGGAACGAATCTTAATGGATCCGAAACTTTAAATATATAGTTCCTTGGAATATAATTTTCTTTAAGTATTAATTTTTCCAAAACAAACTCTGGATAGCCTTTTCCAACCTCTATTTTATTACAACCAGACGTTTTATCTTTTTTCGAAACAATCTTGTATTTTGTGTCTCCTCCTTTTATATAGATAATATAGTAATTGTTAACAGAATCTATACTGGTTACTTTATAATATTCGTCCCAAGCTGTTTTTCCTGCTAATTTCCATGTTTTGCAGGAAAAGAGCAGGAGTACAAATGCACTTAATGATAATAATTTAAGTATTTTCAGCGTCATCTTTTATTTATTAAGTCTAGGCATAAGATCTATGTAACACAAACCGTTTAAATTTGAAGTTTTATACAAACCATACACTTTGGTTTTCATTACATCACCCGAAGGATCGTCTACGGCTTCCTTACATACTTCAGTGGAATCATTTAATTTCAGACATCTTGGAACAAGATCTATATGGGGAGAGTTAATTATTGATTTGTAATCTGTTTCACTAATTAATGACTGAAATATAAAAGATGGATATCTTTCACCTGCTTTTATAATATTATAACTGCATGCCGATTTCTCGGAAACTACTTTATAATATTCTTTTTCATAAGAAACATACACAAGATAATAATTGTTTACAGAATCTATCTTTTCTACTAAATATGGATTAACTGATTCTCTATCTGCTATAATTACATTTTTATGTGTTTTGCAACTTAATACTAGGCATACTATTAGTATGCAGAAAAATATATTTTTCATGATTATTCTATTGTCAATATTGTTTTTCCGTTTGAGATATAGTAAACCTTAACGGCATCTGTAGGATGATTTAGCCAATTACTGGGAACAATAAGACCGTTTCTGTCCATAACATATTCATTTATTGCACCTGATTGAGGCCAAGCTTTATCATGTGATTGAAGATAAACAGAACCTGGATCTCCTGATTTGGGTGAAGATACTCCTGCACTTATTGATAGTAAAGCTCCTCTCAAGGCTTCATCCAGCTCATGCACGGCATCGTCTCCGTTTTTGCCATTAGCAGCAGACAGTTTTGCCAAAACCTCCGGGTTTACTTCCTGGTAGGCTTCTGCGGTATTTCCTGTTACTTTGTTACCCATAAATGCACCTCCTTTAAAAACATCTCCGGTAGAAGTTTTAAAGGTATTATTTGCTAAAACTTTTACCATCACAGAATGTTCGTCTATGGCGGCAACTATTCTTGCGGTAGCTCCGGTAAGCGGCCGCTTACATTTTTGGTATAGGTAAGATTTCCTGTTTCTTCATCATAATGCAGGGTAATACTGCTGCCTGCAGCAGCCTGCAACTGTGCTACATAAGCCTTTGCCAAATCACCTTTTATGTTTACATCTTTTACACCAGAAAGTGCACCCACAGAGAGCGTTCCCGAAGACTTTCCAAAACTGCTTCCAGTGCCCCAACCTGAGCCAGTGTTTCCAAAATAAGAATTCATTTCATTACTAAAACCTCTTCCTCCACTGGCAAAATAACTGGCAAGACCACCGCCGCCGCCACTGTTTCTCCAGGCTCTATGCTCCGCTTCTAATTCTCTCAAATCGTTGCCTGCCCATTTTCTTCCGTCGGGATCTGTTCTCATGATGGGGTTGTTGCCCACATAAGCATAGGGCGAGAAAGAAGCGTAATTTTCCGAGAGCTGATCCATCCCAAACCATCTTCCGATATCGCTCATATAGTTTCGCCATCCGTAATCATAAAAACCGGTTTCCTGAAGTTCCTTTCCATTATACTTAAAGTTATACAGGCTGTTTGTCCCAAAGACCGCTTTCTCTTCCCTTGGGATATTCATCCCAAAAGGGTAATAATCATTCTGGTCGGTAATCTCAATTCCGCTGTCTCCTTTTTGTATTACTAATTTCTAATTCGAAGTTACTCTTAATCATGCTCTAATATTTTTAATAATCATATTTTATTGCAAAAACCCAAAATAAAATACATAGGAATACAAAAATTAATACAATCCTTCTTGACTCTTTTACTATGTCTTTATTTGCATAAAAAGCATTTATTTTATCCGTTAAGTCATCATCGCCTATTAACCAAGAATCAAAATATAAATGACTATAAGCAATTGCTATCAATATAACATACATCCATTTTCCAATTTCAAATTTATTTCCAAAGAAAATTACAGCCGGGAAGATTGCCAAAAATCCTAGAACTCCTCCAAGAGTCATACCTGAATAAAAGTTTTTATTCTTATGTTCTTTATAATAAATATGTGTTTGAAGATAACATTCGTAATAAGCGTAGAGGTAAGCATTTTTAAGCTTATAAATTAAATTTTTCATATTACTCTTCAGGGTTTAAATAATCATAATGGTTACTTCCTCTATACATCGCTCCCCAAGTCCATATATTCCAATAATTTACATTGGTATTATCAATTCCTAAAGAAACTCCGGGTCCAACATAGGGAATAAAACCAGATGCAAAGCTAGCAATACCTCTAGTTATATAACCAGGGTGATGCGATACTCTAAATTGTTCAAATGAAATTAACAATCCCGCATAGGCAACTCCTTTTACTACTTTAGAATTATTTAATGCATTAATGGCTTTTACATTTTTTAAAAATTTCGTTCCCGATATATATTTATTACCATTCAAATAACCATTGCTCCTGTATAAATTATAAGTCTGGAAAATATTAGGTGCTTTTATCATCTTTCCTGCTTTTACAAGGTCATTAGATACTTGGGCGGTAGTTCCTAAGGTAATTCCAATTCCATTTGTTGCGTAAGATTGGAAAGTACTTGCGTTATTTAGTAATCCCCAATAACCAGATCCAATGTCATCTATATTCTCACTAGAATACGTCAGAGAATGCAGCACTCCAAAGTCTGAATCTGTATAGATCTCGTCTCCAATTCTGTAGTGTGTTTGGGTAATAGATCCCGACCACCATTTTATGGTATTCGATGCAAAAGAAGGAGCCGACATTGCCTGATAAAAATTCATTTTGGCATTTCCTGTTCCAAAATAAGAATTCATATCGCTGCTAAAGCCACTTCTTCCGCCTGCGAAGTAAGAGGCAAAACCGCCACCGCCTCCACTTTGGCTATCGCTTTTTAAGCTCCTCAGCACATCTTCCATCTCCTTCATATTCTCGTTATAAACAATCTTTCTTCCGTCGGGTCATTTGAATTCTGCACCAAAGCATTCGAATTTTCGAATGCTTTGATATAGAATCTCTTACATTATTTTAACTTTTGTAACTGTCTTCTTTTCAGAAGCTTGGTTGTTTCTCAAAGCCCTCTGTTTTTCATAGGGTTAATAGAGGGAGCCATCCTAATTTCTATTAATATGTCCCAAAATTAATTTTATGTAAATAGAATGTGGAAAAGAAAAAACTTGCCGTTATAAATAATATTATTATCCATACAATAATTCCACCAATTATATTTTTTCTTTTAGGCAATTCATCAAATTCTTTTTTATATCTTTTCCAAACACTGTCATAATAATCTAATGATATATAATTTGAGATTATAATAGCTAAACCCATTATATATAATAAATTTGAGTTTGATTCTGAACCACTTCCGTTAAGTATTTCATAGCAATTTTGAATTGTGAAAATAATCCAAAGTTCAAGAGCTATAAGTGCCAAGCTTGCTCTGAACTTACTGAAGAAATTTTCAAAAGGTGATGATGTCCATAACATTATTTTATATAATTTATAGAAAAAATAATAATACGCTTTTTTCATAATTTAAAATTTTTGTGATCCATAAGGGAAAATATATTGTCTAGGCATTTCTGGATTAGCATTGATAATACGGTCAAATTCTGCCTGTCTTCTTTCTGTATCTTTTATTGCTCCAGGATGCTCTGCATCACCTGCCCATCCACCTGGATAAAAAGCATCTACACCGAAGTACATCATCGCCGGTATTGCACCCACAGGAGTTAAACCATAAGCTCCCATTGCAGTATTAAAAATAAATTTTTCTCCTGAAATTTTTCCTTGTTTATAGGCATTATAGTCTAAAAATACAGCTAAACCAAAAGAAAACCTTCCAATTACACCCGCTACATGTGAGCCCTTAATAAAAGTTCTCCCGTTACCGTAAAATTTCGATCCTAAAAAATTTACAGGTGCATTAGGTCTTGCTGTTCCTATGTAAAATCTATTCACAAATGTATCAATTCCAGTTCCAGCAGCTCCAATGAACCAATTTATTTTTCCTGCATTAGAATACCAGTTTTTCGTAAAATCCTGCCATGCTGAGATCCCCACCGTATTCTCAATAGAATACGTCAGAGAATGCAGTATTCCAAAGTCTGCATCTGTATGGATCTCGTCGCCAACTCTGTAGTGTGTTTGGGTAATTGATCCTGACCACCATTTTATGGTATTCGATGCAAAAGAAGGAGCCGACATTGCCTGATAAAAATTCATTGTGGCATTTCCTGTTCCAAAATAAGAATTCATTTCATTACTAAACCCTCTTCCTCCACTGGCAAAATAACTCGCAAACCCACCGCCGCCACCGTTGCTTCTCCAGGCTCTATGCTCTGCTTCTAATTCTCTCAAATCGTTGCCTGCCCATTTTCTGGTCGTTTCTCATAAGGTTTTATAATTAAAAAGTATTTTTTAATGATCCTAAATAAAGACTAAAAAAAATAAACCCTAACAACGAGATAGTAGCATAAATAATTAATAGAATATCAGCTATCATTTTTGTCGTTTTACTTAAATTTTGTACCCTTTCTTTAATCTCTTCGTAAGAAGTAAATTTCCAATATCTTAATCCCATCAATAAAATAAAGGGTAAAGCATATGCTAATACAAAATATTTATTTGATGGTAAAGTCTTTGTACCACAAAAATGATCTAAAATCATTAATATAAACACTAAATTCAAAAATGGCAAACCAAGAGTCATTACAATTCCATATCCTTTTTCGGCTCCATCTTTATTGAAATGTTTATAAAAATTAACTATTTGGTAATATAAGTAATCAATAAATATCATATATAATTTTAATAGCCCATGGCCGCATTAAATTTTCTTTGCTCTTCTGCTCTCACACCATCGTTGTAGTATTGATTTACTGCCCCTTCAATATGTTGGCCAATATCTTTTCCTGTTACTAATGTTGTAATACCATTGGCTAGAAAATAGGTTCCAGCAATAGCTTGTCCCCAGCCTGTTGGTGAGACAGCCAATACCGACATTACAAGGTCTAATGAGTTAGATGTAGTTACTCCATTATTTTTAATATCATTTCCTGCTAAAGCTATTCCTGCTATACCTAATGCCGCCCCCGCAACTCTAGTCCCTACCGCTAATCTCTGCGCATTTTTAACACTCACTTCCATTATTGGAACATATATTTTTCTGGATCCTAATATCTTTGGTAGCGCTTTTTCAAAAACCAAATTAGTAGTAGAATAAGCTTCACCTGCTCCATATAATACCGCTCTTTCCGCAGCAGGCTGGAAAACAAACTTATTTGCAGAAAAAGCATAACCCGACCATGTTCTAAGTGTTTGAGAAGTTTTATGCATTTCGGAATCATAATTATAGCTTCCTATCAATTTAATCCAATCCATGTTTTCACTAGAATACGTCAGAGAATGCAGTATTCCAAAGTCTGCATCTGTATGGATCTCGTCTCCAATTCTGTAGTGTGTTTGGGTAACAGATCCCGACCACCATTTTATGGTATTCGATGCAAAAGAAGGAGCCGACATTGCCTGATAAAAATTCATTGTGGCATTTCCTGTTCCAAAGTAAGAATTCATTTCTGCAGAAAAACCACTTCCTCCGCCTGCAAAATAACTCGCAAACCCACCGCCGCCACCGCTGTTTCTCCAGGTTCTGTACTCAGTTTCCAACGCCTGCATATCGTTGCCTGCCCATTTTCTTCCATCGGGATCTGTTCTCATCACGGGATTATTGCCTACATACGCATACGGCGAGAAAGAAGAATATGCCTCAGAAAGCTGATCCATCCCAAACCATCTTCCGATATCGCTCATATAGTTTCGCCATCCGTAATCATAAAACCCGGTTTCCTGAAGTTCCTTTCCATTATACTTAAAGTTATACAGGCTGTTTGTGCCAAAGACCGCTTTCTCTTCCCTTGGGATATTCATCCCAAAAGGATAATAATCATTCTGGTCGGTAATCTCAATGCCGCTGTCTCCTTTTTTATAGCTTACCCGTACGTTTCCTAAATGGTCTTTATACTGATAAATGTACTCCTTTTTTTCATAATCATAAAACCCTTCAGCAGTAGGAAAAAAGCTCAGCTTAGGAGCAGGATTATCGGGTGCCGTATACTTAATGAAAGATTCCTGTTCGTAGGCGTATTCTATAGGATCAAGCTCATTGGGTTTGTTTCCTGCTGTGCTCAGGTACTGGAATCCGTCCAGGTAATCTGTAATGGTAGTATATACCGAGCCGTCCTTTTTCAGGAAGTTAAATGTCTTTCTCAGCTTAGTTCCATCGGCACGGTAAAGGTAGATCATCTGTTTTTTATTTTCTTCTATTCTAAACGCATTGGGAAGGTTAAGATAATTGTATCCGATATTATGAATTTTCTTGTCCGGCATGGTTTTCATATTCCCGTTGGCATCATATTCTATAGGATTGCCACCTCCCTCATAGCCTGTAGGGTTACCACTCTCGTCGATAACACGGTTCAACCGGTTCCCCGAATATTCGTAATTCAGATCATCTATCACTTCTGCGGTGCCACTGTACAGACTCCTGGCATTCCTTTTGAGACGCGTAATATTCCCATTGATATCATAATTTACGGTTTCATTATTCCATTTGTTTTCAGGTTCGGCATTATCAGGATTTAAAAAGATCCCTTTTGTAAGACGGTTCAGCGCATCATATTGGTAGGCATATCTCTTTAGTATTCCGTTTGAAGCGGTCTTCCAGCTTACTTCAGAGATGTTTCCATTATACCTTTTGGGAGACACCTCAGCGTTTGTGGGATTCTGGTAACGGATATCGTAGCCGAAAAGCTTATTATCCATGGATGCTGTTGCCTCCAGGTTGATGCCAGTCATCCAGCCCCGGATGTTGTAGGCATAATCAATGCTCTGAAGATCATTTCCAACTTTTTTATTGATGAGCTGCCCTTTTTCGTCATAGCTGTTTTGAGCCAATAACTCTTCAGGATTATCATCTACCTGGTGATAGTGCTTCAAAAGCATATTCCGGGCATTATAAACAAAGCGCTGTTTTATCTGAACTTCTTCAGCGCCCTCTCTGGAATGATAGGTATTGGTTTTTTGTGGTACACCGGTGAAGTCTAGTAAGATTTCTGTCTTGGTATATCCACCCAAATGGTTGATGCTGTGGGTTCCTATTACTCTGCCTTGGGTATCATACCAAATATAATTTCTAGTCCATTCATCGTTTTCTATATTTTTGATGTAGGAAGCAGTAGGCAGATTTTTAGTAGTGATATTGGAATTCTGAGCCATTACAGCCTGTTCTAGAATCTGAGAAGGCAATGTGGGGCTTTCCGGAGGATAGGTATCATAATAATTGACAGAGAGAATATGAATAATATTAGTAGGATAAGCCGTATTTGTATAATATAATTCCGTATTGCTATAAGTAAGGAAATTAGTGCTTCTGTTTTCATTATTCTGAGTGTTAGAGGTGTTTGCGTAAACTGCCTGCTGCACAGAATTCCTGTCGCCACCTGTAGTAATGCCCGTATAAGCTATCCTTCCGAATTTATCATATTTCGTGAAAAGCCATAGGTTGCTTCCCCAGTTAATGGCTCCGTTTTTCATATTGGTATCCTGGGTCATGATCAGCCGATCCTGCTGATCGTATACAAAATATTCCCACCCTTTTCCGGGAAGCTTTTTTTCCACCAATTTCCCCCAGGCATCATAGCGGTACTGGTAGCAGAGGGCATCCAGCGTAGAGGAAGATAAGGTTTGAGAAAGTGAAGCAAGGGGCGGGACAATAAGTACCTGCTGTCCAAATTCGTTATATATGTAATAAGTGTCTACATTTTGGGATCCGTTATATTTTCGGGTCAGGATTATTTGCCCCAGCGTATTTGTAAATTCAACCGTTGTATTTCCATCTTCATCGGTTACCGTGTTTTTAGTAAGAGTGTTTGCGGGATGGTTTCCAGATGGAGTAATAGCATCACTTGTCCTGTTCTCAATCCATGTAGTGGTTACAGTATATTTTTTTACGGCATCACTATCAGTATTGGTTTCATATGCAAAAGTTACCGGTTTACCATTCCAGTCATTGCCCGTTCCATAACTCTGTTTGACCCTCTGAAGCGGAGAGTTTTCTATAATTTTTTCAGAATATATTTTTTCCGCTCCGTAATGAGTAGAAGCATTAGAGAGTGGAGAGGTATAGACCGCTCCGTTTTGCGTTCCGTTTTGAGGAATAGGAAGAAAAGTCTTTACCTGTCTGCCCAGCGCATCATATTCAAAATACTGCACCACATCTTTACCCTGAGGCGAAGCTTTTACTGCTATGGTCTGTTTGGGGCGTCCTAATCCGTCAAGATACTGCACGGTTTCAGCAACCTTGGGGGTGGGAAGCGTAGGATCTGAAAGATAAGTTTTGGTATATACATAATTCTCTATAGTACTGGGGAGAGTTTGAGACAAAGCCTTTCCACCACAAAAAGAAAGGATAAAGAGTGTTATATATCTAAATTTTCTGTCTGTTTGCATTTTTTTATTTTTTTTAAATCATTATGGTGTTTGTATGTTATACTTTGTTTCGCGTAAGATTTTTCCGGCAGCATCATGAATGGCTTTCAGGCGATTACTTTCATCATATTTGTAATATTCCCGGATTCCCGACGGAGAGGTGACGGAGGTTACACCCACCATAGGATCGTATGTATAAGTCGTGATTCGGAAATCTCTAAGAGCGGGATTACTCCTAAAAGTATCCAGAGCACTGATGAGCGTATTTTCTGATGTGGCATCTATATCTGTATCAGACTTGGATATGATATCCGCTGCAAGAGAGCCAACATCCGAAATTCTCGCCCCTTCAATCCTGGCGATCGGCAGAGTCTGGTTATAGCCCCAGATCACAGTGGTAGAAAACCCTTTACCAGATGTATCGATATTAGCTGTAAACTGTTGCAGATTTCCTTTGGAGTCATAGCTGTCATATCGTACAGCTGTTTTTACCGATCCGTTGATGGGATTGGTAAGGATCTGCGAAGACGGCAGGAACTGGTTGGTAACATCATATTTAGTCTCCGTTTTTCCCATCGCTTTTCCGTTGATCTTATTTTCCGTCTCCAAAGGGATACTTACTATATTGGCATTAATTAAACCTAGATTTCCTTTATCATGGGCGTATTTTGTAAACTGCTCGGTGATGTTTCCTCCCGATGATGTAGTTTTAGATGACAAAGGCGCATAATTAAGAGAACTATAGGTATTTTCCGTTTTGGTTTCAATATAAGTTTGGGTGGTGGTATTATATAGCCTGTCGGTTAATTTATCATACTTCAGCCATGCCGGTTTTGAAGTGTAAGTACTGGAAATACCATATCCATTATTTTCAGACAAGGTATATTCAGGAGCTGATGTTAGCGTTTCATATTCATTCTCAAATAATTTTGCATTCACGAGATTATTCTGCAGGTCATAAGTTTCCATCTTATCCAATACCCCTGCTTTAGTAAGATTATAATAAGGGATGTTTTGGACTGCAGATCCTGCGGAAATAAAATCCTGCGGAGCTTTAAAATAATATTTAGTGTACCCTTTGCCTATTTGCGTTACCTTTACATTCTTATAGAGAACTTGCTCCGGGCTGTCATCCGCTAATGCTCCATCCTCAACATACTCTTTTAGCATAAACTGCCCGCTGGAGTTTTGAGAATTCCCAAAATCATTATACTCATATATTGTTTTGCTTTGAACAGCTCCGCCGTATTTTTTTTCATACGTAGTAATGCTTTTTATCCTTACCCCCATATTCTCCATGCTGCTTGCATTCTTATATGGTGGCGAGATGTTTTCTACAGCATAAATATCCATATCGCCTTCTACGAAGCCTGCGTCTGTATTAATACGAAGCATATAAGCACCAGGGTATAGAGTGACGTATTTTGTGCCTAGCAAACAGCTTGTAAGATAGCCAACAAATGCATTCTGAGTAGAACTGATGGTATAGAAATTAAAATTGGGAGGATCTGCTAATATAGGATCTCCTGAAGAACCATGATGGGGATTGGTGGGTGAGGGCCCGGTAATAGCCCCTTGGAAATATACTTTCTTCGGTACTCCGGGAGTTCCGGTTACCTGAAAAGTATAATCTCGTGTCTGATAGCTGTCAAAATGAATATGTTTGATGTTTTTAAGGTACTGTATTTCAGGATCTGCAATATCGCCTGAAAGAGAATTAAGTCCCGACAAATAATCCGGTGTGTTTTTGTTGACGTAATGCTGGTTTGCCTCGTAGCTGTATTCTGTAAAACCTCCGGTGGGCAGATGAACTGCCTTCAAAACCCCTCTGCTTTTCATTTTCGGATTTATCACAACAGGAGGATGCGCCGGATCGTAGTCGTGGCTACAAAGATAATCTCCGAATGGCTCGGACGAGGGTGCATATTCTGTATCAGATCCTGTTATATCATACTCAAAGTTTGTAACTTCCGCCTTAGTACTAGTGCCTTCATATTTTGCTATGTATGATAAGATTCTCTTATTCTGTATTTCTCCGGGATAATGAAAATCTGTAGAGCCGTAAGTAAATATATATTTTGCGATTTGTCTGTTTTGAGTGTTCTGTATAATGATTCTGCTGAGACTGTAAGGATCATTCATAAGTTCTTCCAGATTGCTGTAGCTGTAATCCAGCTGTACAGAGCCGCATCCAATGGCATTTATTGTTTTTAGCTTACAACTTTTATACAGTAATCTTGAATTATTAGGCGCATATCTTGGATCTTTCTGATAGGTAAAATTAACCAATTCAAGACCTGACGGATTAATAATCTTTGATAGGAAAAAGGCAGATTTATATTCTTTTGAGAATTGATCGATCGAACCATATTCTCTGGTTGAAACACTATAATCATTAAAAATATATCTGTAACCTCTTCCGTCGGTTAAAGTAAAAGATGCAGGAATAAGGGTTGCTGCATTGTTTTCGCGTGTATATTCTATTTTGATATTATCAGGGGTAAATTTTTCTATACTAAAAGTATTGTTGGTAACATCCCTTACAAATCGAAATTTTCCGGAACCTCCCTGAAAGTTATAGTAATAGAAATCATCAAATGTATTTTTCTGATAGTCCGGTTTTGAGGTATCATCAAACCATTCGTCCACCCATGATGAAATCTGTCTGGAAATCACTCCGCCTGTAACGAGTGTCCATCCTGCTCCTACATCGCTTGCGGCTTCATATCTTCCGGTATTTCCAGCATGATAGCTTAATCCAAGACTTATTTTTATATTATTATCATAAGTCGGAATGTCTGCCAAAGGAAAACCAATTTCAGGGATTCCGGTTGCTAGAGAAGAAGGAGTATCTATATAAGTAGATAGAGAAGAGACCGATGGTACTGGTTTGGGCTGTTCTCCAAAATTGATCCCATGAATAGTTTGTGCGGATATGATGTTACATAAGGAAAGCAACATTACTGCTGTTATTATATTTTTCTTCATTCGTTTATTTCTTAATCAGTTTAGCATTTGCTGTTTTATTATCATTAGTTTTTACAGTGACCAGATACGCCCCTTGAATCAAGTTTAGCGTATTAATTTTGGTGACTTTATTCTTCGTTTTCAGACTTTGCAGCTGCCTTCCGCCCATATCATACACGGCAATCTCCGCTTCAAACTCTATGGAGACCTCTGAGCTTGGAGAAGAGGTTCCGATCTCTACATACGCATAATAACTCACCGGATTCGGATAAATCTTAATATCCTGCTTCTCGATCAGCTGATCGATCTGTTTATCACCCAGCTTCACAATCTTCCAGTTCTCTTTTCCTAATTCTTCAGCACTCGTTCCTGCCAACACAATTGAACCATCCCTGTTAAGTTTAATATCCGAAAGCCTTTCCTCCTTTTTCTTTGATTCTCCCTTCACATGCTTTCTCCACTGCTCATTTCCATTCTGATCCAGGTACAGCATCCAGAATGTCTCATCGTCACTTTCTATTCTTCCTTCCGCCTGCGTGTAACCGCCCAGCAAAATGCCTTTAGACTTCCCGTTGATCACACTCATTCCCATCAGCACATCCCGGTTTTTAAAATTGTACGACTTCTGCCAGATTTCTTCGCCTCTTTCATCGAGTGAAATCAACCAAAGATCCGTTCCTTCTTCAATGCCGACGGTTTTATTTCCTGATCTCTCTGATCTTGATTCTCCTCCGATTAAGTATCCGGTAGAAGTCAACGCCAACGTTCTTAAATGATCATCTCCTTTTCCTCCGAAATTCTTTTCCCATTCTACCTTTCCATCTTTATTTAGCTTAATAATCCAATAATCCCCCTCACCGAAATTGCCGGTAGCTTTAGCATGATTGATAATTGATAATTGATGATTGATTCCTGAATTAGAATTTGTGTTCTGAGAACCATCATTCATCATTGATTGCTTATCATTTATCGTTACCGCACTGCTTCTTGAATACACACCCAATAAGGCACCACCATCTTTCGTTGGAATCATTTTCTCCACCTCATCCAATCCATTTCCACCCAAAACCAGTTGTGATAACTCCTTTCCGTTTTTATCCAGTCGTACCACCAAAACATCCTTTGACCCGTAACCTCTCGTTCCCTGCGTCCCAGACGTTCCCTGAGGCTCTCGAAGGGAACCTTGTGCCGTTCCCTGAGCGGAGTCGAAGGGAAGAGAGCCGAAGGCAGTATTCCCCGCCACAAAAAATCCCATATCGGTAGTCTGAATCACTGCTCTGGCTTCTTCATCCGAAACGCCGCCAATGGTTTTCTGCCACAGCTCATCACCATATTCATTGATCCGGATCAGCCAGATATCAGATCCGCCTTTGGAGTCTTCTTTTTTATCCAGACCTTTCCCACTGAAACTCGTGCCCGCCAGGAGAAACCCACCTTCCTGAGTATTTACGGTTGCAGAAAGAAAATCATGGTTCTGTCCAGAGAAATATTTCTCCCAGACCTCTTCACCTTGCTGATTTAATTTAACCAAATGGAAATCGTAACCGTTGTTCTGTTTTTCCTGAGATTGCCCCGGCCACTGAGCCAGTTTACCCTGAGCGGAGCCGAAGGGAAGGGTGCCTCCTGCTTTCGAAAGGGCGGTCCCTGAGGTTCTCGAAGGGATGCTGCTTCCGGTTATCAGATACTGCTGATCAATGGTTGTGGTAATCTGAGAAAGAAAATCCTGCGTGGAAGATTTAATGTCTTTCTGCCAGATGACTTCTTGGGCAGAAACGCTCAGAATAGAGCATAAAGCCAATGCGCTGGAATAGAGTCTTTTCATACGTTTGTGTTTAAATAATTATGTTATTGTTGTGTTTATGGTATTTATTTTAAGTAAACAGGGATTTGTTTATTCTTAAGAAGTAGAACAATCAAGAGAAATTGCCTGAATAGAATAGTTGTCATCATGGTTTTGTTTTAATATTTTTTAAATTCTTGTTTTTAATAATACCTATAAATTAATCCTTACAGATAATAAAAATTCGCATTAAAATATAAGTTAATATTTTTCTTCAGATTGAAAAATTATTCTTTATGAGCGAAATTATAAAAAAATAGGATACCAAAATCACAGATTACAAAGAATTTACAGTAACAACAGAATGCTTAAAAAAAAGACCTTGTGAATAATATTTACAGCTTAGCATCAGCAGATTATTTTTATTCTTATTCAAGTGACTTTTAACAAAAATTAATCTCTCATAAAGCCATTTCAATAAAAACAGACCAACGAAAAAAATTATAAAAATTTTCAAAAGATGATCATATTTCTTCGACAATCCTTCGGAAGCTCTTCGGAAGCTCTTCGGAAAAAGTACCGTTTTTCCGAAGCCGACCCGAAGGTGATCCGAAGAAGACCCGAAGAAAGCACCTTTAAAATACGTCAAATCCCGTCAAAACGCATCAAATCCCGTCATAGTTTTCATTAGTGATTGAAAATGGGAAATTTCATTCTATCTTCGTTTAGTAATCTTAAAACGCAATAAGAATGAAAAAGGAACACAATAGAAAGAGAATCTCAGAGAGTTGTAGAGAAAAACAAGAAAAAAGTTATTCAAAAATTTCAGAAAGCTGATGATCCTTCAGATACTTCTCAAAGATCTCCTGCCCGCTTCGTATGGAATTGACAGCCCATCGAATTTTCATTTTCAGCAGCTTCTCTTCATTGAGTTTATAATCGAGATCAGATTTTATAAGCTTTTGTTTCAATTCGTACATACAGATGGACGCAGCAACCGAAACATTAAAACTTCTGGTAAAACCATACATCGGAATAGCCAGAGTTTCATCCGCAAAATCAAGAATTTCCTGGGAGACGCCTTCCATTTCGGTTCCGAAAACCAAGGCAACAGGCTCAGTAATTTGATAGTCAGGAAGCATGGTTGCATTATTCTCCAGTGAAACAGCCAATATTTTATACCCTCTATCCTTAATTTTCTGAAAAGATTCCATATTTCTGGGAAGCTTTTCCACTTCAACCCAGGTATCGGCACCTTTTGTAACACGAAGATTCGGCTCAAAACTGTATTCTTCCTGTAAAGCAACCACTTTATGAAAACCGCACGCCTCTACAGAACGCACAATGGCGGCTGCATTTCGGAACTGATAAATATCTTCTACCACAGGCAGCACAAAATCTGAGCTTTCACGGGAAAAATATTCAATCTTTCTCAATCTTTCTTCCGTTAAAAACTGTTTTAAATATTCAAAAGTTTTTGCTAAATCTTCCATTCATTTTCAAATCTTTGCAAATTAACGTAATTTTGAGGAATCATCCTGAAAGAGGTATGAAATTCTAATAAAATTCATATATGAAACGAAAAGTCCTTTTGATCTATACCGGCGGAACCATCGGTATGGAGAAAGATTATGAAACCGGAAGCCTGCGCGCATTTGATTTTGGAAATATCTTTGAAAAAATGCCTGAAATGACGCTGATGGAATGTGAAGTTTTCGTTCATCCTTTTTCAAAACCATTGGATTCCTCTGATATGGGTCCAGAGGAATGGAAAATCATTGCTCATTATATTCATAAAAACTACAATAATTATGATGGTTTTCTGATACTTCACGGAACAGACACCATGTCTTATACCGCTTCAGCACTGAGTTTTATGTTGAAAGGACTTAAAAAACCGGTTATCCTTACGGGTTCACAGCTCCCGATCGGAGATCTTCGTACCGATGCCAAAGAAAATCTGCTGACAAGCCTGTATTATGCCAGCCTGTATGAAAATGATGAAGCCGTTATCCAGGAAGTTGCGATTTATTTTGAATATAAATTATTGAGAGGAAACCGTACCCTTAAATATTCTGCGGAGTATTTTGATGCGTATGCCAGTCCGAATTATCCTATTCTTGGACAATCCGGGGTTCATTTAAATATTATAAAAGAGAATCTTCACCGTGCTGATCCTGAAATTGATTTCCATGTTGATGATCATATTTCGGAAGATATTATTTTCTGGAGAATTTTTCCGGGAATGAATCTTAGCCATTTTAAAGAAATTTCAACAATGAAAGTTCTGATTCTTCAGGTGTTTGGATCGGGAACTATTTTCAGCAGTGAAAAAACGGTGGAAACTCTTCAACAAATCAGGAATAGCGGAACAGAAATCGTCGTCGTAAGTCAGTGTATTTCAGGAGGTATATCATTCGGAAAGTATGAAAACAGCAATATTTTTTCCAGAATAGGTGCTATCAGCGGAAGAGATATGACGGCTGAAAGTGCTATTACCAAAGCCATGCACCTCATCGATAACCCGAATTACAAAGGGAATTTCGCGGATAATTTCAGCAGAAGCCTTTGCGGAGAAATTTCATACTAATTTCATTATTAATTTGGAAATTCAATAAATTCCGTTATTTTTGCAGTCTCAAATAGAGAGGTGTCCGAGTGGTTGAAGGAGCTACCCTGGAAAGGTAGTATACGGGTAACTGTATCGAGGGTTCGAATCCCTTCCTCTCTGCAAAGAAAAAGCGTTGATTATTTCAATGCTTTTTTTTATTTATCTAGATTATAATCGTAATGATTCAATAAAAAAGGCTGTCCAAAAAATTTGGATAGTCTCTTTATTAAGACTTTCCAGTTTTTAGTAATAGTTTTATAGCATACCGCTTGACGTAATACCAGAAATCCTTTTGGAAGTCTATCTTAACATAGCACACCTACGGCGTGCTTACGATATTGTATTATTTTTTTGCTACACAGATATTGCTCCTCCGGAGCATAAAAAATACTTGTTCATTTTCGTTGACGAAAAAGAGGCTGTCCAAACATTTAGGTCAGCCTCTTGCGTTTGAAAAGTCTCAACCCCTTTTCAAACTATAATTTAGCTATATGATGTTGGTGTATTAGTTCAATTGCAAATGGTAAGGAACTGATGGTTCATCTGTATTTTGAATTTAGCATCAGATTTCAGCTTTGAATAGATTGTGCTGTCGAAGGCGTATACTTCTTTTAATTTATGATCGATATATTCTGCGATCTGAACGATTGAGAATAGAAAATCTCTGTAAACGGCCATATTAACTGTTTGCCCGTAAACAGGAAGATAGGCTTTCAGGAAGGGCAGCGTCGACTGATGTTGGCTGTAATTCACGCAATATCCAGCACCTTCTCTGGAAGTAATGACATCATAATTATTGATTAAACTCATGACATCTTTATCTTTTTTATCCTTGTTTGCGGAAATATGTCTGCTGATCTTGTCTAAAATGTGCTGGGCATATTCCATCATGGTAATGGTTTTCCATTCAAACACATGATTCATATTTTTAGAGGTCTTCGGAGATTTACTATTATCACAACCTGTACAGAAAGAAAGTCCGATTTTGTCATAAGAAGGAAAAAAGCAGTCTTTGATCTGAATGGAAGCGTCTGCCTGAAGTCTGTCATTCGCAAAATTATAATACAGATACGGGCTGTACAATGCTGCAAGTGCTTTCAGGTAATCCGTTTCGGATGTATTATGATATTCTTCAAACCATTTTTCAAGGTTGTCGTAATAGTGATTTTCAAATTCATTAAAACTTAAATATAATGGCAGTTCCATAGCTTCATTGTTTTGATATGACAAAGCTAATTGGGTAATGCGTCAAAACTTGACGTATTATTTTTTATTGAAAAACTTTTTTTTAAGTGGTTTGTTTTGAACGCAAAGGAGCGCTAAGCTTTTCTTTTAAATGATTGAGGATATTTTCGTTCGCAAAGGCGCTTCACTCAGCAAAGGCCGTGAAAATACTTTTGTCGCACTCAAACAGTGGGATTTTCTTTATGTTCATAAAATTATTTTTCCTTAATGCTCAGCTTTCTATGTTAGTTTTAGAGTGTGTTATTGTTTGAGATCCTTCGACTGCTGTACGCTCAGGATGACATGTTGCTAATACTAACTGTGTTATTTATTATTTATCATTCACTACTTATTGCTTATTGCTCATTACTTATTGCTCATTGCTTATTACCCATCATCTACTGTTTATCATAGTTTCTCATGATGTATTCAAAGTAGTGGATCATTTTCATGTAATTTTCGATGCTGAGATATTCGTTGGTGCTGTGGATGGATTGTTTTTCGGCGTTATTTATTTTGATGGGCATGAACCGATAGATGTTTTTGCTCACAATCTGATATTTGTATGCATCTGTTGCGCCAACGGTGAGGTAAGGGGTAGCAACTGCCGATGGATGAATTTCTTTAATGGCAGATTCTATTAATCTGAAGCCCTGTGTATTGGTTGGCGAAACGGCAGAAGCTTCTTTAACAGTATCAATTTCCTCTATTTCGACATCAAATCCTTTGGTGGCTTCGGCAATATGCTGTTTAACGTCTTTTACGGTATTCCCGGGAAGCAGCCTGAAATTAACGACAAATTCGACTTCAGGAGAAAGGACATTGGGAGCATCACTGCCTTTCATCATGGTGAGGACGGTCGTGGTACGTACCAACGCATTGGTGGAATTATTTTTGATGAGCTGGGAAAGAAGGATGGGCTTCAACAACCATTGGTTGGCGATGGCCATCCTGTTGACGAAAGACATTGATCCGCCAACGTTGGTGAAGAACTGATTAATAAGTGGTGTCACGGTCGGCTTCATCTGGTCTTTTTCAAGACGCTGCATGATGATCGCCGCTTTTCCGATGGCGCTTTCTGTGGGAGGCATTGAGGAATGTCCACCGAGACCTTTGACTTTTATTTTAACAGAAAGGAAACCTTTTTCTGCACACCCGATCACGGCGACATCTGAGTTGATTCCATTGACACTCCCCTTTTCAAGAATTAAACCACCTTCGTCATATATTGCATCAAACTCAATATTTTTATTTTTAAAGTGCTCAGCTATTTTCACAGCGCCTTGCTGTCCGCCTACTTCCTCATCAAATCCGAAGGCAAGGTAGATATCTCTTTGAGGATTATGTTTGGTTTTAATTAAGTTATTCATCGATTCCAGAAGGGAGAAGAGCATTCCTTTCATATCGATGGAACCTCTTCCATAGATCCTTCCATTGGCTACTGCGCCAGAGAAGGGTCCGAAATCCCATTCTTCGGAGACTTCTGATACGGCAGGCAAAGGCTTATCATCAGGTCTGAAAATATTTTCACTTTTATCTTTCACCTCAGCATCTCCGGGAGGAACAACATCGGTGTGGGAAAGGAACAAGATGGGGTTAAGGGAAGGATTGCTGCCTTTCAGTCGGAATACCAAGCCGTAAGTATTTACTTCTACAAATTCTGTATTCTGATAAATGAGTGGATAAGAAGCTTTCAGATATTCTTTAATGGTATCGAAGGGTGAGTAATTAAAATCTCCCAACTCACCAGATGAAACCGACGGAATCTTCAGTCCACCTGATAATCTCTGAATAGCGGAATCGTCTTTTACCATTTTCCATCCGCTGGAAGTATTGGCATTAATTTTTTTAAAGGGATAGGTAAATGTTTTGATTAAAATAATAATGATGAGGAGAAGAATAATGCCGACTATGATGAAGATGAGTTTTTTCATGGAAATTCCGGATTTGGTTATTTTAATTATATAATACCTTTTCTGTTGTGTAGTTTAATAGTTTTGAACAAAGCTTATCAAGCTTTTGATTTCAGCTTCTAAATTATCAAATTACTGAACAATATTCTAAAAGGTATTCTTCAAGTTGATTACATTTAAAACAAAGTTCAAAACATTTTACCTGAAGTTGCTAAAATACTAACCGCAGTTCTTAAAATCATAAACAAAGTTGCTCACATTTAAATTAAAGTTAAGAAAAGTATAACCGAAGTCGTTCACATCACACTTACAGTTACAAGAATATTCATCGCAGTTGCTCATATTATACTTAAAGTTGCTCGTTTTGATCACAAAGTTTGAAAAATATAATTCGAAGTTGACCATATATACTTTGAAGTTGCCATAAACAATAATTCCTGTCTGAAAATTATTTTCATGACAGGAATTGGTTCGCGGATCTTTAAATTTTAGATTTATGATTTTACCTTAGTGAATAAGATGCCGGAGATCTGTTTATACTGGGGGCTTGTGGCTCCGAAAACTGATTTTACATACTGCTTTACTTCCTTTGCAATCTGACAAAGGCCTGTAAGATTATTATATAATACCTGATCTCTGGATAACCTTGCATTAGAATATTCTGTGTTGGCATGAATAAGAGCAGTGTTCTTGCCTTTCATATCTGCCAACTTATCCTTTAAAGCAGTGGTTTTTAATTCCTCTTCATTCGGATTGTAGGCAGCGCTTTGCTCAAGCACCTGAATTAAATTGGAGAAATGATTGATCTTGCTGTCGTAGCTTTGTTGGGAAGTCGAGATGGTTCTTGTTGGATTTTCGGTTTCTTCTTCTGATTTCCCGGTTTCCTGTTTTACTTTTGTTCTCCCCTGCAGCTTTTTGTTGTAAGATTTAGCATTGTTGAGCATTAGCGGATTTGTTTCTGAGACAGCCAATGCATTAACCACTTTTGTTGCCAGCGGATTCAATTCTTTAAAGACTTCGGCGCGCTGATTGGTCGCATTGTCAAACAGCGTTTTTTTAGTTTGTGCTTCGTTTAATTTTAACAGAGCATCTTCATAGAGTGCTTCCAGACTGGAGATTTTTAATTCTTCTTTTACGGGATTGTATTTGTCGCCATAGGCTGTACAAAAAGAGATAAGATCCTGAAGGTTAGCGATGTTTTTGGAGTGTCCTGTTTCGCTTACAGAGCTTTTTGTGTTTTTCATATTTATGTTTTAAGTTACTGTACAAATATATATTTTTATTTTATTATTTTACGGAAAACGAAAATTAATCGTTTGATTTACAGATTCATATAAAATATTTAATCTTTTATTTCAATTTAAAGAATTGTTTTCATGGGAATTGAAAAGAAGCCGTCTCATTTCACGAGTCGGCTTCATTTTTTCATATTATAGTTCTACTTAAATTATTTTGGAAATTTTTCTTTACGATATTTGAAAATGTCTTATTATGCCACTCTCTTTCTTAAATTGTGGGCTAAAGCATGTAATCCGAACTCAATTTCTACTTTTTTGAGAGATTTTAGCATAAATCTCTTAAAATGATGATTATGTTTGAGATGGGCAAACACAGGTTCTACATCGTAACATCTTTTTTTACGCTTTTCTATGCCTTCTTCACTTTTTAAGCGTTTTTTGACAATTTCTTTATGACGCTCCAGGTTATGATTGCGCTCTATCACCCGATTATCTTTAGATTGATGACAGACACCCCGCAGTGGACAACCTTCACAGTTTTTTGCCCGGTAATGGGATTGCTTTTGTTTAAAACCGTTTTTTGTGCTCGTGGTACTTTCGTAGCTTTTTTCCATTCTTTGTCCCATCGGACAAACGTAAAAATCCCGCTCCTGATTGTAATGCAGATGCTCTTTGCTAAAGGTTTTATGCTTGTTTTGATAATGCAGGTCCTGCTCTTTATCAAAGGTATTGTACTTTACGAAAGCTTCTATCTCAAGCTCTTCTAACAATTGATAATTTTCTTCACTCCCATAGCCCGCATCTGCGGTCAGAGATTCTATTGCAGAGAATTTTTCTTCGCCAATATTTTTTTTAAATTCTTCTAAATGCGAAACTAAAGTCGTGGTATCCGTGGGATTTTGATGAAGCGTATAATTGAGAATAAATTGATTTTCAGTAGAGATTTGTGCGTTATAAGCCGGCTTTAATTGCCCATTCTTCATATGATCCTCTTTCATTCTCATAAACGTTGCATCTTCATCCGTTTTGCTGTAAGAGCCTCTTTCTTTCAAGATTTCTTCTTGTCGTTCGTATTTTTCAAGGTTTTTTTCAAAATTGTTTTTGATATAATTGAGTTTTGCTTTTGCCTTGGTTTTGCCTTTGTCCGAACTGGTATTTCCAGAAAGTTTTCGGTTGATATTTTCAACGGTTTGCTGGATCTTTTCTTTGCTGATTTCCTTAAATTCTGGCGGCTCAGGATCTTTATCCTCATCAGAGGCTACACTCTGTGCATAATTCCAGAGCTCTTCCAACTGCTTTAGCATTTTTTGTTTGTTGGTTTTGATGGATTTTCCCCAAACAAAGGTGTAGCGATTTGCTTGCGCTTCTATCTTGGTTCCGTCTGTATAAACCTGTTTTAAAGTGATTAATCCTTCTTCTGCTAAAAGCAAAACCACTTGTGTAAATATATCTTTAAATGCAGACTGTAATTTCTGGCTTCTGAATCTTGCAATAGTGTTATGGTCGGCAATATTCATATTAGAGAGCCACATGAAGAGTACATTTTCACGCATCGCTTTTTCTATTTTTCTGGAAGAATAAATATTTTCCATATACGCAAAAACCATCACCTTAAGCATCATCAGAGGATGATAGCTGGGATTTCCTTCTTTACGATAAGCCTTAACTAAAGTGCTGATATTTACTTTATCAATCACATTATTCACGATTCGACCGGATGATCCCTGGAAATCAAATCATCAAAAGTGTGCGGAAACAAAACCAGCTGATTTTGATTATAATGTCCAAATCCCATATATACTACTGATTATCAATTAAATATACAAAATTCTCACAAATATTACAACTTTTTTAATATAAAAAAACCGCCTCAGTTGTGAGACGGCTTCCTTTTTATTTTTATTCCCATTTACCGGTTTCAACCCATTTGTCTGTTTTCTTTTTCTGATTATAATATTCTTCATTATCTTCTCCATATTTCAGATAAAAAAACTTTTCCCTTCTAAATCCTTCTTTGCTCCCAAATATAAAATTTGGAAATGTTGAATAATATTTGTTAAAATCTAGAACCTTAGCATTATATTCATCAACAAGCTTATTTAGCTTTTCTGCATTTGAATTCAAAGAATCAATTTGAGCTTTGTTACTCGATTGCTCTTTTAAACAATTTTCTAAAGTTAAATAAGCTTTATTGGTAGCGTATTCTAAATTCCATAATTCGTCTATTTTATTTAGATTTCTTCTACTTTTATTTTCAACAATAATACTGTCAATTGAAATTTTATCACAATCTGAAAGGTTCTTAATGTTTTCAATCATCAATAATCTATCCGAACTTTTCTTATATAATAAACCCCACATTTCTTCAATATGGTCATCCTTTTGTCTTAATTCCCTTAAAACTGAAGTTTTGTATCCAAAAAATACGACAAAACAAATTGTTAAAAATAAAACAATGGCTAAAAGAAATATTAACAATTTTTTTTTCATTTTTCTATTATTTTACCATTTCCCTTTTGCTCCACCACCTCCAAAACCTGAATATCGAACAGGAGGACGTATATATTCATAATAAACACTTTTACTTAAATATTGGATTCTATATTCTAAAAACAAATTCCTTGCTTGTAAACTAAGTACATCTGCTCCCAAACCAACAGCAATTTTTGCTTTAACAATATCAAAACTTTTGCTTGATTTATTAGCTATATCAAAACTTTTTCCGACAAGTTTTTTACTAGCTTCGCCAAACACATCACCTACTGTAGAATAGATTTCATTTAACCTTTGTACATCGTGGTCTCCATATGTGGCTAAGACTTTTTCCCTTACCGCTTTCAAAGTGAATTCTCCTACTTCTGTTGATTCTAAAAGTGTTTCCGCAACCAAGCTTTCAACTACCATACGATCTTCATTAAATTTATACTCTTTAGCAAGTTTTCTAGCCTTAGCATCATCACCTGGTCCACTAATCTTATGCATCAAGTCATTCAATCCCGCAATAATACCTCCAATCACAGCGCCCTGCCAGAAATTTCCTCCGGAAAGCTCGGCACCAACCCCTCCAGAAAATGCACCGAAGAGTACGGTTCCTAAAGTGCTGTTAGCAGCATCTCCAGCAATTTTGCCAAAAGCTGATGCCCCTAACCCCCCTAAAAAACCTGAAGCCGCAGCAGTTAAGAACCCTTCACCCTGTACAGCGCTTAAGATACCCTGCGCTATCGCGTGAGTTCCTGCCTTTACCATTATAAGTCCTCCCTCACCAATAGTATTCTTAAGAAATGTGCCCAGCTGGGTAAACCCGCTAGCACTCGAAAATAAACTTCCTATTCCGAAAGTAACCGCTCCCGAGACGGCCCCTGTAAAGGTTGCCTTGAAGGCTCCCAATAAGTTCCATTGGTCAAAATTACCTGTTACTGCAAGACTTACTGTATACGCTGCCAATCCGATTGCTGCACCAATAATGATAGCCTTAACGATCGCTGCCATAGTGATCCCCAATAATGTCACAGGCTCTTCGCCTGTCGGATCATTAAACATCAATGGATTATTCATTACATATCCATATTTGTTGTAATTCTGTGTATTGGTAGGATCCGATATATTTTCATCTGCATTTAAGAATCTTCTAAGTAACGGATCATACAATCTTCCGTTCATATGAATGATGCCTACTTCTGAAAAATGTTCATGGCTGGTGTACCCTCTTTCTACTAATAACGAGGAATTATCAATAATATTTTTATCCGTAATAATTGCCCCAGAGCCTATCTGGAGGTGAGTAAAATTACCCCAAGCATCAAAATGTCTTTGTTCCAGCTTATTTCCTGCTTCGTCACTAATGGCTAAGATACTTCCTAAATAATCTTTATGCAAGAATTTATATGTACCAGCCGTCTCATTATAATTTTTCAGGTAAATAATATTACTTTCATACGGGGTTCCTCCAATGTAAAGAATATGCTTTTCTTTTCCTGAAGTATTGTCTTTGATAACCTCAAAGCTTCCATCTTCACTATAAAACTTAGTAAATTTCCCATCTTTATCCGCATCAAAATTCCCTCCATAGGTAACTCTTTGTCTCATGCTTGTAAGCCCATATTGGAAAGCTACATCACCTTTTTCACCATTTATAAAAACAGGATCATTATTTTCATTATAGACAATGCTTTGTATAAGATCATTGTTATAATTCTGGGTTCCGGCTGCATTAAGCGTCATTCCTGTTGGCTGATAGATCTTAGCAGTGTTTTCATATTTTATGGTACCTACCTGATCATTCTCAAGAATCCGTCCTTTGGCATCATAAACATTTCTGTTGGCCGGTTTATCTCCGGTTACAGGGTTTGTCCAGCTCACCAATCTGTTGTTATTGTCATAATCAAACTTCTCGATGATGTTGAAATCTCCCATGGTTGTCCTGGTCTTCAACTCATTCTTAACTCCATCGAATGTGTAGCCTATGTCAAGAATTCCTGCTTTCACCTGTGAGGAATGGTTCACTTTTGTTAAAAAGCCACTGTTGTCATACGTATTTGTAATGGCAGCTGCTCCTAACTTTGCATTAAGAATCAATCCTTTAGCATTGGTATTCTGAAGTTCCCATAGTACCTTCCCTGAATTCTTGTCCTTTACCCTATATAATTCCCCACTCCATTCGCTGTAAACGTTTTCCACATTGACTTTAGTAAGAACCCCTGATGAATATAAGCTTTTTTCATAGGAAATAACTCTTCCTTTGTCATCATAAGTGATCCCTTTCTGGATAAAGTACCTGTCATTACTGCTTTCAGAAGATGACAATACTCTTCCCTGCTGATCAAAAGAAGTATTTGAGCTGTATGTTTTTCCTTTAGAGGTTCCATTTTTCGAGGTAAGCCTGCCTTTGTTATCATACGTATAAGTAATGGTTTTATCAGTTGCCTGACCTCCATCCAGAGTAGAAAGTTCTTTTTGAGTAATAATCTGCCCCAGATTATTATAAACAAATTCTTTTGTTCCTTTAGGACTGATTATTTTCTTAGGCTGACCGAATCCATTATATTCATATTTATACAATCCGTTGGAAGGATCATTAAATTCTGATTTTCTACCCCATGTATCATATTTAGTTGTTACAATGTTCTCAGCATATTGAGCCTTAATTTGCTCTCCTGCTGCATTATAGGAAAATTGTATCGTTCCTCCTTTATCTGTTGTAGTAACTACATTTCCTAAAGCATCAGTGGTTTTGGTCGTAATTCTTCCATATCCGTTAACTTCTTTTACCGAAGTTACATTTCCTGATATGTAAGACTCCATTTTTTTACCTATAAATGATGTGATAAGTCCCTGCCCATCTATTTTCGCCAAGCCTGTGGTGGTTACTTTAGTAGGATAAACACTATCATCATAGGTATTAACATTCCACTGAATATCGCTTGGCAATTCTTCTGTAGCCTGATCAAAGTAAGGTTCAGTTTCACGGACTTTTCTTCCTAATTTATCATATACAGAATATTTGGCAATGTAGGTGCTCTGGCCAAAACCTTTAGTCACGACTTTATAGTCCTGTCCTAATCTGTTGGTGTACTTTTTTGTTATATTTCCATTAGGATTATATTGGATCAAGGTTATATTGGAATTAGAATCTCTTATATACTGATAAGTGGTAGTACCTTCTAAATTTGTTTTGGATTTTAAAAGTTTGCCCCAAGCATCATAGGTATTGTCAAGGGTATTTCCTAAAGGATCAGTCTGAAGCTTTATCTGCCCGAAATCGTTGTAAACAATATTGATTTCAAGTCCAAGATTGTCTATTTTCTTTACAACAAATCGTCCTTTTGTATCATATAGAGCAGTTATTGTCTGTGTTAATGCATCAATACTATTGCTGGTGACTGTTTTTACGATATTACCAAATCCGTCATAATCGTATGTATCTAAAACATAACCTGTATTATCCCTGTTCCATGTTTTCTGGGTTTTTATCAGATTCCCATCATAAGTATATTCTACTTTTCCTGCTTTTGTATCTCCATAGGCCTGGATAGTCTCGATCTTTGATTTCAGACGGCCAATGAAATAATCTGATCCGACACCTGCAGGGTTATGATTATATCCGAGAACTGAAGTTGTTATACTATAATTGTTATTAACTTTTGAAACAGTCTGCTGTGGCAGATAGTAATCTCCATAAGTAATCGTGCTTGCTGTGGTTGTACCCGTTAAGAATTCTTTTGCAATTGTGGATATTGGAAGCATTGCCGTTACAATTTTCGCCTTATCTACCCCATTTGTGGTTGTAAGAACCTGCCCATTTAACAATTCATCCTTTTTATATACTATTGATTTGAAGTTTAAAAGTTCGGTGTTGTTTTCAGAAATATTGGCAGGAAAAACCTTATTATCGTCATTGGTTTTGATAGACCATTCTTTAAGAGTTACTCCTTCATTTAACGGATCTATTTCTGCCCCTGACCATATTTTTGTATTTTCAAAACCATCTGCATACCATGTAGAACGTGCGGTCTGCCTGTATCCGATAACTCCCTTACCATGTAGATTAATAACCAAATCACGGTATTTAAAGTCCTGCTTTCTACCCTCTTCCCTAAGCTGGGTAACAATAAAGTTTTGTGGCATATGCTCCACCTGAACATATGGATACGTTTGGATGGTGGTTGGTTTATAAAAATTAGCTGTTGCCGGATCGTTTGCATCAAGCTCATTATATTGGATCTCCGTTTTTATACCTCCCTGATTGATGGCATAAATTCTTTCTCTACTTTTTATATCATAATAGCTGTAACGTGACAGGTGGTTATCAACCTTCACAAAAAAGACATTATCTTCCTTATTGATCCGTAGTGAAACGTTCATCGGAATCCAGTGTGCTCCGATCTGAGAATACATTCCCCACGGATCTTCCTCATACTTGGTTTCAAATTTAATATTCCCATTGCTGTCGACCCCTGCAGATTCCATCACCTTGAAGCCTCTTCTTGAATCTAAGTCTTTACAACATTTATGAGCTTTAAAAATCTGGGATTCGAAACGAACGAGATCACTTTTCCCGTCTCCATTCAAATCTTTAGCAAAATGCCAGATGGCAACCTGTCTTTGATAGGTATTATCAACGATAACAGGATCTTTGGTATAATAAGAGAAGTTATTAAGATTCTGTATTATGAATGTCGGTGCACTACTTCCCGGAGCAAGTGTTTTGCCTGGGTTTATATACAATTTCCAATTGGATGTATCGGTACCCTGAGGGACCATGTAATCCATCTTGCCGTCTCCATTGAAATCTCCAAAAACAATCCCTTCCTTTACGCCACTGAAACCGTAATAATTAGTTTGCATGACATATTTATTCTCTTCATTAACAATAAAGAAATTACTATTAACCCAATTACCTGTAACTTCTATCAGATTTTCTTTACCATCTCCCTCAAAATCCATCGTTATTCCTTCTTTTAAGAGATCTCGTGGACCAGAACCAACTAAATAGGCGTCATTTACTGAAGTATTTGGGTTTAGAATATAAAAATCATAGTGTGAGTAAGATATCGGTTGATTAGTACTAGGGTCAGGAAATCCTATTAACCCTGTATCCGGATCTACGACAGGACCTGTATCCGGATACATCGTTGTCATATTTTCTACAGAAAACATAACCTCCGAAAGACCATCTCCATTCACATCCACTTCTCTGAACTCCCGAACGTATGACTTTATTGCATAATAAGCATCTGTAGGATGCTCTTTAGGCTGAGTATATGTTTTGTCATACAATGATGATGGAACAGTTTTAGTCTGACTGAGAATATATTGACTATTTTCAAGAACATACTTATCAAATTTGATTTGATTCGTTTCTGTTTTATGGGTATACAGCGACTTCACAGGTCTCATCTTATCATTTACCAGTGTGGCATTAATAGCTAATGCACCGGTAAGATTGAGGTCTGAAACTTTCACCGAATTAGGTCCGAAGAAATTGTTATAAGTAATGTATGTACCGGCCAGAGTAGGTTCCACATAATCTCCCTGCATCTCACAATTTCCATAATCGTCATAATCCAAACATTCGTAATGACCATCGGTAGCTGTCTGATAATACAATAAATCGAGATTTCCATCTCCATCGAAATCAGAAATATTTTTATTATCTAAATTCAAATTATTAGAAATGGTACTTGACTTTATTGTTGAATTATCAATCTTCCTGTCAAATTTGATAGGATTTGCTGATTCTCCATTAGCGTTTGTTTCGGTAATGGTATCAACAAACTGATAGTTTGTATTATTGTTGGTATAGGCTATCTTATAACTTTTAAAAACAGATGAATTTGCTTTGACAATTATTTCAGTCAAAAGTTTATCCTGAGTGTAATAATACCCCTGATGATACGAAAGTTCTTTAATAGTTCTGTCCAGATTATAGTTAAATTGAATTTCATTAAAATGAGGTTTGTTTAATTTTTCATTGCCTCCCCATTTAATTGTTTTAATTTTTGTAACCTCTCCTGACGTTGCAGTTAATGATGTTATGACGGCATTTTTTTCATATTCATAAGTAATATAATTACCTTGAACATCCATCCATTTTACCATATTGTATTCCATGGTAGTTCTTCCTGCGCTAACATGTGCCGGATCATTGGATACGGTATCTCCGTACCATGCCTGGGAGCCATCTTCAAACGTTATATGGAAAAGCATAGGTCCCTGAATATCATTTCGGGTACCCATTGACTTAATTTTAATATTTGAATATTTTTCAGTGACATATTCTGCCCCGTCTTTACCATATTCTCCGGATTTCAAAATCAATCTTTGACCATTCAAGCTATAATAATCTGAATAATCCATTTTAATTTCCCGAGCTTCTTTGTCTCTGTCAATATTTTTCCCCATTCTGGAAACAGAGGTTATCCCCATTAAACTCCACCCATATCCTGCAATTCCATTCCCACTACCACTAGAGTATATAAGATTTAATTGGGGAGCTACTGTTTTTACACCTGGAGGCAATGCAATGGGTAAAGTAAATTGCACTTGACCAGCTCCCGTTATCTCAATATTTCCTTTTGTATCATGGAATTTTTGGTCTGCCGAAGATGTTGTCGTTCCCGAAGGATTACTCGCTCCCGCGTTTGAATTCGTCGGTCCGCCACCCGGGTTTTCCGTTCCGGGGCCAATCTTTGCCACAAAGGGATTCGATACACTCCCTGATGCCTGAAATCCCTGTGCCAAAACGACCGTCTGCGGATCCTGAACTGTTCGGGTGGTTGTTTCTGCCTGATACAGAATGGTCTGTGAAAAGCCCATGACTGCACACAAGGACAGTATAAATGATGAAAATAATTTCATTTTCATTGTTAGTAATAATTTGGTTAAAAGTTTTATCGTTTGGTAATATTTTTACTGAATGACCTTCCGTCTTTTAGCGTAAAGCGTATTACATATACTCCCCATTCATAACCAGTCATGTTGATTTTTAATTTCCTGTTAAGATCAGGGATATTCTGCTGCTGGAATTTCCAGTGTACGGTACTATGCTGATAGAGGGAGACGGATTCGATAAGGCCATCCACCTCTTCTGTCCAGTCTACAGTAAGGTAGTCATTAACCGGAACCGGATATAATCTGATCTGCTTCCAGAAAGATTTCTCATCCATTAAGGGCTGCTGTTTCGCAACACTTGCTGTTTTTGCTTCTTCTACTTTTTTTACTTCAGTGGATGCTGTTTTGCCAGCTGAGTTTGTTCCTCTGTATCTCTGGTTTCCGGCTTCATCGTATTTAAAATACACTTCCGTTTGTGAATATCCCAGAAATCCTATCAGTAAAGAAGATAGAGACAGTATTTTCTTTTTCATACCTATTATTTTTTTGCAGATATTAATTGCTGTACTTGTTTTTTAAGTTCTGTGATCTCATCAAATTTTGATTTTAACTCCTTATTTTCTTCATTAAGTTGCTTGATTCTTTTATCCTGCTCAATCGTATACAAAGTAAGCTCTTCAATCTTCTGCAGAAGTTTAATTTGGAATTCACCTACATTTACCCCTTCTTTTTCCATTTCTTTGGCAGAAGCAATTTCCGGAAGGTGTTTTTTCTCTTTAATGTGTTTTTCTACCTCTTCAAGTTTTGGGAGATTGTAATCATTTTCAAAAACAAAATCGGCTGTTGGAGTAAGGGTTACCTTTATTTCTTTGGCTTCAAACTTTCCCTGAAGAGCAGCATTGCCTGCAGTTGTTATTTTCATCACCTCAGTCATCGTTACCGGAGAATTGATTGCTGTCGATTGTTGATTTGCTGATAAAAAAGAAAAACCTCCGTTGCCCATTGTCATCGCGAGTCTGCTGTTCAGAGATGCGTCGCTGGATAACCAACCGTTAGAAACCGTATTGTCGGCTTTTACTCCGAAACTCATAAACGTGGCAGAAGAGCTTCTTAATGAGCCCCAATTGTTCAATGATCCACTGCCATAACGAATCGACAATGCGTTAATACCTTCTGTGGAATTGGTGCTTCCCGTACGAAGACTTCCTAAGACATCAAGCTTCTCTGTCGGAGTATTAACTCCAATTCCTGTATTGCCGCTTACAAACATCTGTCCGTCATGTCGTAATGAGAAAGTAGTATTCTCAGTTCCGGTTCCGGAAGTAATATTTTTCATAAAATAATGATCTGTATTGCTGCTAAGATTTGTTCTTAACTCAAACTGGTTTGATCCCGAAACTCCACCTGTATTATTATATACAATAAGCTTACCTGTTGATGGCCATTTTCCTATTTCTACGGCTCCTCCATTGGTTTCCATTACCACTCTTTTCCAGTCTTGTGTAGCATTTCCATTTGCTTTTCTGAACCATAAATCCTGATCGTCAAAACGCCCTGCAAACTGCATTGCGAAAATACTACTGACAGTATGCCTTACATCAAGGAGATGCCACCAGCCTCCGCCTCCGGGATAATTGACAGGATTACTTGTTTGGAAAAATCCACTTTGATTTGTTACAGCACCAGCATCATCTCTTGTCATTGTGTTTATGGTTTGGGCATAAAAAAAGGCACTTGATAGCAGACCTATTAAGAATAGTTGTTTTTTCATTTCTTAGTTATTATAATTTAAATTGTATAGAAGTAAATAAAGTTTTTATTACTGAGCCTGATTCAAAAGAATATGTCAATTTCTATCCAAAAACAGACTTATAAAACAGGTAAATACTGACTTATTATGTTGGGATTGTTGTAAATAGAATAAATAATGCACTGAAGGCAAAAAAGATTTTTTCATATTTTGAATTTTCACATTATTAGTTTATCACACTTGGGTGCAAAGATATTATTTTTTTTAAAACCGACTTTTTGATAATTGTTTATATTGAACAAAATTATATAATTGACACAAAGCATATGTCGAATTAACTTTTAATTGACGTAAAATTAATTCTACATGACGTCAAATCTTGTCGTGTTATTTTAAAATAAATCATATAAAAAGTTATAATGGATAAAATAAAAGATGAGATTACTATAGTAATAGGATTTTTGCTATATGAGTTTATAAATTGTTAAATAGATTAAAAACCACTACATTTTTTGCAGTGGTTTTGTTTTGACTTAGACGAGCGAGACGCTTGCGCTAGCGTGGAGAGTATAAAGTATAATCTTTTTATCTCAAAAAAACTTTGTTCTATTTTAATTTAAAATGCTTTATAATAAAATAAATTCCCGGAGCACAAGCTAATAAAAAAAATAAATAAAAGCTCATGCCCAAATCTAAAATAATAGATGTTATTAAGCTTAAAAGAGGAAGTATTAAAAACAAAAACCCATTCACTAAATAATTAGGTGTTTTATTAAAAAAGGGTGTTTTATTTTTAAATCTATACTCATCACTATATTTGCGAGAATGCCAGTCTTCAAAGTCATCTATGAAATCATTCTCTTCACTATCCTTACAATCTTTATTATCCATTTCTAAATATTTAATTTTTTAGCAATCACATTAGAAAACACTAGTAAAAATAGAGAAATAATTATACTAATAATTTTATTGAACATATTAAAATCAATCTTAAAAACAGAAAAGATGCTATTTATCAGGGAAACCCCTGTCATAAAAATAATATAGTAGGAACAAAGAATAATTGACATTCTAAAAATTTCCGAATCATTTAAATAATTCTTTTTTTTGAAAAAAATTCTATCTACCAAACTATTGCTGAATTTAAACAATAGAAAAACTATCAATAAATTTATACAGAGATATAGAAATACATTCATTATCCAATTTCCCATTAAAAATGAGTTGTATATCTTTTCAGGAATTATAGATACACTATCTACAAAAAGTTTTACAGCAATAAAATAAATGCTTGTTTTTAATAAATCTCGATATATCATGTTTATTTATATATAGGATATTGATTGAGGTTATTTGCATCACTTCCAAAATGATAGTTATAGCTGGTTGTTCGTGGAAAAGGAGCTCCAACTCCATAACCAGGTAGATTAAATGTATATCCTGCCTTAATTCTAACATTTACACTGCTGGTTCTTGGAGGAAGAGTATATTTAGCAGACCCAATTTCTCTATATCCACTTTCAATTGCACTGTATCCATAAGATCTAGATAAAGACATTGTAACATCAAATGTTGTAAGTCCATACGGACTACTTCCAACTATATTAACTTCTCCAAAAAAGTATGGACTAATTTGGGTATTTGTTACAGAACCAATAGCTGATACTGTTAACTCGTTCCCTGTGAGGGTCATAGTACCTTTTACCGTATATACATCAAGATCTATTGTACTTCTACTATCTTGCTGAATAAATAATGCAGCACTCTGTTCTACTTTGAAATTCACAGTTCTTTTTATTTTAACATTCGCACCTTTCTTTGCTTTGGACTTAGAATCATCTCCTGGCTCGCCATCCATTTTATGCAATCCGTGATTCAATCCCGCAACAACACCTCCAATAACCGCACCCTGCCAGAAATTACCTCCGGTAAGTTCAGACGCTACCCCTCCTAAAACCATACCAGACATTACTGTTCCTGCGGTACTGTTGGCAAAACTACCAGCAAGGCCTCCGAATAAAGAAGCACCCCAACTTCCGGAAGCACCACTTGCAAACCCTTGAGTAAAATTTGTTCCTTGCATCATCGATAATACACCTTGCGAAAAACCATGTACTAATCCCTGAGCCATAGCACTTGCCACCTTATCTGTTAAAGTAAGTGCCGTTCCAGCGGCGGGAGTAAATGCACTTCCTATTCCAAAGGTAACAGCACCGCTAACACCTCCCCAGAACATCGATTTAAGAGCTCCTCCCAATTGCCACTTTCCTCCACTTATAGCCACTCCTAAAGAATATGCAGCCAAGCCAACAGCTGTACCAATAATTGCTGCTGTAATTACTCCACCCCAAAAAAGGCTAACTCCCCACGCAGCCACAAATGCAAAAACAAACTCGCCACTCGGGTCATTAAACATCAGGGGATTATTCAATACATACCCATACTTGTTGTAATTCTGGGTATTGTAAGGATCCTGAATATTTTCATCTGCATTCAAGAATCTTCTTAATAACGGATCATACAATCTTCCGTTCATATGAATGATGCCTACTTCTGCAAAATGTTCATGGCTGGTGAATCCTCTTTCTAATAATAACGAAGAATTATCAATTATATTTTTATCTGTAATAATTGCTCCGTTTCCTATCTGTAAGTGAGTGAAATTACCCCAGGCATCAAAATGTCTCTGTTCTAATTTATTTCCGGCTTCATCACTGATGGCTAAGATACTGCCGATGTAATCTTTATGCAAAAATTTATAAGAACCACTGCTCTCTGTAAAGTTCTTTAAATATATAATATTACTTTCATAAGGATTTCCACCAATATATAAAATGTGTTTTTCTTTTCCTGTCGTATTGTCTTTTATAATTTCAAAGCTTCCGTCCTCACTGTAAAACTTAGTGAATTTTCCTTCTCCATCACTACTGAAATTCCCTCCGTAGGTTACTCTCTGTCTCATTGAAGTTAAACCATACTGGAATGCCACATCTCCTTTCATTCCATCAATGAAGACAGGATCATTATTTTCATTATAACTAATACTTTGGATTAGATCATTGTTGTAATTCTGGGTTCCAGCGGCATTTAAGGTCATTCCGGTTGGCTGATATATCTTAGAAGAATTTTCAAATTTGATGGTTCCCACCTGATCGTTTTCCATGATCCTGCCTTTAAGATCATAGACGTTTCTATTGGTGGATGGTTTAATACCTGTAACCGGATTTGTCCAATTTACTAGCCGGTTATTGTCATCATAGTCGAATGATTCTACAATATTAAAATCACCTCCAGTAGTTCTGGTCTTCAATTCATTCTTAATCGCATCAAAAGAATAGGAAAGCTGAAGAATACTCGGTTTAATAGCTGATGAATGGTTGACATTCGTTAAGAAACCAGTAAAGTCATAGGTATTGGTAATATCTACTGCACCTAATTTAGCTTTTAGTACCTGGCCATGAGCATTAATTTCTTTCAATTCCCAAAGGCTCTTGCCTGATATTTTGTCTTTTACTTGGGTAAGTTCTCCATTCCAGGCACTGTACACATTTTCTATTTGTACTTTAGTGAGTACGCCAGAAGAATATAATTGTTTTTCGTAAGAAATTATTCTTCCTTTATCATCATAAGTGATCCCTTTCTGGATAAAGTATTTTCCGTTGCTACTTTCGGAGTTGGATAATATTCTTCCTTGAGAATCATAAGAGATATTTGAACTGTAAGCTTTACCTTTTGATGTTCCTGCTTTTGAAATGATCCTTCCTTTATTATCATAAGTAAAGGAAATTAATTTATTAGTTGCTTCACCACCATCTGCTGTGGAAAGTTCATTTTGAGAAATTAGTTGTCCTAAATTATTATATGTGTAATCTTTAGTTCCTTTAGGACTGATAATCTTCTTAGTTTGTCCAAATCCATCATATTCATATTTATAGATTCCATTGGATGGATCATTGAATTCTGATTTTCTTCCCCAGGCATCATATTTTGTTGTCACAATATTCTCTGCATATTGAGCTTTGATTTGTTCTCCTGCCGCATTATAAAAAAATTGTATTGTTCCTCCTTTATCCGTGGAAGAAACCACATTACCTAATGCATCTGCTGTTTTAGAAGTTGTTCTCTGATAACCGTTGAGCTCTTTTATTGTAGTTGTTAAACCTGAAGCTGTTGTTTCTAATTTAATACCCTTATATGAGGTGGCAGTTACCTTTGTAGGGAATACTGTATCATCATAAGCAATGACATTCCAAGGACCACCTAAACCATCAGGACTAAATGTAGGTTCGGATTCAGAAGTTTTTCTTCCCAAAGCATCATATAAAATAGCTTTGGTAAGATATTGTCCTTGCCCAAAAGCTTTAGTTGAAGCTTTATATTCCTGTCCAAATTTATTAGTGAACTTTTTCGAAATATCTCCATCAGGATCGTTTTGAGTAACAATAATATTAGAGTTATTATCTCTTTCGTACTGATATGTGGTTGTCCCTTTTAAATTAGTTTTTGAAGTTAATATTTTACCCCAGCCATCATAGGTATTGATAAGAATATTTCCTAAAGGATCAGTTTGCGTTAAAATCTGTCCCCAATTGTTATAAATGATTGAAGTCTCTAATCCCAGATTATCAGTTTTCTTTATGACAAACCTACCTTTAGGGTCATATTGACTTGTAGTGACTTGGGTTTGAGAATCAACACTATTGCTTATTGTTTTTCCAGTGACATTTCCAAATCCGTCATAGTTATAGCTTTCCTGCAAATATCCTGTATTATCCCTGTTCCATATTTTTAGAGTCTTTACAAGATTATTTTCATAAGTGTACTCTTCCTTTGTTGATTTGGTATCTCCATATGCCTGCACTTCGTCAATCTTTGATTTTGGACGCCCTATATAATAGTCTGCTCCAGCTCCTGAAGAATTGTGAATATATTCAGAAATTGATGTTGTTACAGCATATCCATTATTAACATTCGATACACTTTGTGCCGGGAGATAGTAATTCCCATAGGTTATGGTGCTTTCAGTAATTATACCTGTTAAAAAGTCTTTGATTTTGCTGGTTTTAGGGACAACAGCGGTTACTATCTTTGGCTTATCAGAGTCTGTAACTGTAGTCACCACCTGCCCATTTAACAGTTTATCTATTTGGTAATTAGTAGATTTAAAGCTCAAAAGCTGTGTATTGTTCTCTGAAATATCCGCAGGGAATATTTTTGATTCATCATTAGTCCTTATTGACCATTCTTTTACCGGAACCCCTTCCTGTAGAGGATCCATCTCTGTTCCTGACCATATTTTTGTATTTTCAAAGCCATCAGCATATGATGAAGAACGAGCAACCTGACGAAATCCGATTACTCCTTTCCCATGCAAATTAGCAATGTAACCTCTGTATCGGAAATCTTGTTTTCGAACAGTCTGTCCATCGGTTTGGTGAATTTGAGAAACCCCAAAAGTTTGAGATAGTCTGTCCATTTCAACAAATGGATATTGCTCTTTCTTTACAGGAGCATAAATTGTAGCATTAACAGCAGGATCAAGTTCTGTATAATCTATATAATAATTTTGTGATCCCTGTAATATTAATGAGACGTTTTTATCAGGATTGAGGCTATAATGCTTGTAGCTTATAATTTTTCTTTCATTATTGCCATTAATACCTTTTACTAAGAATAGTATTTTAGAAGAAAAATTACCCATTCTAAAATCTCCAAATAAAGGACTTACCACTACCTCATTCCTTGTGGAGCTGTAAATAGTTTTCTGAACGAATGACCATTTGAACTGAGAGTTATTAGGATCATAGGCTGCTTCACTATAACTTTCTACATTCCATTTAGAATGATAAGAGCCATTGCTTGGAATAACATCCGGACCAAATGACACTTGCGAATTGATAATTTCACTTTTACCATCATTATCTAAGTCAATTAATTTAGCATTGGTGTATGAATAATTATCCGTAGCTGCGGCATTATAAGGTATATAAGACATTAACCCTTGAATACTTTCTTCCAACCCATTACCTGTGTTTAAATAAATAGACCACCCTTGAATAGTATTCATCGTAGGCTGGCGTACAGGGAGCAAAATTTCTATATTTTTGTCTCCATTCAGATCACCAAACTGTAATCCGTCTGCCATTCCTTTTACAGGAAATATTTTTTTTAATTCAATTGTATAATTATTATTTGTCTTTTTTAATTCATACTGGTTAAGATTATTTAATGGAGTATCACCACCCACTTGTATAACCGTAGAAGAACTGCCTGTATTAATCGTTTTTGTATAATATGTAATATTAACATTTGAATTAGCAGGATCAATAAACATAATATCCTGCTTTCCATCATTGTCAAAATCTATAATTCCTCCTTTGCTTAGAATATTTTTAGATGTCGTATTAGGAATAATATGAACTGTATTATTCTGTATATCATTCTGATCTACTACAACATACCTATACCCTAATGTGGTACATCTCCATATTGTTTTAAGAGGATCCGGAACAATGACCTGACTAAAACATTTAGCATCTTGCACAGCGAATAATAGTTCTGATATTCCATCAGAATCTATATCAACTTCTTTAATATTTTGAAGAGCTGATCTATTTGCTATTCCATTATAGTCATAAGTAGGACTAGGTACAGGCGGATATATAGAGGTATTAAATACATAACTAGAAGATGGAATGGTTTTAGAATATTCAAGAACTAGCGGATTATTGAATGTATTTAATACTGTGGCATCACTTTTTATAGAATAGTATTGTAGTTCTATATTTCCTGTTGACGGTGGATTATAACCTGTGTTATCTTTCGTTATAACAAGCCCTTGCTTTGGTTTAATATAATTATCAGAAGATTTTATATTGAAAGAAGTTAAAGACTTAGTTGGGAAATATGTTGTTGAAGCCCCTAGATATACGAACGATGGACTGCTGTTATTAATAGCATCGAAATAAATATAATATCCCTCTGGTCTTCCATTTTGAGCAGGCTGCATCACAACAAAATCCACTAGTCCATCGCCATTATAATCCCCAGTTGTAATAATATTATTATAATCACCAAAATCAAACTCATTAGAGCTGGTAAGCATTGAATTTGTTGAGAAAATAATAGGGTTAGCTTCTTCTCCTGATGAATTTATCTCAGTAATTTTTTCAACAAAATCGTAATTAATTTTATTGTTTACATTATTATTAATAATATTTTGGGTTGTTGTATATTGTATTGAATAGCTTTTGAAGGCTATCCCATCAACCTTTACCTTTATTAAATCTAAGATCTTATCCTGTTTGAATAACATTCCTTTAAGATAAGATGTTTCAATAATCTTTCTGGGTGAATAAGTAAATTCAATGGTGTTAAAATGAGATTTACTCAAAGTTTCATTTCCACCCCAATTTATACTTGAAATTACTGCCACATTATTAGAAGTATTCTGAATGTAATTATAAGTAATATAATTGCCTTGAGCATCTTTCCATTTAACAATATTATACTCCAAAGGCGTTCTAGCTAAACTGTTTCCCGAAGCTGTAGACCCATACCACGATTGAGAGCCATCTTCAAATGTCACTTCCCAATATTGAGGGCCTTGCCACGTTTGTCCAGTTATAGTTCCAATGGATTTAATCTTTATGTTAGAATATTTCTCTGTCACATATTCAGCTCCATCTCCTCCATATTCTCCTGATTTCAAAATTAGTCTCTGTCCGTTGAAACTGTAATAATCAGTATAGTCTAACTGAATCCCTTTAACTTCTCCATCTTTTTCAATAGTTTTTCCAATTCTAGAGATAGATGTTGTTCCTGAAATATTCCATCCGTATCCAGCGATACCGTTGTTGGAGCCGCTTGTATAAACTAAATTTATTTGTGGTGCAACGCTTTTCACTCCCGGAGGCAAAGCAATGGGTAAGGTAAACTGTAATTGCCCAGCTCCGTTTACTTCAATATTTCCTTTTGTATCGTGAAATTTTTGGTCTGCTGAAGACGTTGTCGTACCCCACGGATTATTTGCTCCCGCATTTGAATCCGTAGGTCCGCCGCCCGGGTTTTCCGTTCCGGGGCCAATCTTTGCCACAAAGGGATTCGATACACTTCCTGATGCCTGAAATCCCTGAGCCAATACAACCGTCTGCGGATCCTGAACCGTTCGGGTGGTTGTTTCTGCCTGATACAGAATGGTCTGTGAAAAGCCCATGACTGCACACAAGGACAGTATAAATGATGAAAATAATTTCATTTTCATTGTTAGTAATAATTTGGTTAAAAGTTTTATCGTTTGGTAATATTTTTACTGAATGACCTTCCGTCTTTTAGCGTAAAGCGTACTACATATACTCCCCATTCATAACCAGTCATGTTGATTTTTAATTTCCTGTTAAGATCAGGGATATTCTGCTGCTGGAATTTCCAGTGTACGGTACTATGCTGATAGAGGGAGACGGATTCGATAAGGCCATCGACTTCTTCTGTCCAGTCTACAGTAAGATAATCATTAACCGGAACCGGATATAATCTGATCTGCTTCCAGAAAGATTTCTCATCCATTAAGGGCTGCTGTTTCGCAACACTTGTTGTTTTTGCTTCTTCTACTTTTTTTACTTCAGTGGATGCCGTTTTGCCCGCTGAGTTTGTTCCTCTGTATCTCTGGTTTCCGGCTTCATCATATTTAAAATATACTTCCGTTTGTGAATATCCCAGAAATCCTATCAGTAAAGAAGATAGAGATAGTATTTTCTTTTTCATAGCTATTATTTTTTTGCAGATATTAATTGCTGAACCTGTTTTTTAAGGTCTGTAATTTCATCAGCCTGCTTTTGTAATTGTTTGTTCTGTTCTATAGAATAAAGCGTTAGCTCTTCAATTTTTTCTAAAAGTTTAGCATCCATCTCTCCAAGATTAATTCCATTTTTTTCAACTTCTCCAGCAGATGGAATGTTGGGTAAATGACCTTTTTCCTGGATATGTTTTTCAACTTCAACCAGAGTTCTCAATTTGTAATCTTTTTTAAATACATAATCTGCCCAACCATTAGCTGCAGGATTTTCTACTTTAATCTGTTCAGCTTTAATTCCTTTTCTAACATATAAAATAAAATTAGGATCGTTATCATATTGATCTGTACCCACAGTTACTTTCCCCATGTTATTGACAGTAAGTATATTATTGTGAACTCCATCCGTAAACTTTATTCTAGTAATTCCAGAAGAATTTGGAGTACTTGTATCTATATTTGGATCCGCTGAATTGTTATTCCCCATTAAAAACTCAAGATTTCTCATTCCTCTGGTTTTAGCAACAAAATCTCCCGGTGATGCCCAGCTTGAAGCACACCCCTGACAAAGAATACTCACCAATTCTAATCTCGCTCCTCCAGTAGCATATCCATCTGTTTGGTTTCCAATTGAAATACCATTAACATATGGACCTCCAAAAATTCTAAGTCTTTCTTTATTATTGGTTTTAAAGATCATATCTTTATCATCAACAGTTCCCAAAAAGTTAGTTGGAGCACTTGTACCTGTATTACCAGTTAAGTTCCAAGTTTGTGCAAATGTAAATGTTGAAGCCAGCATGGCTAACGATAATAATGTTGTTTTCATAAAATATTTAAAAGTTAAAATATGTTAAAATCAAATAAGCTGCAAAAGTATATTTTTTATTTCACTTTTAAAAGATTTAATTATTATGCTTATGTGAAATTTATCTCCTTATTGTGTTTTTAAAGTTTAATTATTCTATTGATACATGATAAATAGTATTGTTTAAAACGAAAATATGATAAAATTTGTAATTAAATACTTTGTATTTATTGATATTAATTGTAACAAATACAAAAAAGGATAACCATGTTAACATTAAAAATAATTAACATTGCTTTAAAAACTCACAGTAACAAATATCAGAATCAAAATTAATTATTCTTGTTTTCAATTTCCTGCATCCTTTTTTTAATAAAATCTGTAGGGCGTATTCCGTTGATTTCATAGAAGAGATCGGAGAAGTTTTGGCGGGAAGCAATTCCGCATTCCTTGGCGAGGGTTTCTATATTATATTTGAGATATTTTTTGTCTTCAAACAACAAATTGGTGATATAATTGATGCGAAGCTGACTGAGATATTTATTGAAATTTCCACCTTTGTGTTCATTAATTACCTGGGAAAGATAGCTGGAATTAGTACCCAACTGTGCCGCTAATTTACTAATGGTAAGTCCTTTTTGAGTAAAGCCTTTTTTATTTTCAAAAGTTTTCAGCTTGCGTAGAATTTCTTCGACCTTTTTTTCGTGAAGATTTACTTTTTTCTCTTCTATGAAAATATGGGGTACTTCTAAAGTATTGGGTACTACGTCATGATTATCTTTTACAAATTTTTCTTCAAGCAAAATATATTGCTGCTTTATTTCCTTTGCCTTTTTTTGCTTTTTTGCAAAGAGCATAATGAGACCAATAGCCCAGATGATGAGAAGAATAATAATTACCGTAACCAGATAATTGATTTTCTGAAGCTTGTTTTTTTCTTCCAGCAGTGTTTTTGTATCGTAATCTTTATGGATCTTCGGCGAGAGGTAGCTGAAATCTTTTGCCATGATACTGTCGGCTTTCAGCAACTGGCTTGTATAATACAGCTGTTTTGCCTGATCATTATGCTTTTTGCTGTAGTTGATAAGGATTTCATAATTTTCCCTGAGCTCGGGTAAAATAAACTGATGCTTATTGAAAATAGAATCAATCTTTTTGAAGTAAATAACGGACTGTTTAGAATCTTCGAGTGCGAGGTAACTTTTCCCTATGAAAAAATAATTAACTGAAAGCCGTGCAAAATCCCTGCTGTCCCTGATTGAAGGAAGAGATTGAGTAAGATCTGATAAAGCCAGATGGAACTGTTTGTTGGTATACTCTGCAATGCCTTTTGAGAGTAGAAAATACGCTTTTTCCTGAGCATATTCAGGATTATTTCCCACTTCTGAAAGCCCCTGCCGGATTGCAGCATCCAATTCCTTATATTTTCCTGAATGCCTGTAGCAGATCATCAGCTGATGGAGACTGTTGAGATAGCCTTTTTTATTGTTGTATATTTCATTAGGATGAAGTTTTAATCTGGATTTTTCTCTGTAGTAAACCAAACATTTATCGAATAATTCAGCAGCTTCATCATAATATCCCAAATAACTTTTTACTACACCAATATGATATAGATTTTGGTATTTAAGATAATCATTTGTTGTATTTTTTGAATATTGGTAGGCTTCCAGATATTCGTTAAGCGCCAACTGGTATTTCTTATAATTGTAGTAATAGATGACCCCTTTATCAATATGGGCAATAATAAGAAGATCTTTATCATGGGAAAGATTGGCAGCCCATACCATACTATCTGCATATTTCAGCTTTTGATCGTCAAGAAAAGAATAAAAAACAGCATCCTTATATCCCTGAACCAGTTTTTCATAGTTTTTCTCTTTCTTGGCTTTATTGATGTATGGCTGAATATAAGGAAAAGCCTTACTGTCATTTTCCGCGAAGTCTTCGTATTTATTTCTCAGATGATAATAGTCGCTATATAATTCCTGCGCAAGCATGAATTGAAATCCTATAGTACATAGTATAAGAAATATTTTTTTGACCACCTTAGTATAATTGGTTATAAGACTGGTCAAAAGTACAAAAAATGACTGGTATTTCTCAAACAAGTTTGAATTAATATTCAATATCGAACTATTTCTATTTTACAAATATAAAAACTGACAATCAATACATTAAACTTATTTTGTTTTTAAATTAAGCGGTCATAATTTACGAATAGAGACAACAAACATTTTTATATCTGAGTTGAAGCTTATAATTTTGAGCTCAGAACTAACAAAGAAAATAAAAAACCAAAACCATAAAACATACGCTACAGGGTAAAACTAATAACCGACAAAAAACATGATGATTCAATAATCTTTACCACCTTCCTTTAACAGGGAAATTACTTTTAAGGAAGGTTGGTTTTTTAAAATTTAATTTCGGGCTAATAACCATTTTCTTAAACTAATAACCATATCATACAATTAACTGCCCCATATCCTGCAGGTGAATTAAGAGGTTCTTCGTGAACCTTTTTTTAATAATTAACGTTTCAATTTAAATCGAAAAGAGACTGTTCCATTGCGGGCAGTCTCTTTTCTTTTAAAACATTAAAGATCTATAATCACTTCCAGCCTCCGCCTAAGCTCTTATAAATATCCACAACTGTACTCAGCTGTTTTTGTTTAGCTTCTACCAGTTCCATTTTGGCATCTAAGGCATCTCTTTGGTTCAGAAGAACTTCCAGATAATCTGCCCTTGAGTTTCTGAATAACTGATTCGCTATATCTATTGATTGTTCCAAAGCCTTGGTTTCTTCAGACTTTAGTTTATAATACTGATCTATATTCTTTACTTTAGACATGAGGTTGGCAACATCCAGGTACGCATTCAGAATGGTTTTATCGTATTCATACAAAGACTGGATTTGTCTTGCATCAGCGGTCTGAAAATTGGCTTTAATCGCACTTTTGTTAATAAGCGGACCCGCAAGCTCACCAACCAGGCTGGCAGCCATTGATTCCGGTAATTTAACGAGATAAGAAGGCTTAAATGCTTCCAATCCTAATGTTGCAGAGATTTCCAGTGAAGGATAAAATTCTTTTCGGGCAGCTTCTACATCTAGTTTTGCTGATTTTAATTCCAATTCAGCCTGTTTGATATCCGGACGATTGGCCAAAAGCTGTGAAGGAATTCCTGTATATACCGTTTGCGGAATCATCGTCATGAAATCTCCTTTTGATCTTATGATAGGCTGTGGATATCGTCCGCATAGCGCATTGATTTCATTTTCTTTTTCAGTAATTTCCTGGCGGATGGTGTATTCTGTAGCTTTTGATTTTGCTAATTCAGCTTCGAACTTTTTCACAGCCAGCTCAGTTGCCGCCGCAGCTTCTTTCTGAATTTTGGAAATTTCCAACGCTTTTTGCTGTAATTTAATATACTGCTGAATAATATCAAGCTGATTATCCAAAGCCAACAATTCGTAATAATTATCCGCAACTTCTTCAATTAAATTAGAAAGAACAAAATTCTTTCCTTCCACTGTTGAAAGATAATGGGCTATTGCCGATTCCTTTTCCGTTCTCAGCTTTTTCCAGATATCGACTTCCCAGTTGGCCATTAATCCTCCTTCAAAATTTCCCAGCGGATCAGGCATTTCTTTTCCGGGTTCGATTTCTGTAGTAGCATCTCCGGCCCCCTCACTGGTGTAGCGTCCTGCCTTTTTTACACCAGCACCAATTCCTGCAGAAACAGTAGGTGTTAATCTTCCTTTTTTAGCCAAAACACCACTTTTTGCAATTTCTATTTCCTGCAAAGTGATCATCAGCTCCTGATTGTTTTTTAAAGCTGTTTCAATTAAAGAAACAAGATTAGGGTCAGTAAAAAACTGTCTCCAGGGTGTTGTTCCGCTGTTATTATTTGCGTCACCCTGGTCTTCCTGATTAAAGTTCTGAGGTACATTTTCTTTTACCTCGTCTTTTATTACGGTCGCCATAGGCGCCTTACAACTTGCCAAAACAAGCGATACGGCGATGGCTGCTATATATTTATTATAAATCTTCATGTTTGTCATCGTGTTGGTACGGTTCTGTTTGTTCTGTTAAAGGATTTTCTTCTTCATATCTTGCCAGTCTCGACTTTTCAGCAATCGTTCCGAAGATGTAATACAATCCAGGGATAATCATCAATCCGAAAATGGTTCCGATTAACATCCCCCCTGCTGCGGCTGTACCGATCGTCCGGTTTCCGATAGCTCCCGGTCCTGTGGCCATCACCAATGGAATCAAACCTGCAATGAATGCAAATGATGTCATCAAAATCGGACGGAAACGGATCGCCGCTCCTTCGATTGCTGCCTGAGCAACAGGAATACCTTCCTCGGCCTTCTTCTGTACGGCAAATTCTACGATCAATACGGCATTTTTACCTAAAAGACCAATCAACATAACCATGGCCACCTGAGCGTAAATGTTGTTTTCTAATCCTAATAATTTTAAACATAGGAAAGCTCCGAAAATACCCGTTGGTAACGATAAAATTACCGGCAATGGGAGAATAAAACTTTCATACTGTGCGGAAAGAATCAGGTAAACGAATCCTAAACAGACTAAGAAAATAAAAATTGCTTCGTTTCCTCTGCTTACTTCGTCCTTTGAAATACCCGCCCAATCGATACCGAAACCTCTCGGAAGTGTTTTATCCGCAACTTCTTTGATGGCTGCAATGGCTTGTCCGGAACTATATCCCGGCGCAGGAGTTCCACTTACTTCGGCAGAATTGTACATATTATGTCTGGTGATCTCAGAGAGTCCATATACCTTTTCCAAATGCATGAAATCTGAATACGGAACCATCTGTTCTTTGTCATTTTTAACATAAAGCTTTAATAAATCACTCGGTAACGCACGATACTGCGGCCCTGCCTGAACAATTACTTTATAAGGCCTGTCAAAGCGGATGAAACTCGTTTCATAATTGGATCCGATCAATGTGGATAAATTATCCATCGCATTTTCAATGGTGACCCCTTTTTGCTCTGCAAGGTCGTTATCCACTCTCAGCATATACTGAGGGAAACTCGCGGAATAAAAAGTAAATGCAGATCCCAGCTCCGGACGTTTTTTTAATTCCCTTACGAAATCATTACTTACCTGCTCCATCTTGTGATAATCACCACTTCCTGCTTTATCTAAAAGACGAAGTTCGAAACCACCTGCTGCACCATAACCAGGAATTGACGGCGGTTGGAAAAATTCAATATTCGCTCCCGGAATATTTTTAGCTTTTTCTTCAAGTTTTTCAATAATTTCGGCAGCAGATTCTTTACGATCTTCCCAGCTTTTAAGGTTAATTAAGCAAGTACCGGAATTGGAACCTGTACCTTCTGTCAGAATTTCATATCCTGCTAATGAAGAAACAGATTGTACGCCGTCAATATCTTCGGACTCCCTTAATAATTCCCTGGCAATCTGATTGGTTCTCTCCAGTGTAGAGCCCGGCGGAGTCTGGATAATCGCATAAATCATCCCCTGATCTTCTGCCGGAATAAATCCTGAAGGAAGTGAATTACTTAAGAAGAAGGTACAGGCACAGAACGCTAATAATAAAGGTAAAGTGATTGTTTTTTTCTTCACCGTTTTATTAAGCATTCCCTCGTATTTATTTGCTCCTTTTGTGAATAATCCGTTGAATTTATCCAGGAAAATAGTAATCGGCGTTCTTCTTTTCGGTTTTCCGTGGTTGTTTTTTAAAATTAAAGCACATAAAGCCGGTGTCAACGTTAAAGCTACAACCCCTGAAAGAATAATTGCAGAAGCCATTGTAATGGAGAACTGACGATAGAAAACCCCAACCGGTCCGGACATAAACGCAATCGGAATAAATACAGAAGCCATTACCAAAGTGATTGCAATGATCGCTCCGCTGATTTCATGCATCGCTTCTTCTGTTGCTTTTAATGGAGATAAATGCTTTTCTTCCATCTTGGCATGAACGGCTTCAATTACCACAATCGCGTCATCTACCACAACTCCGATTGCCATTACGAGGGCAAAAAGTGAGATCATGTTTAAAGTAATTCCAAATGCGGACATGACAGCAAATGTTCCTACCAACGATACAGGCACCGCCAATGCCGGAATTAACGTTGAACGCCAGTCACCTAAGAAAAGGAATACTACAATTGCCACCAAAATGAAAGCTTCAAATAAGGTATGAACAACTTTTTCAATAGAAGCATCCAGGAATCTTGATACGTCATAACTGATGTCATAATGCATTCCTTTTGGGAAAGTAGTTTTCTGCAATTCAGCCATCAAAGATTTTACGTTTTTGATAACGTCACTTGCATTGGAACCATATGATTGCTTCACTGTAATCGCGGCAGAAGGTTTACCATTCAATGTAGAATAAATATCGTACATCGAAGAACCAAACTCAATATCTGCGACATCTTTCAGCCTGATAAATTCTCCGTCTGGCTTCGCTTTAAGAATGATATTTCCGTAGTCTTTTTCATTATTAAAACGACCAGGATATTTTAAAATATATTCAAATGACTGAGATCTTTTACCTGAACTTTCTCCCGTTTTACCAGGAGATGCTTCCAAACTCTGCTGATTCAGGGATTCCATTACTTCATCTGCTGAAATACTGTATGCCGTCAGACGGTCAGGCTTCAGCCAGATACGCATTGCATATTCTCTGGTTCCAAGGATATCTGCGAAACCAACCCCACTTACTCTTCTCAATTCAGACATCACGTTGATATCTGCATAGTTAAAAAGGAACTTTTGGTCGGCCTTAGGATCGTCACTATACAAGTTAATATACATCAACATGTTTGGTTCCTCACGAGTGATTTTCACTCCTTCACGAACTACCAATGGCGGCAATTTATTTACAACCGAAGATACACGGTTTTGAACGTTTACGGCTGCTACGTTAGGATCGGTTCCCAAATCGAAAACCACCTGAATAGAAGCTTCCCCATCGTTTCCGGCATCGGAAGTCATATATTTCATCCCAGGCACACCATTTAACCCTCTTTCCAATGGAATAACTACTGATTTGATCAGCAATTCGTTATTAGCTCCCGGATATTCTGCAGTGATATTTACTTTTGGAGGAGAAATAGAGGGAAATTGTGTGATGGGTAATTTTAGCAAGGATAAAACTCCCATAAATACGATAATCAAAGAGATTACGATAGACAGAACAGGTCTGCGAATGAATTTCTTAAACATGTAATATTATATTTTTTAGAAAATAGATAATAGACGAAAAGATGGTAGATAGCGAGTCAGCATCATTATCGCTTATCAGTTATCGTATTTTACTCTGCTTTTAATTTTAATGAATGAAGAACTTTTTTCGGATCCTGGAACTTCGTCTGAACTTTCTGATCGTCTTTCACTTTCTGTACCCCTTCCAATAAGATCTTATCTCCGGTAGACAATCCTGAGCCCACTACATAAACATCAGGAAGCTCATAGGCCACTTTGATGTTTTTAGATCTCACCACCCCATTTTTATCAACGACAAAAACGTATTTCTGGTCCTGGATTTCATAGGTTGCTTTTTGAGGAATAATCAAAGCATTTCTAAGCGGCAAAGTCATTCTCACCTTTCCTGTTTCACCGTTTCTTAAGAGTTTATCAGGATTTGGAAATTTTGCCCTGAAAGCGATATTCCCTGTTTCACTGTCGAATTCTCCTTCAATAGTCTGAACTTCACCTTTCTGCGGAAATATATCACCATTGGCCATAACCAGATCAACCAGCTTACTTCCTCTTGAAGCCACATTTCGCTGATAATTTAGATATTCCGGTTCTGATACATTAAAATAAGTGTACACATTATTGTTGTCTGAAAGGGAAGTCAATAGATCTCCCTCATCAACCAAACTTCCCAGTTTTAATGGAATTCTGTCAATAATTCCTGAGAAAGGAGCTTTTATATCTGTGAAAGACAGGTGAATCTGGGCTAATTTGGCTTCAGCATTTGCAGCGTCAAGCTTTGCCTTAGCCATTGCTCTTTCGTTTTTGGAAACAATGTTGTTGGTAGCCAATGTACTGGCATTTTTCAATTCAATCGTGGCCTGGGCAACTTCTGCCTGAGCTTTCAGCAATTCCGCCTGATACAATTTGGGCATAATCCTGAATAATGTCTGTCCCTGATGCACGAACTGACCTTCATCCACAAAAATTTTCTCAAGGAAACCTTTTTCCTGTGCACGAACTTCAATGTTCTTTACAGATCTGATCTGAGCTACATACTCTTTGTCAATCACAGTATCCATGACCACCGGCGAGGTTACGGGATAAACTGCAGCTTCTTCTTTCTCTTCTTTTTTCTTGTTACAGCTGAACAATAAAAGACTGCTTAGCGCAATGCTTGCGACAACTCTTTTCATAATTTTAGAGTTTATATAAATCGTTAATGTTTTAATAGGAAGTGGTAATAAGAGTGTACACGATGTATGATTACCAGCAATACAACGCAAAATATTTCCCGCAAATAAATGCAGAAAATACATCGGAAAATGAAATTTAAATTCTGATAGAACGAATCAGAATGAATCTTTTATTATTGAAAAGGTCAGAAAGAAAGCCATGAATGACAGGCTTTGATTTTTTATAACTCTCTAAACCATATATATATATTAGCGTAAAAACACAAGCTAATACTACAACCGAATGTAAATTATCTGAAAATTGAAAATCCTCTTCTGCAAGCTCGAACGAGTAAATATCACTGATATCATCGAAACCTTGCTGTATAGAAAGTTTTTCATAGGTTTGGTTTAACCGATTGGCTCTTTTAGGAAGTTTTTGAGAAGAATGAGAGGTGTAATTGCTGTTCAGTGTTCTGACGTTAATTTTACTTTCTACTACGAATAATAGAAAGAGGGCCGTCAAAAAATACACTATATAATTTCTCATGATTTTCAAGGCACAAATGTATACTATTACACGGATTATTTATCAGAAGAAAATAATAATAGTTCTATTTGTTAACAATATTTAACACTCCTTTAATTTAGCTGAATTGTAGCAAACTCACTAAACCATCATGAATTAATTAACTAATTTTCATTGTTTTATATTACAATATACAATATTTTTCACTTCATGGTATCAAATTTGATTAAAGTAGAAACATTATAAATCAAGTTAAAATGTTAATAAATCATAATTTTAATAAATTACTTAACAATCATTAAAAAGTTGAAATAGTGAATTGTGTAAAATATTGCTTATTTAAAGCTCTGGAATCTTTTATTGATCATGTTAATTTAAATTATAATAAAATTCCACAAATGTTGAGTTATTTATTCAGCCGTAATTATTATCAATATTTTATAATTAATTAACAGATTATTTTTAATTTAATCGTACATTTATAGGTAATTAACACCACATAAATGAATTGCACTAAAATCACATCCTATGAAAAAGTTACTTTACATTATCACCATTTTTATGGTTTTTACCTTAACAGCATGTAGTCATCAACCTAAAGAGGAAGAGGTAAATCTTGAAAATATCAGTGAAAAAGTTAACGCTCCTAAGGATAAAATTACTAAAGATGTTTTTACAGATGACTTTGGTGATCAGCTCGAAGTTGCCGTTAATGAAACACAAAATACCGTTATCATACGATTAGACGGAAAAACTTATGAATTGAAAAAAAGTCATGAATTACCGGAATATACTGCTACTGACGCAGATTATCAATATTCTGATGTGAGAGGAGAAGTAACTTTTCTCAGAAAAGGTTATAATATTGTTTTATTTCACCATAAAAAAAATAAAATTTCATCCGGTACAAAAATGGCATCCTATTAGTCTTCTGGAAGATTTAATCAAAAGAATAAATAACACATTACCATAAATGAGAACACTTTTGCGTTTTGCAAAAGTGTTCGTTTTTTATGATTTCTTTTTGTAGATCATGCAGCATATAAGCAAAATGACATTGACAATAACAGCAAAAGCATTAGAAAGTATTATAGGCAGCTCATTTTTTAAAAATCCATACCATACCCACAGTGAAAGTCCCGAAATGAGTACCAAGATCATAGTCCAGGAAAGATCTTCAGCATTTTTCTCTTTTAGCACTTTAACCAACTGCGGAATCATGGAAACGGAGGTAAGAATTCCCGCAACAATTCCCAGAATATTCTCGTTCATAATTTATCTTTTATTCAAGATAAGAAATTTTGCACAGTCATACAATGATTTGAATTATTTGCTCACAAATCTCTCGAGGGATACTTCCTCCGGTAAAGGAATATTTTTTTCAATATAATCGAATAAGCTTTTTGAAAAATAACAGCCATTGAGAATTCCCCGTGCTCCAAGCCCGTTAAAAACATACATATTCTGGAATTCACGATGTTTTCCAATAATAGGGCGGCGGTCCTTAACTGTCGGTCTGAAGCCGAAGTTTATTTCTGCAATACTAAAATCATAAGGGTAAAATTCATTCAATCCTTTTTTTAATTGCTCTACTGCAGAATCATCAATCTCGTGATGAAGCTGTTCTCTATCATAGGTTCCTCCATAAAAATATATTTTCTCATTTAGAGGGAAAAGAAAATGTTTCTTTTTAATAGTAATATTCTGAGGGATTGATTGAGAAAGATTTACTTTAATATGATGCCCTTTATTTGCATTAACAGGGATATCCGAAAAAAACGGATTTTGCTGCACTCCCATACCTTCGCAGAAAAGTATATTTTTATAGTTAAAATCTTTATAAGTATTTACAGAACTATCCAGATCAGAATATCTGAATTTTTGTGTAATGATGCAGCCTTGATTTTCTAAAAAATCAAATAGACCCGTGAAAAATCCATTAACATCAAGCCTTGCTGATTGATTGACCTTTCCTGTAGAAAAGTCATTTTTTACCACCTTTAAATGATCAAAATTTTTATCTAAAAAAAATTTCAGTTCATCATTTTCTGATTTTTTGAGCCAGAGTTCCTTTTCTTTTTCATCATGGAAAATTCTGTGGATCGGGGTATCAATTAAATAGTTTTGTCCGGTATAGCTTTCGATCTCATGTAAAGTTTGCTTTAAAAAATCGATTTGTTCCTGAGCCTTCCAGAAGGTAGTAAACTTTTTAAGAACTACAGGATTGATAATACCTGCGGATATTTGAGAAGCACTCTTTTTTTGTTCTGAAAACAGTATGAATGATTTGTTATTTTTTATAAGCTGGTGAGCAAAAAAAAGGGCAGCATAGCCATCTCCTACAATGATATAATCTACATTTTTCATAATAAAAAAACCTGAGTAAAAATACTCAGGTTTTCTATAATTATCAAGTGAAATCTTAGTAATTCCACATATCATTTTCCATTTGAAGAATCTGCGCTTTGATTCTGTCGCTTTCTTCCATCTGCTCATCGGCATCTCTTGGGATATAGTCTTTGATAACTCCGTCGCCAAGACCGGTAGAAGATTTGAAGATCACAGAAGAAAATCTTCTTGCATTAATTAAATCATCAAAAGAAAGGTCTGCAGATGTATTTTTTCTGTTGTATACATAGTTATTAGCCAAAATCTCTCTTGCATTCGGATAATACACCCAGAAAAGATCAATAAGATCATTTGCACCCTCGATAGGCTGTCCGTCAGGACCAACTCTACCAATCATCTGTGGATCAGGACCCATTGCAGCAATCCCGAGAGGTCTGTACTTTAACTGTCCATCTCTCTTATCAATAAACCACATTCCGAATACTTTTAAAACTTTCACCTTATCGGTAGTTGTTTCATAAATGTCGGTAAGCTCTTTTTTCTCCTGCTCAGTCAATTGACGTCCGCTATTGAGGATGTTTACAGCTTCATCATCAACACGAACACTTACCAATCTATCCTTGATTTGCTGAGGAGTAAGTCTTACAACGAAATTCTCATCATCATAAACTTCAGTGATATCACCATTCATCGCACCATCCAGCAAAAGCTTATATAAAGATTTTGTTTCGGTAGATAATAACCCGTCCGGATTATTGTAATAGAAAGGCTGATTGATTTTATCATTCATATCAATAACCTCCCAAACAAACATGCTTTTAAGGATATCTTTTTCATCAACATAACCATATTCCAAAGGTTTTACTTTTTTGTCGATAACAGTATCTCCTACTTTCATTTTGTTCTCAGCTCTCATTTTTCTGAATTCTTCCGGAGAAGAAGCATTCAGGATAGTCTGGGAGAATGCGAATCCCGAAACTAATACTAAAAAACTGCTAATATATTTTTTCATAATGATCGAATTAATTTTATTGGACATTAATTAATACAGGTGAGATATTTCCAACTTTATAATCTCCTAAGCCAACAGCCGTAGCCTTAATATCAAAGATATATACACCATCACCAGGTCGTAAGTTTCTGAATAATCCTGCTGCTTCTTTCAGAGAGTTACCCTGAACCTGCAACGCAGCTCTACCCGGAATTCTTACCATGAATGAAGTCACATTAAATGATACCGGGAAATCAAAGTCAGGAATAACTGCCTGAAGCTGTTGATTTTCAACCGAAGTAGCCGGCATTGGTAATGAATTTTTACCTCTGATCTGGCCTTGCGGAGGAGGAATATTCTTGATCCTATACTCAAATACCTGAGAAATTGATTTTCCATAAGGATCAGTTCCTGATAAAGTAAGTTTAAGAACATTTCCTGCACCCGGTTTTACATTCCACTTGCCAGGACCAGTACTTCTAACAGCTGCTCCAGGAGCAGATAATGAAAGCTTGGCATTGTCAGCACCTAAAATAGATCCTGAAACAGGGTTCTCAAGACCTCTGTACATTACATTCATTTTATCCGCTGAAAGCAATAAACCTTTCTGAAGTTTCACTTCCTGAGGACCAGCGATTACGTTATATGTATGCGTAAACGGATAGTTTGTAACTTTACCAGTAGCATCAGCTAGAGAAATACTTCCACTTAAAGTGTGAGGACCTATTCCGCTTGTATTTAAAGTTGCATATCCTTTACCATTTTCCTGTCTTCCTACACCTGAAATACTGATCTTATTACTGTTTGAATAGTTTCCTAACATTACAACCGCTTCAGCAGGTTTTCCTGCAACAACATCAACTGGTGCTGATACAATAGCTTCGTAGCTTGTAAATTTAATGTTTGCATCCACTTTTTCCTGTAATAATAATGCTAATGCATCAGACTGAACATTTCTTGCATCATTCTGAATAATCTCAAGATTAGACAACGCTGCAATAAGTGGCTGATGATAGAATTTATTCTGGAGCCATGTTTTATTATTAGGAGACTGTCCTTTAGGATATTCAGCGATTAATGATTTATTTGCTCTGTCAATTAAATCTTTAAGCTGAGAGTTTCCTCCGAAAGTCGCATTAATAAAATTCCTTACATCATCAATCTTAGCTTTTAAATCTTTAGCTCCTTTAGACGCAGAATTTTCGTCACCGTCTTTAAAGAAGTATTTCGTGGTCGCTTCATTGTTATTCAATGCAGAGAAATTTTCGCTAACATCAACTAATTTTTTTGTTTTAGGATCTCTCTCTACAAATTCAGATTCTTTTTTTAGTTTATCTTTTATTTGATCTGCATGTTGAACCAAAGCATTGATTTTCTCTTTCAGCTGCTGATACTGTTGCCAAGGCTGAGCATAGGTATCAGGTACCTGCTGAGCTTTAGCTTCAAGAGTTTTCTCGAAAATATCTTCGTTTTTCCTTTCTGTTAATAATCGAGTTTCCTTTAAAGCCACTGTAGAGTCATAATATGATCTTATGATTTCCGCATCAATATTTAGAGCCATCATCGCGATGAACACCAAATACATCAGGTTGATCATCTTCTGACGAGGTGTCTGTTTTCCTTGTGCCATTCTTTTCTTTTTGTTTTAGATTAAGTAGTTAAATTTAGAAATGGTTAAGGATTAAGACTTCATAGCAGTCAACATACCACCATAAACTCTGTTTAAGTTATTTAAGTTAGATGTTAAACCTTGTAATTCTTGGTTGAATTTTTCTGAATGTTCAACAGATTTTTGCATATCTTCTACATACTTTTTAGCAAAATCAGACTGTCTTTGTCCGTTTTCCAATTGCATTGCATAAAGTGCATTCATACTTTCCATATGTTGAGCTGCTCTGTTCAATTGCTCATTATATTTGTGCGTAGAAGCAGAAACGTCTACCGTTTGGTTGATCTGATCTACAGAACTTGAGAATTTATCGATTCCTGTTCTCAATCTTTCGAATAACTGAACATCCAATTTAGCATCCTGAAGCATTTTATCTAATTTTCCTGAAAGAGAATTTTCAAGTTCAGCAAAATGATCTACTGTATTTTTTGAAGATACATTAGAATGTAAAGGATTCGGGTTTGCATGTTTATCTAATAATTCCGGATATACGTTTTCCCAAGCATAAGATTCTTCAGTTTTTGGCGGGTCGAAAGCGAAGATAATGAAGATGATCGCTTCTGTAATAAGTCCCACTGTAAGAGCAACGTTACCAGTAATCGGTCCAATGTTGATGTGAGTAATTTTAAGCCAAGCTCCAAGAATTACAATTGCAGCACCGAATGAATAAAAGAAATTCATCCAAGCATCTTTAGTCTTAAACATATAAGTTAGTTTTTTTTAATGTTAAATAAAAAATATTGAAAAATAAGGGTTTGATAAATTATCTGTTAACTTTTCTTGGCTTAACAGCAGCTTCAGGAATATCCTGTACAGTTCTGAATCCTATATAGCTTCTTGCTGAATCTTTTCTTTCCCAGTCTCTGGCACCAGTCATCAGCATATATCCTACATCTTTCCAAGAACCACCTCTGACTGATTTTTTCATATCAGCTAAATCTTTTGTAGAAGGATTTAATGTAGATGAGAACCCGTATGAAGAGTTGTTGTAAGCAGATAATGTCCATTCAGAAACGTTTCCAGCCATATCATATAATCCATAACCGTTTTTCTTAAATTTCTTTACCGGAGCAGTATATGTGTAAGTACCTTTTTTGTTGTCTTCCATGTAATCACCTCTCTTAGGTTTAAAGTTTGCCAGGTAGCAACCTCTGTCGTCCATTAAATATGGTCCTCCCCAAGGATAAGTAGCATTTTGCATTCCACCTCTTGCAGCGTATTCCCATTCTACTTCTGTTGGAAGTCTGAATTGCAATGGTCTTTGCTTTCTTCTTTTTAAACTTTCGTTATAATCAGATTTCAGTTTTGATCTGAAGTTACAGTAAGCTCTTGCCTGATCCCAGGTAACTCCAACTACCGGATAATCTTTGTAAGCTTTGTGCCAGAAATATTGTTCAAACAATGGTTCGTTATAAGCAAAATGGAAATCTTTTACCCAAACGGTAGTATCAGGATAGATTGCGATGCTTTCGCTTCTGAGGTAATTTACCCCTCTTTCTTTTTCAGCAAGAGCAATATCCATATCTCCCCATCTGTAAGTGTACTTAAGTTTACTAACATCAAGGATTCTTTCATTACCAACTCTTGAAGAAGCAGGTAAATACATTGACTCAAGAACTTCTGCATATTCTACGTCTGGATATTTAGACGTATTCCAATGCAATGGAACTTTCCAGTCAATTTTTTTGGTAGGATCGAAAGAGCTTTCATCACCTCCACCCTGTGCTTCTAAATATTCCTGATATGGTGTTAAGTTTTCTTCTTTTTGAGCAAGATATGCATAATCTCCTATGCTTGTTCCTCTTCCTTTACCTTCACCACCTTCTCCGGCAGCTTCAGCAAGCAGCGTTCTTGCGATAGAATCTCTTACATAATTAATAAATACTCTATACTCAGCATTAGTAGTTTCTGCCTCATCCATGAAGAAAGAAGAAACAGTAACAGTTTTAGCCTGAGCTTTTTCAGGACTGTCTGTAAAATCCTGATCAGTTAGCCCCGCAACAAATGATCCTGCAGGAATTGCAACCATGCCGTATGGTCTTTCCGCAACAAATGATTTTGTTTTTTCTCTTGGTATCAACTCTCCTTTTGTTCCTGGTTTCCCCACAGAAGAAGTACCACCACCTGAACAAGATACCGACGCTACTGACGCAGACAATAATAAAAGAAATATCCTTTTCATGTTAATTTTTATAATTAAGCCGTAAATATATAATTTTTTTAAGAAACTTTTAAGATTTTTTTTGAAATAACGAAAGAAATCTAAATTTATTTTATTTACAAGTATTTTTTATTCCACAGTTACAGATTTAGCAAGGTTTCTCGGCTGGTCAACATTTGCTCCTCTGTATACCGCAATGTAGTATGCTAACAGCTGTAATGGCACAGATGCGACGATCGGTGAAAAACATTCTGAAGTCTCAGGAATCTCGATAACATAATCTGCCATTTCGCTTACCTGAACATCTCCTCTGTTTACCACAGCGATTACTTTTCCTTTTCTTGCCTTGATTTCCTGAACATTGCTCACAATTTTATCGTAATGTCCTTTTTTTGGTGCAATGATAACGATTGGCATATTTTCGTCAATCAGAGCAATCGGACCATGCTTCATCTCAGCTGCAGGATAACCTTCAGCGTGAATATATGAAATTTCTTTTAGCTTTAAAGCTCCCTCAAGCGCTGCCGGATAGTTGTACCCTCTTCCTAAGTATAAGAAATTTGTTGCCTGTACGAAATCTTTAGCTATATTTTGTACAAGCTCATGGGTAGCGTCTAATACATCTTCGATTTTTTTAGGAATAGCATCTAATTCTGCAATCAAGCTCATGAAATCTGCATTTCCTAAATTTCCGTTATGTTTACCTAATTTAAATGCAATTAAAGTAAGAATAGTGAGCTGTGCAGTGAAAGCTTTTGTTGAAGCAACACCAATTTCCGGACCTGCGTGCGTATAAGATCCAGCATCGGTAATTCTTGCAATAGAAGAATCTACTACGTTGCAAATACCATAAATGAATGCGCCTTTTTCTTTTGCCAGTTTCAAAGCGGCCATTGTATCTGCCGTTTCTCCTGACTGAGAAATTGCGATTACAACATCTTTATCTGTAATAATTGGATTTCTGTATCTGAATTCAGAAGCATATTCTACTTCCACCGGAATTCTTGCGTATTCCTCAATAAGATATTCTCCAATTAATCCTGCATGCCATGATGTGCCACACGCAATAATAATGATTCTGTTGGCATTTTTGAATTTTTCGATATGATCCCAGATTCCGGCCATTTTGATAACGCCTTCTTCAACCAGCAATCTTCCTCTCATCGTATCATGAACAGATTTTGGCTGTTCAAAGATTTCTTTCAACATAAAATGCTCATATCCGCTTTTTTCAATTTGCTCAAGACTTAATTTAAGCTTCTGGATTTCAGGCACTATTTTAGAATTTTCAGTAATAGTTCTGATATCTACCCCATTTTCCAATGAAATAGTTGCCATATGCCCCTCTTCAAGATAAATAGCTTCTTTTGTAAATTCTACGAAAGGAGAAGCATCTGAAGCAATAAAATATTCTTTATCGCCGATTCCGATGGCTAAAGGAGAGCCTAATCTACCAACAACCAATACCCCAGGATAGTCTTGATGCATTACTGTAATAGCATACGCACCATAAACTTCGTTCAAAGCATATCTTACAGCAGTAGGAAAATCTGTTTCGGCATTAAGATCCATAAAATACTGAATAAGGTTGACCAACACTTCAGTATCCGTTTCAGATTTGAAAGTAAATCCTTTTTCCGTAAGCATTGTTTTAATGGTATCATAGTTTTCAATGATCCCGTTATGAATGATAGCCAGCTTACCGTTATTAGACAAATGCGGGTGAGAATTTCTGTCACTTGGAACACCATGGGTGGCCCAGCGTGTATGTCCCATTCCGATTTTAGCTTTACCTTTCAACTGACTGGAAATATTGACAAGATCTTCTACCTTACCTTTGGTTTTTTCAACTTCCAGCTTATTATTTCCATCTTCCAAAACGATTCCGGCACTGTCGTACCCTCTGTATTCTAGTCTTCTAAGACCGTTAATTACTATATCGTAAGCGTCTTGAAAACCTGTATATCCAACGATTCCGCACATAATTATATCAAGTGTTTAAGTGTTTCTTTAAGTGTGTAAGTATTATTTTGTTCCGTAAGTAACCAAAAGCTGAACCCTATTAGGATTGTTGATATTCGCAGCATCATTAATGAACACTGCTCTGACTGTATTATAGGAAGCTGACGTAAATTTGTATCCGGCCAGTGATGTCTGATCGGAATTTAATTCAAAACTTCCTAAATCTATTTTAAAATATTTAGTTTCAGTTTTATCAGTATCTAATTTGCTATTAGGCTCAATCAGCTCTTTTATTGATTGTGTGACTGAAAAATCATAGTATGTTTTATCTGCACCATTATCATATGCTTTGAAGATTGTAAATCCAGGAACTCCTCCAAGTTTTAACAGATCATTGGTAAAGCCCGCTCTCACCTTCGTAGGCCCCGTAGTACTTGGGTCTACATATTTACGCAGTAAAGTAAATTCTTTAGGCTTTGGATAATTCGTGTTATACCAAGTAGGATCAAGGTAAAGTCTTATTTTAGCACTGATGATACCTGCCTTTTCTGTTTGATATAATTCTTTAAGTTTAATAATGGTCGATTCTGGAATCTTAATCCCTATGGAAGGACCTCCCATACCCTGGGCATAAAGCCGCATATTGCCAGCAAGATTACTTTTGAACGAATTTCCTCTTTGATACTGATACTGACCAATATGCGCATTTCCAGATCCCATTACAAATGAGTAAGAGGTTTGCGTTTTCGTCGTACTGCCCGTAGTTTCATATTTATAATACATGATCATCTCCATATCGTTCGGAGAAAATTGGAAAAGATATCCATCATTTTCAGCAACAGAAATTCTTAAGCCTTTTAGATATCTGATAAAATTTGATGCATCCGAAAGTTCAGTCTGATCTTTTTTAGCAATAATCTTATCCTGAAAAAATTGCTTATCCAATGGAATTCTGATACCCGGAGTGGATGCCGTAAACAAGGCAGTTCCCCCATCATCTTTTGTAATTGCGACTGAACTAACATTACCGTTAAATACTTTTGAACCAAGTTCTCTTGTGTTATCAAACTCAAACGAAGCATTGGATTTTACCGTATCTGAAGCTGATTTTAGGAACGTAGTAACTTCATGTACTTTGATGGTCAAATTTCTTTTTGCCTTTCCGAATTTTAAGGCAGGATAAGTATTTACGACTTTCTTCGCATTTACTGCACCATCAGCTGCAGTAGTATATGTATAGTTATCATCTACCGTATTTGTAGTCACAGAATCACTGGCGAATCGTGGCTTTATAACCAAAACTACAGAATCAACCACTGCGTTTGTCCCGAAATCCGGATCGTAGGTTGAAAGTTTTACCTGTGTTAAATATGATGCTTTCTGCATTCCAAACTGACTTTCATCGAAAGCTCCCAGCACGCCATACGCAAGTTTAGCCGCATCGGTTCGGATTGTATCGTTGTTATCAATATTATAAGCAATTACAGGGAAAGCTTCCTCTTTGCCCTGCGCTGCACCATTCAGAAACAGTTGTTCTCCAAGGCTGTCCGGATCCGGCTCACAGTTATAAAGCAATACACTTCCCAAAATCACCAGACATAATGCTGTGATTGTCTTTTTAATAGTATGAGTCATTAAAAATGTGTTTTTTTAATAAAGTTGATTAATAGAATCTACGTCAAGGTATTCCGACTTTGAGGTGGATGTTTCGTTAAAAGCCTTATCCAGGTCTTCGTCAAGGAATTCGTCTCCTTTTACGACCATATCCACATAGTCCATACTTTCGATAACAAAAGTTTTTACACTTGGATTATCTAACGCTTTTAATCCTGAAATATTATCAAATTTCAGCTTTTCGTCAATATTTGCAGCTAAAGCAGCATCCTTTTCATTGTATAAAGAAAGGACAATTTTTGCATCTTTGAAATAGGTATCTGATTCGTAATACGTTTTAAGATAAACAGGAACAAAAGAAGACATCCAGCCGTTTAAATGAATCACGTCCGGAACCCAGTTTAATTTTTTGATGGTTTCGATTACACCTCTGGCAAAGAAAATCGCTCTCTCGTCATTATCCTCAAAAGGTTTTCCTTCATCGTCAAAATAATATTGTTTTCTTTTGAAATATTCTTCGTTATCAATAAAGTAAACCTGAAGTCTTTCCCCCGGAAGAGACGCTACCTTAATGATAAGAGGCTGATCAAGATCATTAATAATAATATTCATTCCGGACAGACGGATCACCTCATGAAGCTGGAATTTCCTTTCACTTATTTGTCCAAATCTTGGCATAAAAACTCTTACATCATTGCCTTCATTGTGCATCTTAAGTGCCATTTTGTTTACCACTGCAGCCATATTTGTATCTTCCTGATATGGATACATCTCTGTAGTAATGTACAGTATTTTTTGATTCGGCATAAACTTCTATCTAATTTTTGTAAAAATGCTTTAATGCGCAAAATTACGAAAAAACATTCAACATTAGTTTAATTAACATTTTTTTACGATAATTAGCGTGCTGAAATTATTAAAACAGTCTCTAAGTGTATCATTACTATATGATATTTTTAGTATTTTTGAATTACTATTAAAATAAACTATGGAAGTTTTAAAAAGCAAGAAGATTCTTCAGGATTTCATTGAAAGACAGAAGGAAATGGGAAAGAAGATAGGTTTTGCACCTACGATGGGAGCTCTTCACAATGGCCATCTATCGCTTTATAAAAATGCAAGAGAAGAAAATGATTTAGTGATTTCATCAATTTTTGTTAATCCTACCCAATTTAATAATCCGGAAGATCTTGAAAAATATCCGAGAGATATCAATAGAGACATTTCAATTCTTGAAAAATCAGGACTTGTAGATGCGGTCTATATTCCTGAAGTAACCGATATTTATCCTGAAAAAACGGAAAGCCAACATTATAATTTCGACGGACTGGAGGATGAAATGGAAGGCAAATCCCGGCCAGGACATTTCGATGGCGTAGGAACAGTTGTAGAAGAACTTTTCCGACAGGTAAAACCCGACAATGCCTATTTTGGCGAAAAAGATTTTCAGCAGTTGGCTATTATCAGAAAAATGGTTGAAAAGAAAAAACTTCCGGTCAAAATAAAAGGTGTTCCAATTTACAGAGCAGAAAACGGATTAGCTTTAAGTTCCAGAAATCAAAGGCTTGATTCAGATCGGCGAGAAGCATCAAAAGTTATCTATGAAACCTTAAAAAAAGTCAATGAATGGTTTCGTGTCATCACGATTCCCGAAATCAAACAGAGGGTACAGGATATTTTCGACAATCAAAGAGGAATGCAGCTTGAATACTTTTTGATTGCTGATGAAGAAACGTTAAAAGAAACAGATTTTTTCTATAAGGACAGAAATTTCAGAGCGTTTATCGTAGTGATTGTAGACGGAGTACGATTGATTGACAATATGCATTTGGATTAAAAAGAATAGGCTGAGGTTGAGGCTTAGACTAAAGATTTGAGACATTTACGGTAAGATACAGGCGTTACTTTCGGGTAACGCTTTTTTTGAAAGAAAATAATAGTGAGCATATAAAAAAAATCAAAGGCCTCCTGAAGGAAGCCTTTGAAACACCAAATCACAAAATATTAATATGAAAAAAATTTACTTTTCAGTAAACTTGTGACCCGGCTGGGATTCGAACCCAGGACCCATACATTAAAAGTGTATTGCTCTACCAGCTGAGCTACCGAGTCGGCCACAATTAATAATGATAAATATAAAACAAAATTCTTATTTTTCAGTATTAATTATTTCAATTTTCTGCAGTGCCTGCGACTGGACTCGAACCAGCACATCCTTAGGAAACCACCCCCTCAAGATGGCGTGTCTACCAATTTCACCACGCAGGCAATAAAATTACAAAAATCTAGTAATTTTTCGCTTGTGACCCGGCTGGGATTCGAACCCAGGACCCATACATTAAAAGTGTATTGCTCTACCAGCTGAGCTACCGAGTCGGCCACTTTATTATCAAGTTTTCATTTGAATAATGTCCCTTGTTTTAAGTGGTGCAAAGATATAGCTTTTTTTTATTTCTCAAAACTTTTTTGCAAATTTGTTTAAAAAAAATCATGATAATTTCACTGGTCGGATACATGGGAAGTGGCAAATCTCACATTTCCAAAATATTAAGCGAAAAACTCAATTTTAGGCTCATTGACCTCGACAAAGAGATTTCTAAACGAAATAAATTAACCATTCCTGAGATATTCGAGAAAAAGGGAGAAATATACTTTAGAAAGCTTGAACGGGAGACGCTTGAAGAAATTCTGGCTACAGAGGAAAATGTGATCCTGAGCCTTGGTGGCGGAACTCCTGCTTATTACAATAATATGGAGATCATTAACAGTAACTCAAAAAGTGTTTTTTTAAGGGCTTCTGTAGGCACTTTATCAGAAAGGCTCAGCAAGCAGAAAGAAAAGCGTCCTCTGATTGCCAATATTTCAGATGAAGATCTCCCGGAATTTATTGCAAAGCACCTGTTTGAGCGGAATCTTTTTTATGGCAAAGCGCAGTTTAATGTAATTACTGATAACAGAGAGCCTGAAGAAATCGTTGCTGAGATAATAGAAAAGCTCTATCACTAGAGCTTTATGTTTGTTAATCATCTTCGGAATTGTCACCATCTTTTTCACCAAAAAAGTCATCCCAATCGGTAAAATCAGAAGAAATATCATTTTCTACATAATCATCCATATCTCTTCTGTCTTTTTTCGTGGGTCTTCCTTCACCTCTGATTCTGTAATAATCCTGAGACATTTTGCGCATTTTCAAAAGTTCATACTGCTCTTTATCCGTCACATCTTTTATGTGAAGCGGAACCAGCTTCGCTCCTATTCTGCTTTTTGGGATCTGTATAACTTTTATTTTATAGTCAATCTGATTTTTACGGATCTTGATCACATCGCCTTCTTTCACCTCCTTAGAAGACTTCACCACCGAATCACCAATAGAAACCCTGTTTTTTTTAATTTCCTCAGTAGCAATGGTTCTGGTTTTATAAAAACGAATGCTCCATAAAAATTTATCTATTCTCATAATTTTTTATACTTTTGTCGTTATATTATTTGTAAAGTAATTAAAGTTTTTGAAATGAAAAAAATATTTTTATATATCCTTGCGGGATCTCTGTGTTTTTCTGCTTGTAAAAAGGATGATGAGGTTGAAACTTTTGTAGAACCGGATGACATAGCAGTAAGAAATTCATATGATGATCAGGCTATTCAGAAATTCATGGATGAGAATTATCTCGATGCACAAGGAAATATAAAAGCTTTCAGCTCAACAGATACTGCTGATGATAATGAAAAAAAACTTTCTGAGCTTAGCCCTGTAAAGCTTCCTTCGGGGGTGATCTACATTATAAGAACCGGCGCTCAACCATCTGCAGGTGTAACATTGGAGACTAATCCTACCGCAGATAATGCAACACAGATCAGAACAATGATGAGAGCGAACTATTATCTAGCTACAGAAAATGACGGAAAAGTTTCTTTTGGCAGTGCAGGAACACTTTTAAACACGATTAATGGCTCAGGATCTCCTGTGACAGACCCCGCATTTTATTATGTTAAAAAATCTATAGTAGATAATACCAACAATTCTACTGCAGCAAAACAGAGAAGCTATTACGAAATCGAAGGGCTTCAGGAGGGATTAAAATATTTTAAAGGTTTTGCCGACAAAGCTGACGGTGATGCTTACAATTTGCAGGGGGTTATTATTGTTCCGTCAAGAGCTGCCTTTGCAAGAGATACACATTATAATTATACCGGATATTCTCTCCAGAATAATTGTTTTGTATTTAATTTTGAAATTTATAAGGCTAATGTAAGGCCTGAAGGTGATAAATAACAAAAAACGCTTCAAAAAATGAAGCGTTTTTTTTATGTTTAAAAATTTGATTTACTTTTTACATTCCCTAAAATATCCGGGAAATAGAGATCCGAAAGATGGTCAAATTCATCACCCCTCATAAACATGCTGGCATCTACTTCCTCATAAGAAGATCTTCCGGCAGCAGCTATGAGCTCATTACAGGTATGAAGCGTATTCTTATGGAAATGATAGACCCTTTCCGCCTTATCAGTAACATCCAGACCTTTGATAAGCATTTTATCCTGAGTCGCAACGCCTGTCGGACAATTATTTGAATTACATCTCAAAGCCTGTATACATCCCAATGAAAACATAAATCCTCTCGCATTATTACACATATCCGCACCCATAGCAATAGCTCTCAGAATATCAAGACTTGTCAAAACCTTTCCGCTGGCAATCACCCGTAATTTATTTCGTAAGTTGTAATTTTTCAATGTTTTGTTGACAAAAATTAATGCAGGTTCCAACGGCATTCCTACTCCATCAGAAAATTCCGGTGGTGCAGCTCCTGTTCCTCCTTCCGCACCATCAATGGTTATAAAATCCGGATAAATTTTAAGCACATTCATCTGAACACACACATCTTCAAACTCTTTTGTATCTCCTATACAAAGTTTAAATCCAACAGGCTTTCCTCCTGAAAGCTCTCGCAGCTGCTGTACAAACCTCAGCAATCCTGCAGCATCAGAAAACGCTGAATGTGATGGCGGTGAAATAATAGTCATTCCCGGGGTGACGTGACGGATCTTAGCAATTTCAGGGGTGTTTTTAACGCCAGGCAATACTCCGCCGTGTCCGGGTTTAGCTCCTTGTGACAATTTAATCTCAATCATCTTCACGTTGGGAAGATTGGAATATTTTGCAAAAAGCTCAGGATTGAATTTTCCTTCGTCATCTCTACACCCAAAATATCCGGTTCCGATCTGCCAGCAGAGATCACCTCCTTCAAGATGATAGGGAGAAATCCCCCCTTCTCCTGTATTATGATAAAAGTTTCCTTTTTTTGCACCTCTGTTAAGAGAAATCTGGGCCCTGTCACTTAATGATCCGAAACTCATTGCTGAAATATTAAATAAAGAAGCATGATAAGGCTGGCTACACTGTTCTCCTCCCACCCATACTCTCGGAAGTTCCTCTGAAGGAGATTTTGCATAAATGGAATGTTTGATTCCCTCATATTTGCGGTGATTAACTTCCAGTTGTGTCCCGAAAGCGACAGTATCACCTAAATTTTTAGCTCTTCGGTATACTGCAGAACGCTGATTTCTCGGAAAAGGCTTTCCGTCCGTTTCCCGTTCAATAAAATACTGTTGCATTTCCGGTGAAATACTTTCAAAAAAATATCGGAAATAGCCTAATACAGGAAAATTTCTCAGAATAGCATGTTTTGTCTGATAGGTATTATGCACACCCAGCGCATAAATTGCCGTCAGGAGAATGGGTATCCAGTAATGCGCCCTGATCAGCAACGCCACAACCCACGTAGCAATTACCAATACAATCCCCCAAGATAAAAACTTATCTCTCATGAATGTAAAATTTAAAGTTAAAAATTAAATGTAGTGGAAATTTAGCAGAAACCCTAGGCTTTCGCTAAAAAACTTTCGTAAGAAGATTGCACAGAAACCGTGCCATCTGACAGTATTTTTTCTAAGTTCAGGAATTCAATCTGATTGACACATTCAGGATCAAAATCTTTTTGTACCCTCACATAATTTTCTGTGAAGCCAAACATTTTCCCGTCCTTATTTTCATGTTCCCAAAGTACAGGAAGTGTTTTTCCAAGCTGCGTCTGGTAGAATGCCATCTTTTTCTTTTCGGAAAGAATTCTGAGCATTTTATTGCGTTTTTTTCTTTCAGGAATAGGAACTATGCCTGCCATCTCGGCAGCTTCGGTATTTTCTCTTTCAGAATAGGTAAAGACATGGAGGTAAGTAATAGGAAGTTCATTAAGGAAATTATAAGTTTCCATAAACAATTCTTCTGTTTCACCGGGAAAGCCAACAATTACATCAACGCCGATTGCTGCATGAGGCATCACCTCACGAATTTTAGTAACCCTGTCTTTATATAATTTAGTAAGATAGCGACGCTTCATTTTTTTCAGAAGCTCATCGCTTCCGGATTGCAGCGGAATATGAAAATGCGGAACAAAACTTCTGCTCTTAGAAACCAGCTCAATACTTTCGTCTTTCAAAAGATTCGGCTCAATGGAAGAAATTCGGATTCTTTCTATTCCTTCTACTTTGTCGAGCTCAGAAATTAAATCCAAAAAAGTATGCTCATGTCTTTTGTTTCCGAATTCACCTTTACCGTAATCCCCAATATTTACTCCCGTAAGAACAATTTCTTTAATATTTTTCTGAGAAATTTCTCTGGCATTTTTAAGAACATTTTCAATGGTATCTGAACGCGAAATCCCTCTTGCTAAGGGAATTGTACAGTAAGTACATTTATAATCGCAGCCATCCTGAACTTTCAAGAAAGCTCTTGTTCTGTCCCCTATGGAATAACTTCCTATGAAAAAGTCAGTTTCTTCAATTTCACAAGAATGAACAATACCTTCACTTTCAGATTTCTCAAGATCATCCAGATAGCTAAGAATATTGAATTTTTCTTTAGCTCCAAGAACTAAATCAACTCCTTCGATTTGTGAGATCTCTTCTGGTTTAAGCTGTGCATAGCATCCGACAATCACGACAAGCCCTTCGGGATTGGCCTTCATTGCTCTTTTTACATGCAGTTTACACTCACGGTCGGCATTTTCCGTAACTGAGCAGGTATTGATCACATAGACGTTTGCTTTATCATCAAAACTCACCTTTTCATATCCTGCATCTGTTAATTGACGGGCAATAGTAGATGTTTCCGCAAAATTTAATTTGCAGCCCAAGGTATGAAATGCGGCAGTTCTGTGAAATTGAGACATTTATTGATCCTGAATTTTGTGGGTGCAAAGATAATCAATTTAATATAAATTGTAAATTGATTCACTCTATTGTTTGAATTCATCCCTGAGTTCCGGGCTTTTACAATGTAAGAAAACGGATATTATGTGCTAAGAAAATGAGTTTTATTGTATGTTTGAACTTGTAGGAGCTATTTAACCAAGCATTTGATTTTCATAAAAAACTGCCACTTTCGCGGCAGTTTAAATTTTATTCCCTGTTTTTTACCATCACCCAACCGGAATATTTGATCGGGGTGTTCTTTTTATCATTTTCATTCCAGGTTACAGAGTACCAGTAAGTGCCGGTAGGAACTTTTTTACCTTCCATGGTTCCGTTCCACTTGTAGCCTCTGAGTTTATCTGCCTGAAATACTTTATTGCCATATCTGTCAAAAATATTAAATACCAGATTCTGTTTATTTCCCAGTGCAGAATAATCAATTACATCATTGATTCCGTCTCCATTCGGCGTAATCACATTTACTAAGTTGGGAACAACGACTGTGATCGTAATAGGCTCGCAGTCATAAGCATCTTTAAGGAAAACATGATTATCACCTCTCGGCATGTTGGCAAATACGTTAGATTCCTGCCAGTTGATGCCATCCGTAGAATATTGGTAAGGAGCCTGTCCGCCTGCAGCATTTATTGTAACTGTATTATTGGCAATATCAACAGACGAAATCACAGGTTGTTCAGACGCATATACCGTTACCGTTTGCTGCGTTATACAAGTTCCTGTTTTCAGCTTTACCCAGTAGGTTCCTACTCCTACATTAGATATTGTCTGTGTAGTAGCCCCAGTACTCCATTCGTAGGAAGCAAAGCCCGGCCCTGCGTCAAGCGTGGTTTTATCTTCCATGCAAATCGTTTTATCCTTCAAAACATCCGAATATACGGGCGGAATGACAATCAGATTGACTTTTGCAATGGCGTAGCAACCATTTGCATTAGTAACTTTTATAAAGACCGCTCCATTAGATGAAATATAGTTTGCGAAATTCAGAATTGGATTTGTATTATTCTGTGCATCAGTTAAAGAAGGAAAATACGTTTTAGTTCCTGTCTGAGTGGTTACCGGCGCTGTTGTAAGATTAAACAAAGCCGTTGAAGGATTAGATTCAATAAAGCATGATCTTAAAGTTGCTTCCGAAACGACAACCTGAGGATAGAACTTCAGGGTAATCTGTGCTGTTGCCACACAGCCGTACTGAGAGGTAATTTTCACATATACAACTCCTTCAGCAGAAACAAATGTATCAGCATTGGTAATTGGATTAATCCCAGCATTAAGATCACTCATCGTATGGTAATATTGCTTTACAGCAGTAGGATCTCCGAATACGGCAGCTGTAGTAAGGTTAAAAGTTGCAGTCCCTGCATTATTATTGTTACATCCGTAAATCGTGACATTATTCCCAGTAATAGTCCCCTGCTTAAATTTGAAAGCACCTACCTGTCTGCAGGAGTTTATCGGGTTATTAGGATCTGCAGGATCCTGGTAGTGAATACTGCAATAATAGGTCGCAGTAGTACTCACCGTCTGTGGTGTAAGAATAGGATTTGCTCCTGAAAGCGCATTATTCTGTGTTGTATGATAACTTATCTGGAAATTGGCATTTCCATTCAGTATACCCGCTGATAAAGTACTGAAATCAAAAACAGCCGGATTCTGGCAGATGATAATTTCTCTTGGATCTGCAGGGTTTGCTGCAGGAGCTCCTGGCGGAGTGAATGGCTGCGTCTGAATATTCGGGTTCGTAAACGGCGAAGCAAGTGTTGCGGTTCCGCCCCATGTCAGTGAGAAAGGGGCCGTGATGGGATTAAAAACGTCCACCCAGTTGTCTATGTACAGATAATAAGTCTGGCCCGGCAACACATCAAGATATTTACAATAAGGCGTAAGAGAACCTCCTGCCGCACTGGTAATAGTACTAGTCATGTTGAGCCCGGTAGCAGCTCCAACTCCTATAACCGTTGCGGCATTGCATCGTATGGGCGCCCCAAGATTTCCGCAAGTCGCATTAGGACCATATACTGCCCAGTCGTAATCTGCATCCGGATCACTGGGAACAAGATTAAAAGTTAATGTTCCGCCAGTTGCAATGGTAATTTTATACCAGATCGAATTATGCTCGCCACTTATGAGGCAACCACCTAAATTTTCATTGGTTGCACCAATACCAGACGGAGAATAGGTAATGTCTGAATTTCCGCATACTGAAAGCGCTGTTGCGCAGTCTGCCTGAGAATATAATGCTCGCGAAAGTAAAAGTAAAAACAGGAGTAAATATTTCTTCATGCTTTTTCAATTTGGTTATGATTAGTAATTACTTAGAGTATTTCAAATATAACCATTTTGCAGCAATTTATCTTAATTTATTTAAAATAATTCATTAAAAATGAAATAAAAATCAAATATTCTCAATAAATCATTTTATACTGGTGATATTTCCGCAAAGGTTTTCGAGATGAAAAATTTTATGGAAAGGGCTTTTTACCTGATGCAGATGTTCCTTATCCCGGATAAAAGTATAGCGTGAAGCAATAGAATTCATATCCGAAACAATCACCAGCCAGCATTCATCGACAGAAGTATCGTAATAAGGGAATTTTTCGTTCTTTTTTTCGATGAGCTCTAGAATTTTTTCAGAACATAATTCGTCAAAGAGATTCATATTGTACTCGTGCGTGATGAAAACATTTCTTCGATGAAAAGATTTTCTTATGCTCTTGACACAGCCAACCGGTTTTCCGCGTCTGATACTTTTGTAAATATTCAGAATAATTTCCTGTTGATTTTCGAGAGTATCGGGTCGGATATTTGAGTGAAATTCTAAAAAATAAACACCACGATATTTCGTAGTGTCTTCCTGTTCCAATAATATTTCTGCCTGACGGAAAATTTTATTTAAGCTGCTTTCGATCTTTTTCATTTCAAGATGATTGATCACTTCGGTCAATTCTATTCCGATTTTTTTGTCATTGAATTTTGCAATAAAATCCGGACTTTCACAAGTCAGATCTTCAAATTTAACATCAGGAAAATGATGCATAAAGGAATTAAGAAGCAAGATCTCTGTCTTTTTCTTGTATTTTTCACGGTCGTGAAGCGGGGACTGATCTATTGTACGGTGGTATTTCTCAATCGGCTTCTTTTTCAAATGTCGATTCAGATAATAAAGGCTTAGATTTTTAATTAAATCTTCATCAGAAAATGCTTTTTTCATGTGCTTGCTTTTTATTATTATGGAACACATAAAACTTCAGCTTTCAGGTCATGAAGTTTTGATTATCAAAAATTTATATTTTAAAGGTAAGTAAAAAAATGATTATTATTATTCTTTTAAACATAATTATCCAATAATTAACATATTGTTTACTTTCATATTTAATACCTTTGACCTTTCAAATATAAAACTGTGATGCATGGATTTTAGAAACTTTACAATGCCTTTCGGCGTTAATCCCAAATATTCTAAAAAAGTAGCTTATTTTTCAATGGAATTTGCCATAGAGCAGGTTTTAAAAATATATTCCGGAGGTCTCGGATTTTTAGCAGGATCTCATATGAGAAGTGCTTACAATCTGAAACAGGATCTTGTAGGAATAGGAATTCTGTGGAAATTCGGCTATTACGATCAGGCCAGAAATCATGATCAGACCTTACAGCCTGTCTGGACAAAAAAAATGTACAGCTTTCTTGAAGATACCGGTATAAAATTCCAGATTGAAATCCATAGTGCGCCGGTTTGGGTAAAAGTATGGTATCTTGATCCTGAAATTTTCCATACGGCGCCCATGTTCTTTCTTTCCACGGATGTTCCGGAGAATGATCATGTATCAAAAACCATCTGCCATAAACTGTACGATGCCAACGAGTCTACTAAACTGGCACAGTACATACTTTTAGGAAAAGGTGGAGCAAAACTTCTGGATGAAATGAATCTTGACAGGGATATTTATCATCTGAATGAGGCTCACGGACTTCCGGCAGCATTTCATTTACTTAAAAAATACAATGGAAACCTCAACAGAGTTAAAGAAAAACTGGTTTTCACAACACATACTCCCGAAGAGGCTGGAAATGAAAAGCACAATCTTAGACTTTGCTATGACATGTCTTATTTTTCAGGCTTCAGCATGGAAGATGTAAAAAGAATTGAAGGTTCCAGCGACGACCGCTTCAACCATTCGCTTTGCGCTTTAAAAATGGCCCGCATTGCCAATGGCGTTTCGCAACTCCATGGTGTGGTTTCCAGAACGATGTGGAGCAAATATGAAGGCATCTGTGAAATAACTTCCATCACCAATGCACAGGAATTTAAATACTGGTCGGATAAAGTACTTTATAATGCCAAAGATGTGAATGATGAAACTATTTTCGACTATCGCAAAAAACATTTAAAGAAAAGATTATTCAATATCGTTGCCGACCAGACCGGTAATCTTTTTAATCCGAATATTTTCACGATTGTCTGGGCAAGAAGATTCGCAGGTTACAAACGGGCAGATCTCCTTCTACAGGATAAAGAAAGATTTTACAAACTCTTAAATCACCCTAAATATCCTGTACAGATTATATGGGCAGGAAAGCCCTATCCGATGGATTATTCGGCAATTTCTATTTTTAATTCCCTGGTGGAAGAAAGTAAAAACAACAAAAACATGGCGGTACTCACCGGCTACGAACTTTCTTTAAGCAAATCTTTAAAGCAGGGCTCTGATCTTTGGTTAAATAACCCAAGAGTTCCAAGAGAAGCATCCGGTACTTCCGGGATGACTGCTGCCATGAACGGATCAGTAAATCTATCAACGGATGATGGCTGGATCCCTGAGTTTGCAAAACATGGGGAAAATTCTTTCGTGGTTCCGAAGGGTGAGTATGAGAGCATGAGTATTTATGAGCAGGATAATTATGACATGAATAAACTATACGAAATTCTTGAAAATGAAATTCTTCCTGCTTATTATGATAATCCGAATAAATGGAGAAAAATCCAGTATAATTCGATGAACGATGTGAAAGACCAATTCAACAGTGACCGAATGGCGGATGAGTATTATAAGATTCTTTATAACTATAACGGATAAATACAAAACCGGCTTGAAAAATTTTCAAGCCGGTTTTATAAATTAATCTTTTTTCTTTTTTTCTTTAGGTACTTTCAAACCTTTTTCTCTTGCTTCAGAAATACCTATGGCAACCGCCTGTTTTCTGCTTGTCACCTTTTCTCCGGAAGAAGATTTCAGTTTTCCTTCCTTGAATTCGTGCATTACCTTTTCTACTTTGTCCTGAGCTTTTTCTGAATATTTGGTCTTGCTCATAATATTTATATTTTAAGATTTTGGTACTGAAACTCCTATTTCATACACTTTTGCGTGTTTCAGATATTTTGAACGTTCCCTTGAGGTAACTGACTCAAAATGATCATTTTTAATGACAACAATAGGATCTTCCGTGTTTTCTATTTCGAAATTAGCCAGATATCTTTCATCCGGTGGCGATTGCTGTAATTTTGCTTTTATTTTCTGTAATTCATCCGCATACTTTCTGAATCCCGGGTCAGAAGAATGAATGAATTTGTATTCATCTCCGGCATCTACTAAAAAATGCAGTTTTTTATCCAGTAAATGTGCTTCATTACAGATTTCGGGATTATCATTTCCATCCTTAAATCCTACCTCCACCAGTTCACCATTTTTCTTCTGAGCGCATTCTTCCGCATCTTTATAACTTGAAAATCCTGTATATACAATGGTATCGTTTAGTTCGTACCGGTTCAGTTTTTGGTTAAAGGCATTCGTTTCCATAATTATTATTTATAATTTGATTATGCTTATCAATATTCAATTCTTTTGCCAAAGCTTAGTTTTAAATGCTTTTTTTGCCATCCATAAAATTATTATATTTGAAAGCTTAAAATAAAAAATGAAAAGATTTATATTAACACTTACCATAGCTGCTGTATTTCAAAATTTAACTGCGCAGGAGATCACTTTAGACAAAATATATTCAGGATATTACCGCGGAAAAGGCATTGCCGGCATTACTTCCATGAAGAACGGTGAAAATTATCTGGTCATCGAACAGGGAGGAATTGCAAAATATTCTTATAAAACCTCGCAGAAAGAAGGAAATATTGTTGATGGACGGTTTGAAAGCTATGAGTTTTCTGATGACGAATCTAAAATTCTTCTGTTAAAGGAAAGCGAGCCTATTTACAGACATTCTTTTCTTGGAAAATTTGAGATTAAAGATTTAAAATCAGGAAAAACGGTTACTTTATATGATGGAAAATTTGTTCAGGAGCCTAGATTTTCACCGGACGCTACAAAAGTTGCATTTATCGCTGATAACAATTTATTCTATCAGGATTTAAATTCGGGAAAAATTACACAGATTACAACAGACGGTAAGAAAAATTCAATCATCAACGGACTTGCAGACTGGGTATATGAAGAGGAATTCGGGCATGCCAGACAATATGAATGGACAAAAAATTCTGATGCGATCGTTTTTGTAAAATCAGATGAAAGTGAAGTTCCGGAAATTTATATTCCTATTTACGGTAAAACGCTTTACCCATCTGAAATGCGCTATAAATATCCGAAAGCGGGAGAAAAAAATTCTAAAGTTTCGGCACAGCTATACCGTCTAGATAATGGAAAAACAACACCTTTGAATTTAAGCTCGTTTAAAAATTATTATATTCCAAACGTTATTCAGACCGCAAAAGCTGACGAAATTGTTTTGATTACTTCGGAGAGAGTTCAAAATGCTTCCGATGTTCTGAAAGTAAATACCAAAACGGGAGCTGTTCAGAAACTGTTCACCGAAACGGATGACAAATGGATTGATACCGACAGTCCGACTTTGGAATTTTTAGAGGATGATTCTTTCCTTTGGGGCTCCGAGCGTGACGGCAACCGACATTTGTACTGGTATGATAAAGACGGAAAGCTGAAAAAACAGGTTACGAAAGGAAACTGGGAAGTAACCGATTATTATGGATTTAATCCAAAAACAAAGGAAATTTACGTTCAGACAACAGAAAAAGGAAGCATCAACAAAGTGGTTTCTAAGGTAAATATTGAGAACGGAAAATCTCAGCTCATTTCAAATGCGGAAGGGAATAATTCTGCAAGCTTCAGCAAAAATTATAATTACTTTATTGAAACATCATCTACGGCTGCAAAGCCCTATACTTTTGTTTTGAAAGACGGAAACGGTAAGTTGGTAAAAGAACTTCAGAACAATGAGGCACAGCTTCAGAAACTGAAAGCAGATAATTTTGTTGAAAAAGAATTCATCACCATCCCGAACGAAGCAGGTGACCAGATGAATGCATGGATCATTAAGCCTAAAAATTTTGATAAAAATAAAAAATATCCTTTGTTTATGTTTCAGTACTCCGGTCCGGGGTCTCAGCAGGTTGCCAATTCATGGGATAACGGAAATGCTTTATGGTTTGAAATGCTGGCACAAAAAGGATACATCATCGCTTGTGTAGACGGACGCGGAACGGGCTATAAAGGAGCTAAATTCAAGAAAGTAACGTATATGAATTTAGGAAAATATGAGATTGAAGATCAGATTGCAGCGGCAAAATGGTTCGGAAATCAATCTTACATCGACAAATCCAGAATCGGAATGTTCGGATGGAGTTTTGGAGGTTATATGACCAGTTTGGCTATGACAAAAGGTGCAGACGTTTTCAAAATGGGAATTGCCGTAGCGCCGGTTACCAACTGGAGATATTACGATTCGGTATATACGGAAAGATTCTTAAGAACTCCACAGGAAAATCCTGATGGATACGATAAAAATTCGCCAACTGAATATGCCAATTTATTGAAAGGAAAATTCTTATTGATCCACGGAACTGCCGATGACAATGTACATTTCCAAAATTCTATGGAATTCTCGGAAGCATTGATTCAGAACAAAAAACAGTTTGATTTCATGGCTTATCCTGATAAAAACCACGGAATTTACGGTGGACAGACAAGACCGCAATTGTATCAGAAAATGACTGATTTTATCTTGGAGAATTTATAATTTCAAGTAAAATTTAAATATAAAAAATCCGAATCTTCTAAAGTAGATTCGGATTTTTATTTTCTTTCCATCCATTTCTCGGGATCTCTGGAAGTATGAAAAATGGAATATATTTCAATTAAATTTTTGTTTTCATTGTAAAAATAATGAACCCATAAGGAAATTTTTTAAGGTAAGCTATTCTGTTATCATCATATTTGATTTCTGCAGATAAGGGATTCTCTTTAATAAAAATGATTTTTGTACGAAACTCTTTAATAAAATTGTTTGAAAGTTTTTTATCTATTTTCCTATACCAATCGTTTATCTCTTTTAAATCCTCTTTTGCAAAATGACTATAAATTAATTCAATCGCCACTTTCTAAATCCTTTAAATAAGTATCCATTTCAGATTCGGAAACAAAACTTTGTGGGTTTTTTCTTGCGTATTCCGCCCGTCTTCTCACCTCTTCTTTCTGCCATTCAGGAACTTCGTATTGTTTTCCTTTAATATGTTTATGTTTCAAAAAATCAATAAAATCATTTACTTCCTCATAAAAATTTTCAGGAAGCGTTCTGATATTATTTTCTAAATCTTTCAGTGTAATTTCCATTTTTTTCATCTTATTTAATTCAAAGTTAATAAATTTTAAAATTCTATATTTGTGAAATTTGAAATTTATCAACTATGAAGACTAAACATCCTAAGGGACTGCCATTCCTCTTCTTTACGGAAATGTGGGAGCGTTTCGGGTATTATCTGATCCTCGGAATTTTTGTATTGTATGTGATCGAGCCGACTGGCGCAAAAGGTGGCCTTGGGCTTCCAGACAAAACAGCAGATGACATTTTCGGGACTTATATTGCCTTGACTTATTTAACGCCTTTCATTGGTGGCTTTTTGGCAGACAGAGTGTTAGGATATATCAAATCTATTTATTTAGGAGGCATTTTAATGGCTGCCGGATATATCGGGATGGGTGTTTTTAAAGACCTTACCTTGTTTTATTCTTCTTTAGCATTAATTATTATCGGAAACGGTTTCTTTAAGCCTACTATTTCTACTTTATTGGGAAATTTATACTCTGAAGAGCCATATAAAGCCAATAAAGATTCCGGATACAATATTTTTTACATGGGAATTAATATCGGAGCTTTTATCTGCAACATTATTGCAGCATTTATGCGGAATAAGTTCGGATGGGGCGAAGCCTTTATCACTGCCGGTGTCGGAATGCTGGTCGGACTTATTATTTTTACCATCGGTAGGAAACATTATATCCATGCAGCCCAGATGAAACCTGTACAGGAAGGAGACACCAAGCTTTCTGAAATTTTGGTGAAAGTATTCTTGCCTGCAATTATTGCCGGAGCCATAGGTTGGATACTTCCCGGAAATATTTTCGGAAGTGACAGTACAGACGCCTTTATTTTTGCCTGTATTCCTGTGATTTATTTTTATGCATCACTTTATTTTAAAGCAAAACCGGAAGAAAAATCTTCTATCGGGGCCTTGCTATCAGTTTTCATGATCAGCATGTTTTTCTGGGCAGTTTTCAAACAAAACGGAACAGCTTTAACGAGATGGGCAAATTATTACACCGACAGAAGCGTCCCCGCGGCTTTGGAAAAACCTTTGGAAGGAATTTATATGGTTGAAGGGAAAAGCTATGAAAACAAGGAAGTTCCTGTTTATGACGATCAGTTCCAGTCACAGAAAGACAATGACGGTAAAGCTATTAAAGTACAGGGAAAAGATGTGTATTTTAAAAATATTTCTCCAGAAAAAAGAGCTGCATTAGAAAAAAATCCTGAAGCCAAAACATATTTATATAACACCGAATTATTCCAATCCATCAATCCGTTTTGGGTAATAGCCTTAACGCCTGTTGTGGTAGGATTCTGGGCTTTTTTAAGAAGCAGAGGAAAAGAGCCTTTGACACCAACGAAAATTGTTCTGGGATTATTTATTTCAGCGCTGTCATGTCTGGTCATGGTGTTGGCTGTCTGGGCGGGAGACAATGGGGCTGTGAAAGTTTCTCCATGGTGGCTGGTGGCTGGGTATGGAGTGATTACGGTCGGAGAATTATGCCTTTCACCTATGGGTTTATCATTTGTATCAAAACTTTCACCGGCAAGAATCACAGCACTAATGATGGGTGGATTTTTCCTTGCGAATTCTGTTGGGAATAAGCTTTCCGGAATCCTGGCAAGTACTTGGTACAGTTACGATAATAAGATGAATTACTTTCTGGTAAATTTTGCGCTGTTGATATTTGCAACACTTTTAGGGCTTTCGATGTTAAAAAGGTTAAATAAAATCATGAAGGAAAAAGGACATTAATTTCCTTCAATGATAATGAAAACAAAGCTGTAGAATCATTCTGCAGCTTTTTTATTTAAATATAAAATTAAAACCTTGCCGAAAACACAAAAAAAACTATATTTGTCAGTCTTAACAAAAATTAACAATAAAAAATGGATAATACTGAAGCATTAAGTCCGAAACAGGATGAATTTGTAGAGAATAAAGGTTCCAGACATCCGAAAGGTTTATGGGTTTTATTCGGAACAGAAATGTGGGAGCGTTTCAACTTTTATGGAATGAGAGCACTTTTGACGCTCTTTATGGTAAATTCCTTATTAATAAAAGAAGCTGATGCAGCGATCATCTATGGTGGATTTTTAGCTTTATGTTATCTTACGCCACTTTTGGGTGGTTTTATTGCCGACAAATACATCGGAAACAGAAATGCGATCCTGATTGGTGGATCATTAATGGCCATCGGACAGTTTTTGCTATTTATCAGTGCTTCTACTTTTTCAGGAAGTATTGACAGCGCAAAAATGTTTATGTGGCTGGCTTTATTCATCATTATTTTTGGAAACGGTTTTTTTAAGCCGAATATTTCATCAATGGTGGGAAGCCTTTATCCAAAGCAGGAAAAATCAAAATTGGACTCCGCATTTACCATTTTCTATATGGGAATTAATATCGGGGCATTTTTGGGACAGTTCATCTGCCCATATTTAGGAGATGTGAAGGATGCTACCACAGGAGTGAGAGATATTTTTGCATTCAAATGGGGATTTCTTGCCGCTTCGATTGCGATGGTTATCGGTACAGTAACATTCTTTATCCTTAAAAACAAATATGTAGTAACCCCGGAAGGAAGACCGATCGGAGGATTACCAAAACATAATACAAGTGCAGATTTCGAAGAGGGAGAAACACAGACTGCTAAATTCTCAGGAACAGCATTGGGAATCACAGGAGGATTATTTGTAATCTTATTTTTTGCCTTCAGATATCTTTTGGTAGGGGAATTCGGATTCAATGCTGTGGAAATGGGCCAGCTGATCAAAGGGATCATATATCCTTTCATCTATGCAGCCGGTATTTCACTTGCATTCCTGATTATGACTTCTGCTGAAAATAAGGTTGAAAGACAGAGAATCTGGGTAATCTATATCGTATCATTCTTTATTATCTTCTTCTGGGCGGCATTTGAGCAGGCAGGATCTTCATTAACATTTATCGCAGATAACCAGACTGACAGAAATATCTTCGGATGGAATATGCCCCCATCAATGGTGCAGATTTTCAATGGTATTTTCGTTGTTTTATTAGCAGTTCCGTTCAGTTTGATCTGGGATAAATTAAGAGCGAGAGGCAAAGAGCCGGTTTCTCCGATGAAGCAGGCGATGGGTCTTGCATTAATTGCTTTAAGTTACTTCATTATTGCTCATAACGTAAAAGATCTTGGAAACTCTGGCTTATTGGCGATCAAATGGTTGATGCTTCTATATTTCATCCAGACTTGTGGTGAGCTTTGCTTATCTCCAATCGGATTATCATTGGTAGGGAAGCTGGCTCCAAAAAGATTTGCTTCATTATTATACGGAGTATTCTTTATTTCCAATGCAGCAGGATATGCTTTGGCAGGTTCATTGGGAGCTTTGATTCCGGCAACAGGTGATAAATTTTCCAAGGCACAGGAAATCGGAGTAAACCTTCAGGATGTTTTAGATAAAAAAGTAACGTTAACTGCCGATCAGGTGGCTGCTTTTGAAAAAGCTCAATTACCTTTAGAGAATCCTACTTTTGCAGGATTTGAAATCCATAATTTATTTGAATTCTTTATGGTATTCGTTGTATTGTGTGGTATTGCAGCTGTAATTTTGGCTTTAATCTCACCTATTTTAAAGAAAATGATGCACGGTGTAAACTAATGTGTACTAAATAAAATATAAACCAAACCTCTGCCAAGTCGGAGGTTTTTTTTATTTTCGTATGTTCTTGCAATTTATGACGCATTACGTCCTGAATTGAATGTACAATAATCTCCAATAAAACTTAATCATATATCATTATGAGTTTAACTTTAGACGAAATACAAAATTTTAAAGGAAAATATCCAAGACAGATCTGGAGTCTTTTCTTCTCAGAAATGTGGGAACGTTTCTGTTTCTACGGAATGCGTGGAATGCTCGTGTTCTTTATGATCTCACAACTTAATTTTCATGAAAGAGAAGCCAATCTTCAGTATGGTGCCACACAGGCTTTCGTGTATGCATTTACATTTGTCGGCGGACTTTTCGCTGATAAAATATTAGGCTTCAGAAAATCTCTTTTCTGGGGCGGATTGTTGATGATTATCGGAAGTTTAATTCTGGCAACAGATCCACACAAATTCTTTTTTCTGGGAATAGCATTTACCGTTGTCGGAACCGGTTTCTTTAAGCCCAATATTTCCTCAATGGTAGGACAGCTTTACAAACCTAACGACTCAAGGGCAGATGCAGGATTTTCATTGTTTTATGCGGGAATTAATCTCGGAGCTTTGCTTGGAGGATATCTTTGTATTGCCATTGGAAAAGGTGAAATTTTATCTCACCTGATTCCTGAAGCACTAAGATGGAATATTGCTTTCGGATTAGCTGCGATCGTAATGGTGGTGAGTCTCATTAATTTCATATTTACTCAAAGAAGCCTCGGAACCATCGGCCTTCAGCCGGGACATCCTATGAATGAAGTGAAATCTGCGCCGATTCCCAAATGGCTGGAATACGGGGTATATGTTTTATCACTGATCTTTGTTCCGATCATTATGGTTATGGTTGCTAAAACACAATATACCGATTATTTCATGCTGATTATAGGACCATTGACGTTGATTTATCTGTTTTATGAAATGACAAAAGTAACCCCTGCCGAACGTAATAAACTTTGGGCTGCTTTAATTTTCATTTTATTTTCCATCCTATTCTGGGGAATTTATGAGCAAAGTGGAGGTTCTCTAAGCATTTTTGCAGCAAAAAATTTAAATAATGATCTTTTCGGATTAGATCCGAATGGGGTTAATAATTCTGGTGGTGCGTTTTTCATTATATTTTTGGCTCCTTTGCTCGGACTGCTTTGGATCTGGCTTAACAAGAGAAAAATTGAGCCCAATACCATTGTAAAGTTCGGACTGGGATTTGTTTTTTTGGGATTAGGATATTATGTTCTGTTTGCAACAAGGATTTTTGTAAACGCTGCTGGAATCACTTCACTTAATTTCTTTACTTTAGCCCTGCTTATCATTACATTAGGGGAATTATGCCTTTCTCCCATCGGTTTATCAATCATGACAAAGCTTTCCACGAAGAATCTTCAGGGGATGATGATGGGAATGTGGTTCCTTGCTTCAGCCTATGGACAGTATGTTGCCGGAATTATCGGCGCAGGATTAGCAGATGCGAAAGAAGGCACATCCAATTACGATGCTTTTATCACTTATACCGATGGATATAAACAATTGGGATTGTATGCAGTAATTGCCGGAGTAATCTTAATTTTGATTTCTCCATTTGTGAAAAAATTAATGCAGGAGGTAAGATAGAAATAGGTAATTATGCTTATTTTTACATAAATATCAAATCATGAAGAAAATTATAAGCATAATTTGTCTTTTCATTATCACTCTGAATTTTGCGCAGGTAAAATGGCTTACTATTGAAGAAGCCTTAAAAGCACAAAAAGAAAATCCGAAAAAAATACTGATCGATTTCTATGCAGACTGGTGCGGCCCCTGTAAGATCATGGATAAAAAGACGTACGGAAATCCCATCATTGCGGACATCCTGAATGAAAATTATTATGCTGTAAAATTTAATGCAGAAGAAAAAAATACGGTTCATATTTTTGGAAGAAAATTCTCAAACGCAAATACAGAGCACAAAAAAGGTCGAAACTCTTTACATGAATTCACTCAGTATATGAATGTTGGAGCTGTACCAAGTACTGTATTTCTCGATGAAAAAGGCGGCCCCATTACCATCCTTCAGGGAGAATTGTCCGCAAAAGAGCTGGAACCTTACCTGGAATTTATTTCAAAAGATATCTTTAAAAAAATCCGGAACAGAGAACAGTGGGAGGACTATCAGACAAAATTTAAATCTAAAATAAAAGATTAAACAAATACAAGGCTTTCAGATTTGAAAGTCTTTTTTAATTTCTAATTTTTCCCGAAATTCGTGGCTGCTAAAAATGACTTTAGAAACTTCCATAGAATACGTAAAAGGTGTAGGACCGGAAAAAGCCAAGCTCATCAGAAATGTGTTGGGAATATCCACCGTTGAAGATTTTCTGAATTTCTTCCCGATCCGCTATCTGGATAAAAGCAAAGTTCATAAAATTTCCCAGCTTCATGATGTGAGCACAGATGTACAGCTGAAAGGCAAAATAACAAGTGTACAGGAAGTGCAAACCGGAAAAACCAAAAGACTTTCCGCAAAGTTCAATGATGACACCGGAACGATGGATCTTGTCTGGTTTCAATATTCAAAGTGGATGAAAGAACAACTTCCGATTAATCAGGAAATTTTTATATTTGGAAAAATCAATGTTTTTAACAATCAGTTTTCTATGCCGCATCCGGAAATAGAAGTTGAGGAGAAAAAAGATAATGACAATCGCCTGAGACCGATTTATCCGAGTTCAGAAAAACTGACCAAAAGAGGTTTGAATCAAAAGTTTTTTCAGAATGTTCTGAAGAATATCTGCAAGGAAATTCCCAATCTTATTCAGGAAAATTTCCCAGAATATTTAATGAAAGCTTTTAAATTTTTATCCAGGCAACATACTTATCTCAATATTCATTTCCCAAAAGATATGGAGCATTTTAAAAAAGCAGATTACCGGTTAAAATTTGAGGAATCTTTCTTTTTCCAATTGGGTTATGGTTTAAAAAAACTTCATCATAAAAGTCATACTGCCGGAAATCCCTTTCCTATTGTCGGCGATTATTTTAATGATTTTTACACCAATCATCTTCCTTTTGACCTTACCGGCGCCCAAAAAAGGGTACTGAAGGAAATCCGTCAGGATATGAGGCGTCCGATCCAAATGAACAGGCTTTTACAGGGAGACGTAGGTTCCGGCAAAACAATGGTTGCTTTACTCACCATGTTGATTGCAAAAGACAATGGTTTTCAGAGCTGTATCATGGCACCTACCGAAATACTTGCTCAACAGCACTACAACGGAATTAAAGAACTTTTAGAAAACACTGAAGTTAGTGTCAGATTATTAACAGGATCTACAAAAAAATCTGATCGTAAAATCATCCATGAAGAACTTGAGAATGGCGAGCTTTCCATATTGGTGGGAACCCATGCTGTCCTCGAAGATAAAGTGAAATTTAAAAATTTAGGACTTGCCATTATTGATGAACAGCACAGATTCGGGGTTGCCCAGAGAGCCAAATTGTGGGCGAAAAATAAAATACCTCCTCATATTTTGGTTATGACTGCCACTCCTATTCCCAGGACACTGGCGATGAGCTTTTATTCTGATCTTGACGTTTCTGTGATTGATGAAATGCCTGTAGGGAGAAAACCTATCGTGACTGCTCACAGAAGGGAAAAAGACAGGGCTTATGTGTACAATTTCTGTCGTGAAGAAATCCGGAAAGGAAGACAGGTATATTTCGTTTATCCATTAATTGAAGAATCCGAAACTCTTGATTATAAAAATTTAATGACCGGATTGGAAAATGTGATGGACAATTTCTCCAACTACAACGTCACCATGCTTCACGGACAAATGCGCCCTGAGGAAAAAGATGCGGCAATGAGTTATTTTGCTTCGGGAAAAGCTGAGATCATGGTGGCCACAACCGTGATTGAAGTAGGTGTTAATGTTCCCAATGCTTCCGTAATGGTGATTGAAAGTGCAGAAAGATTCGGTCTTTCGCAGCTTCACCAACTTCGGGGACGCGTCGGGCGTGGTGCGGAGCAAAGTTATTGTATCCTGATGACTTCAGATAAATTGTCAAGTGACAGCAGAACCCGTATTAAAACTATGGTGGAGACCACTGATGGCTTTAAAATTTCTGAAGTAGATATGCAGCTTCGTGGTCCCGGAGATATATTGGGTACCCAGCAAAGCGGCGTGGTGGATTTTAAAAGACTTGATCTGGTAAATGATTCCGCAATCATTAAAATCACTAAAAATACGGTAGAAAAAATCCTGGAAACCGATCCATTATTGTCCAGACCTGATCATCAGATCATAAAAAACTATTATCTGAGGTATTATAAAGGTAAAAACAAATGGAGTAAAATTTCATAAAAAAACCGCGAAAAGAACTTAATCTTTACGCGGTCCCCCTTATAAAACTGTTATTTGAAGAAATTACTTTACTTGTTTCAGCTTAATACTTTGTGATGTGGTGTGTTGTTAATATGTGTAAATAATGTGGTGTTCAGCTTACAAAAAAGTAAAAACAAAATGAATTATGTTTCCAATTGCTTATTTATAAAAACTAACTTGGCATGCTAAAGAATAAATTAATCTCTATTCTTTAACTTTCGAGTTTTCATGATTGTACCGTTTTGTTTAAAGATCTTCTGCGCTTATCATTGGAAATGTATATAATTCATTTTGTTTAACTAACATTGTGATTTATATAATTTAGTTTATCTTGAATCGGCTGTTATTCAATCAGTTCATCCATTAATTTTACTGATCTTATAAAATAACTTAGATTTAATTCTTATCACCTTTCTGTGAAGATTGGTTTACAAATATAGAACTTTAATTCTAATCTCAAAATAATTCGGGTACTTTTTTTCACACTTTCATGATAAAATTATTTTTATTCAGTCCCGCAGTATGATATTGCCAGGTGACAGACATTATTTCTGATGTACTTTTCTTCATGTCTTTATAATTATCAGGCATTTTCATCACAACATTTGCTCCTGTTACAAAAGTTTCCTCTTCCTGGTCATTTGATAAATTCTTAGAGTAAATAATGACAGTCATATGATCAAATCTGCGGTCAGCCTTAATTTCCGATAAAAAATCCAGACACTTTTTTCCCGGAATGTGATAATTCATAAACAGAACTTCCGGAATTAAAATATTATGCTGAAAATAATCCATCAAACTATTTACGGTGCTGAAAGTTTTAATTTTAGAATGAATCTTCAAATCCTGCAATATTTTCTCTAAAAGTATAAGCTTCCCTTCATCATCGTCCGCTAAAAAAATATTAAGATATTCTTTATTCATATGACTTGAGAATATTGATGACCATATTGCTGGACTTTCCTTCTCATTGCAACAATTTTCTGAAACTGGGAAGGAGTGATTCCTGTTGTATTTTTAAACTGTGTGCTCAGATGTGCTACGCTGGAGTAATTCAGCCTTTGAGCAATTTCTGTAAGATTCTGCCTGCTGTTGAGGATCAAGTCCTTGGCATATTCGATCTTTTGAATAATGATAAAATTTTCTATCGAAGTATTTGCAACCTCAGAAAAAAGCGTAGAAAGATAACCGTAACTATGATTGAGCCTTTCCGCTATGTAGATCGAGGCCTTCACTGGAATAATGTCATCAGATCCGACAAGTTCTGCAATGGCATCTTTTATTTTCTGAACCAATGCTGTTTTCTGACTTTCAATAATTTCTATTCCATAATCCTCCAGGTTTTCCCTGAAAGCTTTGCATTGTTCCTCTGTAAGAGATTCGTAAAGCTCTACTTCTCCGAAGTTGAGGAGCCTGTATTTTACTCCCTGAGCCTTAAGTTTTTCTTCCAATACCTTCCTGCAGAGCGTATTGAAATCGAATTTTACATACATTTTCATCCCTATTTTATGTATTTAATGTTTATGGTAAATATAACATTTTTATATCAATTACAAGTGATATAAAATAAAAATAGTATTCTTTACATATGTATAAAAAAATTCCTGCAGTAATACTACAGGAATTTAAACACTAAGGATGAAAAAAAATATACTGATAAAAAGCTGAAAACAGCTCAAAATCAAGCATATGAATATTGTTATACATGATTTGGCTCTTTTACAAAGATGAAAAAAATAAATACATCACATTTTATAGAATTATAATGGAATATTACAGAATTTTAAGTCATATGTAGGTGATATAAAATTCCATTTCATAATCATCCATTACAAAACCTTGTCCAATATCTACAACTACCTCATTATAAACACTAAAGCCTTGAGATTCGTAAAATTTTCTTGCTTTATTTTCTTTATTTACATTAAGGATTATCCTTGTATCCAAGCTTTCCACTACTCTTTCTTTTAAAAAGTGAACTGCCATTTTACCAATTCCTTTTCCTTTGCTTTCCGGAACCAGATAAATTCTGTGTAGCTTTGTAGTTTTTTCTTCGTAGCCATGCTGATAACCTAAAAAACCATCGAATGAATTATTGACTTCATCAAAAATCAAATAATAATGATAGTCCGGATTCTGTAAATGATTTCCGATTTCTTTCTCAGAATACATCGTATTTAGCATATATTCTATTTGTTCCGGTGACAGTATTTCTGCGTATGCATGCATCCACGATCTTCTCGCAAGATCCTGAATGAGTGGAATATCTTTTTCTGTTGCTTTTATAAATTTCATGATCTTAAATTATGATTAAAAAAGGTGAAAAGACTTTGCCTTTCCACCCGTTATAAGTTGTCATTGTCCGTTTAAAATAAATCGTTATTTAAATTTTAAATGAGATTCACCATTAAATTATTGACACATGACCTTAAATATTTGCCATTTCAGCTTTAATTTTTGCATACAATCCTTCTGATGCAGGAACTAACGGAAGTCTCAAATAATTTTTAATAATTCCTTTTTCGGTTAGAATAACTTTGATTCCGCACGGATTTCCTTCTGCAAAGATGAGCCTTGTAATTTCAACCAGTTTATTATGAATTTCATAAGCCTCTTTTACTTTTCCGTCAAAAGCCAGCTGAACCATTGTTGAAAATTCTTTAGGATATGCCTGGGCAATTACGGAAATCACCCCGTTTCCGCCCGCCAGAGTTACCGGAAGTGTAAATTCATCATCTCCTGAAACCAGATTGAATCCTTCAGGTTTCTTTCTCAAAATATCAAAATACTGTAAAATATTTGGTGCAGCTTCTTTAATTAAAAACAAATTCGGGAACTCTTTTGCCAGACGCAAAGTTGTTTCAGCCTCAATATTTTGTCCGGTTCTTGACGGAACATTGTAAATAATAATATTTTTTCCTGTGGAAGCCAACACTTTATAATGCTGATAAAGACCTTCCTGATTAGGTTTATTGTAATAAGGGGAAACGGAAAGTACCGCATCAAATGCAGAAAGATCTGCCTCTTCAATCTGTTTTTTTACTTCAAGAGTATTGTTGCCTCCGATTCCTAAAACCAATGGCAGGCGTTTGTTATTAACCTTAATGATATGCTCAATCACCTGTTTCTTCTCTTCAGCAGAAAGCGTTGCAGCCTCGGCTGTAGTTCCCAAAACAACTAAATAATTGGTTCCGTTTTCGATGTTGTATTCAACTAATTTCGTTAAACTTTCGAAATCTACGGATAAATCTTCATTAAAGGGTGTCACCAACGCAACACCTACTCCTTTTAAAATGCTCATCTGTTAGAATAATTTTTTCCAAATTTAATAATTTACCCTAAGAATTTGTCATAAATAATAATGTTTTATTATACATATAATTATATTTGCATATACTAAAAGATATTATGGATTGCTATGTCCGAAAATTGTTTTTTATAAAAACATGCCGGTATACAGTTCATGATAATAATTTGATGCATATGAAAAATAAATTCTTGTTATTAGGAATTGCTCTGACTGCTCTTTCTGCCTGCAAAACAGCTTCATCGCTGCAGGTAGCAGATGTACAGACCCAGAAAAATATTTCTATTAATAATGAGCTGAAAAATGATGAGGAGTTTGTAAAAGTTATTGAACCCTATAAACAGAAACTGGATAAAGAAATGAATCAGAAGATCTCCTATACAAATGTAGATCTTACCAAGCAGGGAGATAACAGTAATCTGGGTAATCTTTTAGCTGACTATACATTTGACGGAGCTGACGCATGGGCAAAAACAAATCTCAAAAAAGACGTTGATGCCGCTCTGATCAACATCGGAGGAATCCGTACAACAATAGGAAAAGGAAATATTCTGCTGAAAAGCGTTTTTGAGGTAATGCCTTTCGAAAATGAAGTAATTATTGTAAAAATGAAAGGAATTGATTTACAAGGACTTTTTGATTATTATGCAAAAACTCAGGTGAATAATCCTGTTTCTCATCTATATATTGAAACTAATAACGGGCAACTAACCAAAGCTTTAATCAACGGAAAAACAGTAAATCCTGATCAGGAATACTACATTGCCACTTCAGATTATCTGGCTTTAGGTGGTGACAATATGAAATTCTTTTCTAAAGGAGAAATGATTCCAACCGGAATTAAACTTAGAGATTTGTTTATCGATTATTTTAAGAAATCTCCTGAAGTAAATCCAAATACAGATATTCGTTTAAATTTTATTGGTAAAAAGTAATGGATAGAAAAAGTTTTTTAAAAGCAATAGGCGGCGGAACTTTGGCAATGGCTTTAGCTCCCAATATGATGATGGCGGAAGAATTAAAGATTTTTGATCTGAAATCCGCAAGCAAACTTACCATTCTTCATACCAATGACCAGCACAGCAGAATTGAGCCTTTTGATGCCAGCTATACCAAAAATCCCAATCAGGGAGGCTTTGCAAGACGGGCAAGTCTGATTCAGCAGATCAGAAATCAGGAAAGTAATGTTCTGCTTCTTGATTCAGGGGATATTTTTCAGGGAACTCCTTATTTTAATTTTTTTGGAGGTGAGCTGGAATTCAAATTAATGTCCATGATGAAATATGATGCTTCAACCATGGGAAATCATGATTTTGATAATGGTCTTGACGGATTCTTAAAAGTGTTACCAAACGCTCAGTTTCCATTTATCTGTTCAAATTATGATTTTAAAAATACCGTTCTCGACGGAAAAACTTCACCTTATAAAATCTTTAATAAAAACGGAATTAAGGTAGGAATTTTCGGGGTAGGCATTCAGCTTGACGGGTTGGTAGGAAAAAAACAATATGGAGAAACGGTATATTCAGATCCTGTAGATGTTGCTCAGCATTATTCTAACTTCCTTAAAAACGAACAGAAATGTGATCTTGTGATCTGTCTTTCTCATATCGGATATGATTACAAAGATGAACCGGACAAAATAAACGATAAAATCTTAGCCGCTAAAACAGAAAATATAGATCTCATTCTGGGTGGCCATACCCATACTTTTTTGCCTGAACCCCAGACTTTCACCAACAGACAGGGCAAAAATGTTCTTGTAAATCAGGTAGGATGGGCAGGTCTTTTGTTAGGCAGAATAGATTTTTTCTTTGATTCCAATAAAAATATAAAACATATTGCCTGGAATAATCAGGTAATCGACAGCAGCATAATAGCATAAGTATGAAAAAACTCTCTTTAATTTCTCTTGGTGTTTTAGCATCCCTGCAAATGGCAAATGCACAAACTATTTCTTCAAAAAAATGGGCCGACCTTTTTTCTTATAACAATGTCACCGCCATGAAAGAAGACAATGGAAAAATAGTTGCAGCTGCAGAAAACGGGATATTTTATTATACAATTTCTTCGGGTGAAATTACCAAGCTGTCTAAAGCAAACGGCTTGCATGAGGTTAAAATTTCAGCATTTGATTACAATCCACAGAACAAGATTGCCCTTATAGGGTATCAGAATGGTTCGCTGGATGTAATTACTCCTGATGGTATCACTTATGTTGTAGATATTCCTATTGCTACAGGATATAATGGAAGTAAAAAAATTAACCATATTTCGATAACGGGAGACCTTGCCGTAATTTCTGTAGGTTATGGAGTTTCTATTTTTGATTTAAAGAAAAAAGAATTCAAAGATTCGGCTTTCTTCTTAACAGGAGGAATCTATGAAGCGAGCAACGAAGCAACTATTTTCGGAAATAAAGTATACGCGGTCACGGATACTGCCCTAAAAAGCCATGAAATGAACACCACATTTCCTGTTTTTACAACATGGAATACAGAAATGGCAGGATCTTTCAGGCATATTGATTCGGAAGGGGTTTTAAGTTTTTCATCGGCAACAACAGCATATCTTTATAACGGCGGGGTTTCATCTCCCCTATCCCAGACTTTCGGTAATGTAAGAGATGTTGTTGTAAACAGTAATAATATTGTTGTAACAGATGTAAACAGAGTTTACACATTTAATACCAACGGAAACTTTACTAATACTGTCAGTTTCGGCGAAGAATGCAATACGGCAACAACTGTCGGAGGCAACGTATATGGCGGAACCGTTTTATCAGGAATAAAAAATGAAAGCAGTAATTCCTTCAAGCCAGATGGCCCTTATTTTAATTATGCTTATAAAATGAGTCTGTATGGTGACAATCAAATTCTGGTATCTACCGGAGGAAGAGAAGGAAGATTTAATACAGGTATTTACAATCCGAAGAATCCTGGGTTCTATTATTTCAATGGTATGGAGTGGATTTATCCTTCATATTTCATAGGAAGTACAACGTGGTTCAACATTTTGGATGTGGTTTCAGATCCGGCTAATCCGGATGATGTTTTCTTCACAAATTACACGACTGCAACTGGGCGTGGTGTATATAAGATGAAGTATAATGCTACTAATAAAGATTTTATATTTACTAAAAATTATAATTTAGGAACCGACAACATTCTGGCAAGACGAGCAGTAGGTTTAGCTTTTGATGATGGAAACAATCTTTTCGTAACCATAGCTTTCTCCGCTGATGGACCCGAAGTTGGGCAGTTTACAGCAATCGGAGCTTATGATAGAGCAACCGATAATTTTCTTATAAAAAATACAAACTTAAATTTTGGTGCCGCACAAAAACCTTTATTTTATGAAGGTTTATTATGGATACCAATTCCGAGGGTTAATAGTTTTATTGCTTATGATGCAAAAAAAACAGTAAATACGTCTGACGATACAGCCTATATTTTAAATCAATCCAATGGTTTTGCGACAAATTCAGGAGGAACAATTTCTGTAGCTCTTGACAAATCAGGAGATGCGTGGATTGGTGGAGATATGGGATTAAGAATTTTACCGGATGCTGTTTCAGCTGTTAAAACACCTGCTACTGCCACGGTAGAGCCAATCATTATCGAACAAAACGGCTTGGGAGAAGAGCTTTTCAGAGATTCTCAGATTTTGCAGATTGAAGTAGACGCAGGGGATCATAAATGGGTTTCTGTAGACGGCGGTGGTGTTTATTATTTATCTGCTGACGGACAACAGACGGTAAAGCATTTTACGAAAGAAAACTCTCCTCTTCCTACCAATAGCATTACAGATATTAAAGTAGATAAAAAAACAGGAAAGGTATATTTTGCATCTTATGACGGAATTGTAACTTATCAGGGAGATGTCGCCGATGTAGGTTCAGGCTTCGGAAACGTGCTTGTTTACCCGAATCCTGTTGTATATTCTAATTTTAAAGGGAAAGTGACCATCAAAGGGCTGGCAGAAGTAACGAATATCAGAATTGCTGATGCTGCCGGTAATGTAGTGCATTCTGCAGTAGCAAGAGGTGGATATTATGAATGGGATCTTAATAATCAGAGAGGGACAAGAGTGGCTTCCGGTGTGTATTTTGTCCTGATGACTAATGAAGACGGTTCCGACAAAGCAACAGCAAAGATTGCGGTAGTTAATTAATGAATTCACAGAACGGATTTTTATTATCATATATCAAATACGGTGAAAACGATGCAGTTCTGCACTGTTTTACAGAAGATGAAGGCTTTCAGTCTTATTTTTTAAAGGGAATCTATACCCGGAAAAATAAAAAAAAGGCATTGCTTCTGCCATTAAGTAAGCTTAATTTTTCTCTACTTCCGGCGAGAGGAAACGGAATACAGACCATTTCTAAATTTGAAATGATAAAAAGCAACGATATCTATTCAGACATCCGATGTAATTCTGTTGTATTTTTCGTTTCAGATTTTTTAAATCAAAATTTAAAGCATGAGAATAAAAACCATCATATTTTCTTCTGTCTGGAAGAATTCATTGATGAACTGGAAAACCAGAACTACCAGTCACATCTCATTTTTTTGATTAAAGTTTTAAAAATTCAGGGCGTTGCACCTTTATTAAACAACGGCAAATTTCTTGATCCTGAAACAGGAACCTTTTCAATAGAGATCATGCATCAGATTTTTACGGAAGAAATTTCCGCAATATGGCAAACGCTTTTGTCTTCAGAAAATCCTTATCAGATAAAAATTCCTTCCGCATTCAGGAAAGACTTTCTGGACAGTTTGCTGGTCTATTATCATTATCATATCACCGATTTCAGAATTCCTGCTTCGCTTGAAGTAATACAGCAGATATTTGAATAAAAGTGTAAGAGCCTGTTTAAATTTATAAATTATTTTTAACATTAAGAAATTAAGAGTCTTTAGCTTAAAAAACTTAGTAAAATCAATTTATTGAGTCCTTATGGAACAAAGTCTAACTCACTAAAATTCTTAATGTTAAATTAAAGAATAAACAAAGTTTATTTAATTAAAGAAATTAAGAAAAAACTATAAAAATTTAAGCAGGCTCTAAGACAGGCATTAAAATATGGGGTTTTACGATTTTGTTTCTTCTGGCATCTCTGTTTCAGACTCTGCAATTTTCTTTTTAGAAAATCTCGGCATCAGAATCTTTGCAATGAGGCCTGTCCATCCGGTTTGGTGTGACGCTCCTACTCCACGGCCATTGTCACCGTGGAAATATTCATAAAACAAGATGTAATCTTTAAAATCAGGATCAGACTGAAATCTTGGATATTGCCCGTTGAAAGGTCGGTTTCCATTTTCGTCCTTTAAAAATATCTTTGCCAGCCTTTTGCTCAGCGCATCAGCAATCTGATCCAAACTTGAATAATTCCCGCTTCCGGTAGGATATTCAACCAGAAAATCCGGGCTGTAGTAGAAGAAAAAGCGCTGCAGACTTTCAATAATTAAAAAATTAACCGGAAACCATATTGGTCCCCTCCAATTGCTGTTTCCACCGAACAGACGGCTGTCACTTTCGGCAGGAGTATATTTTACGGTATAATCTGTACCATTCAGATTGATGTTGAACGGATTTTTTTCATATTCTTTGGAGAGGGCACGAACCCCAAACTCACTGAGAAATTCATCAGCGTTGAGCATTCTGTTAAGCAGTCTTTTCAAACGGTGGCCACGCAGAAGAGAAAGCAGATGTTTGGATTCTTCACCTTTCACTTCCCAATGCGATACAAGAGCGGCAAGCTGAGGTTTATTATCTAACACCCACTGCATTCTTTTCTTAAAATTTGGCAATCTCTCGATCATTTCATCATCAATCACCTCTACGGCAAACATCGGGATAAGACCAACAATCGTCCGCATTTTTAAGTACATATGTTTGCCATCGCCAAGGGAAAGGGCATCATAAAAGAATTCGTCCTGTTCGTCCCATAAGCTAAAGCATTCGTCGCCCATATTATCCAGCGAGTTGGCGATTGCGAGGAAATGTTCGAAGAATTTTATAGCCATTTCTTCGTAGATATTATTGTATAGAGCAAGCTCCAGAGCAATTCTCATCATATTGAGAGCAAACATGGCCATCCAGCTGGTACCGTCCGACTGTTCGAGATGCTCACCATTAGGGAGCTCAGTATTACGATCAAATACCCCAATATTATCAAGTCCTAAAAAGCCTCCCTCGAAAATATTGTTGCCGTTATTGTCTTTTTTATTGACCCACCAGGTGAAGTTCATGAGTAATTTCTGGAACGCGCTTTCCAGAAACCGGATATCCGGCTTATCTTTCAGGTATTCGTCAATTTTAAACACTCTGAAGACCGCCCATGCATGCACCGGTGGATTAACATCATTGAAATTCCATTCGTAGGCCGGCAGTTGGCCGTTGGGATGCATATACCATTCAAAAAGAAATAATTTCAGCTGATGTTTTGCAAAATCAGGATCGATCAGGGAAAAGCTTATTGTGTGGAAAGCCAGATCCCACGTTGCATACCAGGGATATTCCCATTTATCAGGCATGGAGATAATATGTTCATTGTTGAGGTGCTTCCACTGGAAATTACGGATTTTCTCACGCGACTTTGGCGGCGGAGCTTCTGAGGGATCTCCTTTCAGCCATTTTTCTACGTTGTAATGATAAAACATCTTACTCCACAACATCCCGGCAAAAGCCTGCCGCTGTATCATCTTTTCATCTTCAGACTCTATTCCTTCCTGGATCTCTTTATAAAATTCGTCAGCTTCCTTTTTTCTGTTATTAAATATTGTGTCAAAATTTTTAAATGGCTGTGAAAGTTCCTTATCAGTAAGTCGGAATTCAAAAGTTTTGGTTTCTTTTGGATTAAAGTTTTCATCTATCACAAATGCGGCTTTGGTTCCGGTGTGATTCGGATTGACAGACTGTGAATTTCCGTTGATTATAAAATCATTGATTCCGTCTTTGCTGTAACGGGTTTCATTGGCACACTGATAAAGCTTCTCATTGTTTGTTTCATTATCACAGAAAAGAACTTTTTGGGAGTGTTTTGCATATAGGTTTTTAATTTGTACATCCTGATGATTAATTTTTATGGAATCCGACTCATCGGAAGTCAGCTGTGGAAGATAATCATCATATCCCCATCGCCATGTGTTCCTGAACCATAATGTCGGAAGGATAACCAATGGTGCTTCACTCCCGGATTTATTAATAATGGTCAGCCGGATCAGAATATCGTTTGTGTCGGCCTTTGCATATTCGATGAATATATCGAAATATTCATTGCTGTCGAAAATTCCGGTGTCAATTAGTTCGTATTCTGGTTCCTGCTTGCTTCTTCTTGCGTTTGTCTGGATGAGATCTTCATACGGAAATGCATTCTGAGGATATTTGTAAAGCATTTTCATATAAGAATGCGTAGGTGTGGAATCGAGGTAATAATAATATTCCTTCACATCTTCACCGTGATTTCCCTGTCCATTGGTAAGGCCAAAGAAGCGCTCTTTTATCATCTTATCTTTTTTGTTCCAGAATCCTACCGAGAATACCAGCTTCTGGACATCATCACATATTCCGCAGATGCCTTCTTCTCCCCAGCGGTATGTTTTGGCTTCGGCTCCATCATGGGTGGTATAGTTCCATGCATCACCATCGGCACTGTAATCTTCACGTACCAATCCCCATTCCCGGTTACTGACGTAAGGTCCCCATTTTTTCCAGGCGATATCAGAGAGTCTTTCTTTTTCTTTCATGCTTTTATAAATGATGATTGATAAATGATAGTTGATGGTCTAAATTACAAAGCTCTTTCGAGAAATTGTGTGGTTTTTAAATTATAAGTTTAAAAAATAAATCTTCATTGCTTCTGTCATTATGAATGGAACGAAGTGGAATGAAGAATCTCAACATACAATAGATTCTTCCTTCGTCAGAATGATAAATAAAACAATTATTTTTTAATCACAAGCCTTTTTCTAGAAATTGCATAGTTTTTAAAAGTTATATGGTTCAAAAAAGAATTACGCCTGTCATTCTGAATGGAACGAAGTGGAATGAAGAATCTCAACATACAATAGATTCTTCCTTCGTCAGAATGACAAATAAAACAATTATTTTTAATCACAAGCCCCTTTCTAGAAATTGCATAGTTTTTAAAGTTATATGGTTCAAAAAAGAATTACGCCTGTCATTCTGAATGGAACGAAGTGGAATGAAGAATCTCAACTTACATAGATTCTTCCTTCGTCAGAATGACAATTAAAACAATTATCTTCGACATCCTTTTAATTGACAGTACAACGAATTCACTTTTCACCATTGACTATTTACCGCTGACTTCAAATGTCTGCCATTTCTGTTTTGTCTAAAATGCGCCCCGGATTGAACGGCCTGTTTGAGCTTTTTTTGGTTTTCGGCGGCGGCTTCGCCGCCGCCGAAAACCAAAAAAGCGAGTAGTGAAAGCCGGAAATGTGCGCCCAAATATTATCCTCCTGAAGCAAAACTTTCGAAAGTGGTCATTCCACCGTCTACAAATATGCTTGCTCCGGAGATGTAGTCGGAAAAATCACTGGCCAGGAATACGGCGAGGTTTCCGATATCTTCCGGTTTTCCGATCCTGTTGTAAGGGATAAGGGTCATCAGGGAATGTAAAGCCTGTGGCGTGTCCCAGGCATCTTTATTGATCGGGGTCTTGATGGCTCCCGGACAGATGGAATTGACACGAATCTTATCGGGGCCGTATTCCTGGGCGAGGGTCTGCATCAGCATACGGATGGCCCCTTTACTGGCTGCATAGTTGGCATGTCCCGCCCATGGAATAACCTCATGAACCGAGCTGATATGAATGATTTTCCCGCAGGCTATGGATCTTGAAGGATCAACGCCACGTCGCAGAAATTCTTTGATGGCTTCCCGCGCGCAGAGGAACTGACCGGTAAGATTGATATCGATTACGGTATTCCACTGTTCCAACGTCATTTCCGTAAATTTTGCATCTTTCTGGACACCGGCGTTATTAACAAGAATATCCACTGTACCGAATTGTGAAATAACATCCTGGAACATGCTGATGACCTGATCTTCCTTTGAAACATCGCATTGATAAGTAATGCCCTGTCCGCCTGCGTCGGTGATCTGTTTTAAAACGGCTTTTGCTTCATCGATTGAATGTTCGGATGAGTGATTAACGATTACGATCGCACCGGCTGTGGCAAGTGATTTTGCGATTCCGGAACCTATTCCGCTTGAGGCTCCGGTAACAACGGCAACCTGATTATTGAGAGAAATTTCCATGCTTTATTATTTGATGTTACTCAGATACTGCTGAAAGGATCACGCCAAACACGAAAATTTTCACTTAAAAAATTCTTAAAGTTGCAGGGATAATAGCGATTGACTGGCGGCGGTTTTTGTTCTTTTTATATGATTAAAGCTGTTTTGCATATGGTTAAAACCGTTCTGCATATGATTAAAGTTGATTTTCATAGGATAATGGCTTACTTCACATGATTAAAGTGAATTTGCAGATGGTTAAAACCGTTTTGCATATGATTAAAGTTGATTTTCATAGGTTAATGGCTTACTTCACATGATTAAAATGAATTTGCACATGGTTAAAACCGCTTTGCATATGATTAAAGTTGATTTTCATAGGTTAATGGCTTACTTCACATGGTTAAAGCAGTTAATACAGAATTAAAAGCTTTCTTCTGATGAAGTAATATTTCTTTTCTATATTATAACTTTTTAGACATGAGATATTGCGGTCCGCTTCTCCCTATTCTGGTTTTTCCTTCGTATTGATAACCGACTGCGAGATAAAGCCGGTAGGCGGAAATATTATTCTGGTTAACGGCAAGAACAATCTCATCGCAATCTTTGAAGTTTTCTCTGACGAATTCATCGACCTGAATCATTGCTGCTTTCCCGATTCCTTTTCCCTGAAGTTCAGGGTTTATAGAAAATGACCGTAACAGCATAGAATTATGATTTTCCGTTAATTCCAGTTTATCATTCCCGAAATCCAGCACAAAAAAGCCTGCAGGATCATCATTCTCAAAAATAGTGATCGGAAAGGCAAGGGTATCCTTGCGTTCTTCAATTCTTTTTAATGCCTGCTCAGCAGTTGCCGTATATTGCAACTGACTTTCGTCCCGAGTATAGCTTACTCCGGGAAAATCTTTCTGTTCAAAAAACTTTAATTTTACCATATTTTAATGATGATAGATGTCTTCATACATAACCCCGGCACGGATCTCAACCGGCAGCCTGTTTTCTTCCGGAACCACCGGACAGTTATAATCGTAAGCATTATAGGCACAATAAGGCTGGTAAGATTTGTTGAAATCCAGAATGATTGTATTTCCTTTTGGGATCTTTAAATCCATATACTTTCCGCCGCCATAGGTTTCTTTTCCGTTGGTCAAATCACGGAACGGCAGAAACAGATAATCTCTGTACTTTTTTTGTTTGATTAAATCTAAACTTTGATAAAGGGTTAAAGCATATGTTTGTCCGTCAAGTTCAAAGGTTGCCTTCCCATATTCTCTGTAAGATTTTGTTTTCCCGGAAGAGGTTGGCAGATCAAAAGGTTCTGCATTTTCCGTTTTAGTAAATTTTGCAGTTACCCTATATTTCAGATCAACCGGAAAGAAGGGATGCTGTTTGAAATTGTTGAAATTATCTCCACGCAAAGGTGTTTCTTTGGGGTTGAGATATTCCGCATTCAGTTCCCGCTGGAATTTTTTTATTTCAGATTCTTCTCTGGAAGTCTTTTGTGAGAAAACCAGGACAGGCAAAAGTAAGAGTATGAATAAATAGTTTTTCATGATAAAATATTTTTAACCATTAAAAAAATTACCTGCAACAAAAAGATCAACAAACCTCAATCTTAACCTTTCTTTGAACACAAAGTCCACAAGGTTTCTATTTGCTTATTGCTTCAAGTTTCACAAAGCCGTTACACTTATAAGAGAGTGCAGAGATCTTCTACAATATCATCAGGCTGAAGTTATAGGATCTTCACAATCTTAGTCTTTATCTTAGCCTCAATCTTATACATACGATTCTGAAATCTTCACCCTGTAAATATCAGAAGAATTTCTTTTGATGGACTCTACGAAAAATCCGCCTTCTTCGGGTATTACTTCTTTCAAATCAAAACTTTTGCAATCTTTCGGCAGTCCTGAAAAAATCAAAGTAAACCAAAAATCACGCATGAAAGGCACCGGTGTCCAGTTGGGATAAATGGTAATATTTTCCGCATGAATCAGCCTGCTTTTATGATCCGACTGGTTATCGAACAAATACGTGGAATGCCATATCCTGATAAGGTTTCCCAGAAATGGTGACGCCGGAAAACAACAATGCACGATGACCTGCTGTTCTTCCTGCACATCAGTCTGAAGCGATTCAAGTAATTCTTTAACGATAACAGGTTTGACAATGGTTTCTGACATAATGATGAGTAATGAGCAATAAGTAATGAGTAATTTTTAAAAGGCATATGATTACTCATTACCAATTACTTATTGCTTATGATTAATATTCTAGTTCTAATTTTTCTTTGGTGTAATTTCTCATCTTTTCGGTAAGCTCTGGGTTGTCCGCCAATTTTTGTCCGTAAGACGGTATCATTTCCATCAGCTTATCTTTCCATTCTCCGTGGAGTTTTTCAGGGAAACATTTTTCAAGGACATTCAGCATGGCATAAACTGCAGTTGATGCTCCCGGTGAAGCTCCCAATAAGGAGGCAATGGTTCCTTTTTTGTTGACAACTACTTCAGTTCCGAATTCCAGTTTTCCACCATTTTTTTCGTCTTTTTTAATGATCTGAACTCTTTGCCCGGCTACTTTAAGTTCCCAGTCTTCTTCTTTGGCATCTTTAATAAATTCTCTCAAATGCTGAATTCGCTGAGCTTTGGTCATCGCTACCTGCTGAATAAGATATTTGGTTAAAGGAATATTGTGCCACCATGCTCCGAAAAGAGATCGTATATTTTTTGTATTCACACTTTCAGGAAGATCCAGATAACTTCCCTCTTTCAGGAACTTTGTTGAAAATCCTGCAAAAGGTCCGAAAAGCAAAGCTTTCTCCCCATCGATAATTCTGAGGTCAAGGTGAGGAACTGACATTGGTGGAGCATCTACGGTTGCCTGGGTATAGACTTTTGCATGGTGTTTCTCTACCAGCTCCTGATTGTGACTCACCAGCCATTCTCCGGAAACAGGAAATCCTCCGTAGCCTTCACTTTCTTTAATATCTGAGCTGTCCAGCAACGGAAGTGCATATCCTCCGGCACCTATGAATACAAAATCGGCTTCCACTTCCTGCTTATGGTTGTGTATCCTGTCTTTTACTTTCATTTCCCAGGTTCCGTCTTCTTTAGGATCTATATCTTTTACTTCATGATAAAGGAAAACCTCAACATTGGAATCTTCCAGCAAATGCCTTCCCATTTTTCTGGTAAGCGTTCCGAAGTTAACATCCGTTCCCAGATCCATTTTGGTTGCTGCCATTACTTCTGAAGTATTTCTTTTTCTCATGATGAGCGGAATCCATTCCTGTAGTTTTCCGTGATCCGTTGAAAATTCCATTCCTTTAAACAGGACTGATTCCGACATTTTCTGATGGCGTTTTTTAAGGTATTCAGCGTCTTTTTCGCCAAAAACCAGACTCATGTGCGGACATGAATTGATAAAGTCTTTTGGCCTTTGAATGTATCCTTTGGTGATCAGGTAAGACCAAAACTGCTTTGAAATCTCAAACTGTTCTGCTATACTTTCCGCTTTTGAAATATCGATGGTCCCGTCTGGTTTTTCGGGAGTATAATTAAGCTCACAAAACGCTGAATGACCTGTTCCTGCATTATTCCAGGCTGCCGTGCTTTCTTTGGCAAACCTTCCCAGTCTTTCGAAGATGGCAATCTCCAGATTGGGATCAAATTCATGTAATAATGTAGCTAATGTGGCACTCATAATTCCGCCACCTATGAGAACAACGTCGTATTTTGGTTTCGGCGTTCTGTTTGTAAGCGATTGTGACATAATTTAAAATTTATTATATCAAAGTTCGGGAAAAGTTCTTAGAATAAATGTCTGTTTATGGATATTTAACATCATTTTGAAGAGGGTTGAGGTTAAGGTTAAGGTTGAGGTTGAGACTAATGATGAGCCAACTGCATTTCTTGGTATGATACTAAAAAAACTAGCATGATGTCATTTCATTATCTGTGATGACATCATGCTGAATCTTATGTAAGTAAGGATTAATTTAATTTTGTGGTCAGCTTTTTAAACTGTTTTTCAGCATTTTTTCCTTCGTACAGAATGCCGTAAATGGTATCGACGATTGGCAGTTTTAATCCTTTATCTTTTGATGTTTTATAAATAGAATCTGCAGCGTAATATCCTTCTGCAATCATGTTCATCGACTGGATCGCAGATTTTACAGTATATCCTTTTCCGATAAGGTTGCCAAGGTTTCTGTTTCTTGAGAATAAGGAATAAGCCGTTACGAGTAAATCTCCCAGATATGCGCTTTCATTAACATCTCTCGGTGCTTCGTAGATGGCTTCCAGAAAGGTTTCCATTTCACGGATGGCATTGGAAACAAATACTGCGGTGAAGTTGTCCCCATATCCTAACCCGCTTGCAATACCCGCACCTATCGCAAAAATATTTTTAAGAATTGCGCTGTACTCATTTCCCAGAATATCTTTGCTGGAATGAACTTTAATGAAATCGGAGTTAAAGATATCCAAAAGTTTCGCCGAAACTTCATCTTCTACCGTTGCCACCGTAAGATAAGAAAGTCTTTCCATAGCGACTTCTTCCGCATGACATGGGCCGGCAATAACGGCCTGGTTGCGGAAACCTATTTTAAATTCGTCTCTTAAATAGTGTGCTACGACATCATTTACCTTCGGAATAATTCCCTTAATGGCGGAGACAAAAATTTTATCTTTATAATCACAAGTCATTTTATCCAGAGTATCGGAAAGATAAATTGACGGTGTTGCCAGAACAATGGTATCACATGCGGAAACAAGCTCGTTGATATCTGTTGTGAGCTTTAAGTTTTTAAGGTTAAAATTAACAGCCGTAAGATAAGTCGGATTGTGTCCTCTTTGTTCAATAGCTCCTTTTACATATTCGTTTCTTACGCACCAATGCACGACTTTGCAGTTTTCAACCAGCATTTTTACGATAGCTGTTGCAAAACTTCCGCTTCCCACTACCCCTACAGCGACGTCATTCTTGCTTTTTTTCGGATTCGATTCTGTATTCGTTTTCTTTTTAGCCATAATAGAAATGTGAACTGCAAATATATTAAAACAAAGAAAGATGAGACCTTTTCATTACATGATAAAAGCTATTTTATTTTAAAATTAACACATGCAGGCAATTAAATATTTAATTATACGTTAATTATAGAAATATTTATTTTTTTGCTAAACATAAGTCCCAAAATTTATTTTTAATTAAATTTGCAGGCTTAAAATCGTTTTGTAATTATACTAAGAGAAGAAAAATGAAAAAATTTCTAAGCAGCAAAAAGAACGTAAATGTACTTTTGGGAGTCCTTTTACTTATTGTTTTTGCGCAAGGCATCTTCATTGCAAAGTTATATTCTGAAAAAGACGACAGGAACTATGAAGTAAACCTTGTAAAAATAAACACTGAAAAAGACAGTGTGGATTACTTAAAAATGAAGACCGATCTTGAATTGGTAGATCAGACCGTAACACAGCTTAATTCTTTCCTGAGATCCAAAGATGTTCCGAATGTAAAGCTGGCCGTTCTCAGCAAGGATAGTATTTCAAACTCTATTTATCTTGCCAAGCAGGCTAACCGATACAGCCAGTACCTGATGGATATTCAGAAAAAGCTTCTTCAAGTTCCTTTGGGGATGCCGACAGAAGGCTATATTTCTTCTAATTTCGGTGTCAGAAAGAACCCTATTCCTTTTAAAACCGTTTTTGCTTCGGTGAAAACCAATACGGGAAAACCTGCGGCAGTAGCTGCTGCTTCTGAAGTAAAGCCTGAACCTGTAGAAAAAATCATTGAAGTCACTGACAGCTATGGTGAAAAAAGACAGGTGAAAGTAATGGTAACACCAAAAGCTAATCCTAGTCCTGCTGCACAAGGCACTTCTAATGTAACTGCCGCCGCGAATTCAAACCAGACAGAGAAAAACAATGCGCCTGCAGAAGCTGATCAGATGCAGTTTCATAAAGGCTTGGATATTGCAGTTCCTTTTGGATCTGATGTGGTAGCCACAGCTGCGGGAACCGTGATTTTCTCCGGACAAAAAGGGGGCTATGGAAATTGTGTGATTGTTTCCCACGGAAATGGACTGGCAACACTCTACGGACATCTTTCACAGCTTGTTGCTAAAGTAAATGATAAGGTAAAAGTAGGACAAGTGATCGCAAAATCAGGAAATTCCGGTCGCTCTACAGGGCCTCACCTCCATTATGAGGTACATAAAAATAACAGCCCGGTCAATCCGAAGCTGTTTATGAATCTTTAATTTATGATTAATTGTATTGATATGAATTTCGGCGGCACCAAAGGTGCCGCCGAAATTTTTTATTTTCAATATTAATAAGCCGCAGTAAAACGTTCTCTGATGTGATTGTTTTGCTCAAGCTCATCGACAAGCACGACGGCAACGTCTTCAACAGAAAGAACGCTTCTTCCGTCTTCATCAAATACAGGATTTTCCAGGGCTGTTCTGTATTTTCCGGTTCTAATTCCTGCTGTTCCCTGATGCATTTCAATAGCAGGGCTGAAGAAGGTCCAGTCGAGTGTATTATTTTCTTTGATTTTATTTAAATAGTCTCTTGCCGCCGTTGCACCTGGTTTGATCTCTGCAGGGAAATCAGGGCCGTCAACCAGTTGTTTTCCGTCAATATAAAGACTTCCTGCTCCACCTACGGTAATGAATCTTTTTACGCCTGATTTTTCAACAGCCTTTTCGATGTTGACAGAACCGTTCAGGAAATCATCATATAAATTAGGGTTGGTCCAGCCCGCATTGAATGTATTGATTACGGCATCATTACCTTTGAGTGCTTCTGCTAACTCATCCACATTATTTACATCAACGCTTTTTGCTGTTACCTTTTCATTTTGCTGAACTTTTGAAGTATCTCTTGCGATAGCCTCCACTTCATACCCCCTGTTTGATAATTCATTCACAACCTGTGTGCCTACAAATCCTGTAGCGCCAATTACTGCTACTTTTTTCATAATATTTTATTTTTAAATTAAATTGTAATAAATTTTGTTACATTAATAGTTAAATTTTTTTATTTAAAATTATCCGTGAATTCCTGCAGCGTTTTATTTCCTAAAAACCTGATAACCAACTGATCCGTATCGGAAAACAGGGTCTGTAAATGCTTATTGATTTCTTTTCCTACCGAACATGCAGGATTAGGATTATTGTTTTTTTTACCTAACACTTCAGTATTTTTAACCGCTGAATAAATATCAGAAATCATAATGTCGCTTGCATTCTTTGCCAACTGGCTGCCTCCTACTTTTCCCTGCCGGCTGACAATCAATCCGGCTTCTCTTAAAACGCTTAGTTCTTTACGTATCATTACAGGATTAATATTAATACTTCCCGCTATCCATTCGGAAGTGAGCCATTCCTGCGGACTTTCCGCCAATAATGTCATGATATGTATTGCCGTGGCAAATCTTGTATTGTTCATTGTAATTACTGTACAAAAGTAGAAAAAAATTTTAATGTAACAAAATTTATTACAATTAAATTATTCAGCCTTTCTGCTTTCCATCTCTTTACATACTTGTTTTTGAAAGCAAATCGTTATTCATACCTGTAAAACTTTCCGTAATCTTCTACAGAAGTCATAAGATGATCTGCAGCACTTGGGAATTCTTCACGATATCATAAGGGTAAAATAGTGAATAAGAACAAATTTACATTTTAAAGACTATAAAATCAATTTATCCAAATCCAGCAACAGATAATTGATATTCTGGTTGATCGTCCGTGTCGCCGACTGCATCTGATTGAGCATAGCAGCACGGTTATGAAGATCTTCTGACCTGTAATAACCACCGTCACTGAAGATCACCGACTGATCTGCCTTTAGCTTATCATTATCAAACTGGTAATGCAGCCATCTTTCCTTCATACTGCTGATGATCGATTGTTTTTCTTTATTTGAGAATCTTTTTTCTGTATACATATACCATATAAAAGGCGGAAAATTAGGTGATTCAAGCTTTTCATTCCAGACATCTCTCAGCAAGTTTCTCTGATGAATAAATTCTACTTTTTTACCTTTCGGATTTAATGTGGCCAAGCCCAACCCCGCTCCCAAAGCACCTCCACCAATATCTATGGCATTGCTCCATCCGTTATCCTTTACAATTCCGCCGGCGATGGAAGCTGCTGCACCTGCTGCGATAGAATAGAGAATGAGCTTATTGTTGCGGGAATTATTTAGATTATCTACATAAGCACCGATCTGGGCCACTCTTTCTCCTTCACAGTCGAATTCTGCGGCAACAGCATCCAGTTCTGTGAGTGCAATGGTTATTTTACTGTTGATCTTACTTTTCAGCTGCAGTATCTTTACCTGAGATTCGAGTGAATTGTCTTTTTTAAGTTCCATGATATTGTGTATTTCATCCAGGTTATTAAGTGCATTCAGGATGAGAATGCTCTGATCCGAAAAATTGGCTTTCAATTCCTGATTGGCGGCAATGACAGAATCTGAATTGTAAGAAGGAAGCTTATTGGAATAATTATATTTAAAAGGAGCTTTGCAATAGCTGTCTTTCAGTGTCAGAATATTTTGTCTGATCGCCTGATTTTTCTTAGAAACACATGAAGTAAGCAGGTTTAATAAAACTAAAAAATAAAATAATTTCCTCATTCTCGCTGTTATTGGCTAATGATAAAGTAATACATGAAGACCAAACACTAATATACATTAAATAAAAAAATTTACCCGAAAGTCAGGTAAATTTTAATTTTATTTTAAAAAAAATATTATTTAATCTCAAGCAATTCCACTTCAAAAATGAGTGTGCTGTTGGGACCAATTTCTTTACTGATCTGCTGATCTCCATACGCCAGGTGCGGCGGAATGATCAATCTCCATTTGCTTCCCACGGGCATCAGCTGAAGTGCTTCCGTCCATCCTTTAATCACTTTATTCAGCGGAAAAGAAGCCGGAGTTCCTCTTTTTACAGAGCTGTCGAAAACTTTCCCGGAAATGGTTGTTCCGTGGTAATGGCATTTTACCGTAGATCTCGGTCCCGGTTTTTCACCGTCACCTTCTTTGATGATTTCGTACTGCAATCCGCTTGGCAGCTCAACCACCGTTTCTCTTTTCCCGTATTCTGCCATATATTCCTGACCGTCTTTCAGGTTTTTCTCTGCCTGCTCTTTTTTGCGTTTAAATAACATATCTGCTACTCCCATATTGATATTTTTTTACAAAGATAGGATTTTAGAGCTGGAAGATGGAAGCATGATGCGGTAAGTTTTTTAAGTACGAAAACAAAAATATAACTTTCATATATGGTGATTCATTTCGTCACTTTGAGTAGATTTTTGAAAAAAATCGTATCGAAAAGTTTATGATCTTGTGCGTTCCCGATACATTTTTTCTTCACTTTATTACGAAAAAAACACTCGAATCGAAGGATCAAATATCAAATTTTATCGCCATTCACGGACTTATTCAGAAAATTCAGATATGTTTAATACTGTGTTAACAGCATTTCCGAAAGTTGGCGTTATAATTGGATTTAAAAACTAAATGCCAAGTCCACTAAAATATAATAAGAAGTTTGATAAGCTGACTGACGAGGAAAGAGAACTCCTCGAAATCAATAAAAAAAGCATTGCCGATTTTGTTGAACAGTCACCTTCCGTGAGTGATGTAGAGTATGCTACCAGAAATGCTCACGCCAAAACATATGCCATCACCAGGGGAGAATTTATCATTGATAAAAACATTCCTGAAAAACTTCAGCCGTTTTTTGATAAGGATAAGTATGATTTGAAGATCCGCTTTTCTAACGCCCATTTAAAAATAAATAAAGGTAAAAAAGATCTTCCTGCTTACGGATTTGCCGTAAAGATCAAAGATGAAAACGGAATTCTACTGGCCAATTTTCCTTTGGTCAACTTTCCTTTATTTCCAATTAATTCTGTAAGCACCTTTTTAAAGCTGTTCACATCTGTCAATCGGTTTTTTGTGAAAAAATGGAGCTCTTTTTCTTTGATGATGCAGATGATTAAAGTGATTCCTTCAACACTTACAGGATCTTTTTTGAAAAATATAGTTAAGCTGTGGCGTAAAAGAAATGATTTTTTCCTGTCATTCGATTATCATTCGGTGGGAGCCTACCGATTGGGAGAATATATGATGAAGATTAAACTTAAACCAATATCTGTCGATAAGAATTTTGGGAAAAGATTAAAAACAAAGGACGCACTGGAAGCTTATTTAAAGACAGAAGATTTTGCAGCAGATGTTATGATTCAGCTTTGTTATAACCTGGAAGACCAGCCCATCAACAAGCTCAATGTCGAATGGAAAAATGCACCTTATATAAAAATCGGGCAGGTAAGAATTAAAAAAAATGATCTTCTGGATCCGGAAGCCTGCGAAAATGAACTGCTTTCATTTAATCCTTTTGAGAGTAAAATATTCTTCCAACCTGTAGGAAAAATTCAGAAGCTTAGGGATGAAGCGTATAAAGTTTCGATGCAGACAAGGCTTAAAATGAATAAGCTTTTGAAATATAACAGATGAAAAGTAAATTTGGATTAAAATATTTGTCTAAAAGTCATCATCCTATTTCAAATTGAATCTAGCCTTTTAAAATCGATATTAACCTCATATCATATGTGAATTCATTTTAATCATATGCAAAGCATCATTAACCTTTAAAAAATGCTATTAACCTATTGCAAAGCGCCATTTATCATGTGTAAACTCATTTTAATCATATGCAAAGCGTCATTAACCTTTAAAAAATGCTATTA
>NZ_JBYRIW010000003.1:0-132126 GCF_057815395.1 Chryseobacterium sp. 27AL | reverse complement strand
TTAACCTATTGCAAAGCGCCATTTATCATGTGTAAACTCATTTTAATCATATGCAAAGCGTCATTAACCTTTAAAAAATGCTATTAACCTATTGCAAAGCGCCATTTATCATGTGCAAATTCATTTTAACCATATGCAAAGCGTCATTAACCTTTAAAATATGCTATTAACCTATTGCAAAGCGCCATTTATCATGTGCAAATTCATTTTAATCATATGTAAAGCGTCATTAACCTTTAAAATATGCCATTGATGCAGTGCAAAACGCTATTTTAGTCATATCCAGAATATTTAACCTTTGTTATTCATAGATTTGAAACAAATAAAAAGGCTCTACGAAATGTAAAGCCTTTATATGTATTCATATTTATAAAAATTATTCCTCAATTTTTTCTTTCCCATCATCTTTTTTATCAGGGAAAATAATAGAAAGAATTACTGAGATGACTAAAACTCCTCCAACGATTCCAAGAGAAACCGGTGACGGGATGTGAATCCACGGGGCAATCAGCATTTTTACTCCGATAAATGACAGGATAACTGCCAGTCCGTAAGGCAATTTGCTGAACATATGGATGAAATTTGCCAACAGGAAATATAAAGACCGTAAACCTAAAATCGCAAAAATATTTGATGTATAAAGGATAAACGGATCATTGGAGATGGCAAAGATTGCAGGAATGGAATCTACGGCGAAAAGTACGTCTGTAAACTCAATAACGGCTACCACCACCAATAGCGGAGTCGCCATTTTGATTCCTTTCTGCACGGTGAAGAATTTATCGCCGACATAATTATCAGAAACTTTCCAGAATCTTTTGATTAATCTCGCTCCGGCCGTATTGCTGTAATCTTCTTCTTCGTCATCGTCACCATCACCCCAGGATTTAATTCCCGCATAAACGAGGAACAATCCGAATAAAGTCATTACCACATTGATTTTTACCGGATGTCCGAAAATATTCATTTCAGGAAGATAGGTAAGATTGATCAACCCAACTCCTGCGAAAATAAAAATTGCCCTGAAAATGAGCGCACCGATAATCCCCCAGAACAGCACTTTATGATGAAGATATTTCGGAACTTTAAAGAATCCGAAAACCAGGATAAATACGAATAAATTGTCCACCGAAAGCGCCTTCTCGATCCAATATGCCGCCTGATACTGTGTAAACTTTTCTATCGCCAGCGCATGGCTGCCGGGCCCCAGATCTGAATTGTACACCCAGTATACAACTCCTGAGAATACCATTGACAGCGAGATCCAGACGATCGACCAGATGGTAGCTTCTTTGGAAGAAACTTCATGACTTTTTTTGTTGAAAACTCCCAGATCCAGGAGTAACATGATAACTACCGTTATCGCAAATCCCCAGACCAGGCCCGGATGCAGATCTAAAATGCTAGTATTTTGTCCCACTTTTATATGTGCTTATTATATGATAAAAGCAATAGCTGTACGAATACAAATATTGCCATTTAATGTTATATTTTTCAGGTTTAAAATCAATATGTTTTGACTAAAGCAAGATCGGAATCTGTGTTTGTCCTCATTAAATTTTAATACCTCTCAATTCATCCAAAGATAGAATTTTTAAATCAATATGTAAATGTAGTTTGATGTTTTAATATATTTTATGATTCCAATTGGAAGCAAGGTTATTTTAAGATGAAGATGGTAAAGTTTATTTAATTTACTTCTAAAAACTTTCCAGCCACAAAGACTCTGCCGCTCTGACATTCTCAAACTCTAAAACCTGCCACACTCTCACTTCTCCGGCATCACCTTATACGTAGGATCTTCCTGGATATTCACCTCTATTACCGCTTCTGCATTTTTCAGCATTTTTCGGCAGTCTTCACTGAGATGCTTTAAATGTAAAGTTTTGTTCTGCTGGGTATATTTTTTAGACAATTTATCCAAAGCGTCAATGGCACTCATATCAACGATGCGGCTTTCTTTAAAATCAACAACAACCCGTTCAGGATCATTTATCGGGTCGAATTTATCCATAAAAGTCGTCACAGAACCAAAAAATAGCGGCCCGGAAATTTCGTAGTACCTAGTTCCGTTTTCATCAATATATTTTCTTGCCCGTATTCTTTTCGCATTGTCCCAGGAAAAAACCAATGCTGAAATAATCACGCCTACCAGTACGGCCAAAGCAAGATTATGTAAAATAATGGTGATTAAAGCTACCGTGATCCCAACAAAAATATCCGATTTCGGCATTTTATTGACAATCGTTATCGAAACCCACTGGAAAGTACTGATGGCCACCATCATCATAACACCAACCAAAGCTGCCATCGGAATTCTTTCAATGAAAGGTGCACCCACTAAAATGATAATCAATATCATAATCGATGCTATGATTCCGGAGAGCCTCGCCCTTGAGCCTGCATTCAGGTTTACCAGGGTTTGTGCTACCATGGCGCAACCTCCCATTCCTCCGAAAAATCCATTGGTGATATTTGCTAAACCTTGAGCTAAAGATTCTTTGTTGGCATTTCCTTTTGTGTTGGTGATTTCATCCACCATGGATAAGGTTAAAAGTGACTCGATCAGCCCAACTCCAGCCATTACCAGCGCATAAGGAAAAATGATCTGTAAAGTCTCCACAGAAAAAGGAAGATCAGGAATATGAAAGCTCGGCAGATTTCCACTGATATTAGCAATGTCTGCAACTGTTTTTGTATGAATTCCAAAGCCTACAACAATTCCGAATACAATGAGAATAGCGACAAGAGAAGCCGGAACAGCTTTTGTGATTTTAGGAAAAAAGTAAACAATGGCAATCGTAAGCAAGGTCAATCCCAACATGATGTACAGCGTTGTTCCGTGAAGCCATTCGGTAACTCCGTTTTGGGTAACTTTAAACTGCTCAACCTGAGCCATAAAAATGATAACCGCTAGGCCATTTAAGAAACCATACATGACAGGCTGAGGAATCAATCTCACAAATTTCCCCCATTTGAAAACCCCTACCAACATCTGGAATATCCCGGCGAGCACCACGGTGGCAAAGAGATATTCTACCCCGTGGGTTTTTATTAAAGCGATCAAAACGACAATCGTTGCGCCGGCGCCCCCGGAAACCATTCCCGGACGGCCTCCGAAAATGGCAGTCACCAGTCCCATTATAAAAGCCGCATATAATCCTGTCAGTGGTGAAAGCCCAGCAAGAATAGCAAAAGAAAGCGATTCCGGGATCATGGTCATCGCTACCGTAAATCCTGCCAGCAGTTCGTTTTTATAATTTATTTTTTTCGAAAAATCGAATAAAGCAATGGTATTTTTCATTTCAGGGCAAAGGTAATCACTGGAAGTCTTGTCTCCAATTTTAATTTATGAATCGATCTGATCATCCACTTCAATATTCCAAAATCATAATCCTGCTTTATAAAATATATCTATCATCTGTTTTACATTAAAAAATCAATTGCCATTCATTTTAAAAAACGTGTTTTATAGTTTTGTTGAATAAATTTAATGTTATGATTAAAGGTTTATATGAAACACATGTTCAGGTAAGTGATCTTGAAAAAGGCATCCAATTTTACACTGATATTTTAGGATTAGAATTGGCCCACAGAGATGAAACCCGCCCGATTGCCTTTCTGTGGATCGGTAAAAACAAAGAATCTATGCTGGGTTTATGGGAACAGAAAGAAAATCTGCAGACAAGACATTTTGCTTTTACGGCAGATAAAGAAGATGTTCTGAAGTATTCTGTTGAATTCCTGAAAAATAAAAATTTAGCTCCCTACAACTTCCTGAAAAACGGAACAGAGAATCCTATGGTTTTCGCATGGATGCCGGCATTGGCGATCTATTTTAATGATCCCGACGGAAATCAGCTGGAATTTATTTCTGTACTGGAAGGCGAAGGAAAACCGGAATGGGGTGTTCTTTCTTATGAAGAATGGCTTGAAAAAACGGTATAATATAATATGGGCGATCCGGGCTTTGCTTTGCAAAGCCCGGATCTATAATGATGGTTGTTAGTTTTATTTCGCAAAGATCTCCTTTAGCTGAGACACAATATTGCTGTTTCCTGATATGGTAATATCTCCGATCTTATCGGCAATTTTCTCCATATATTCCATTTCTTTCAGTTTCCAGAGCACCTCGTTTTCTTCCATCAGCTTAGCGGTGTTAAGCAAACTTCTTGTAGAAGCAGTTTCTTCACGCCTCATAATGGTGTTAGCCTGAGCTTTCTTTTCAGCAATTAAGACCTGATTCATGATTTCTTTCATTTCTCCGGTCAGAATCACATCCCTGATTCCGGCATCTGAAGCTTTCAGACCAAGATCTTCTGCTTTATTTCCGAGATTCTGAAGAATTTCTTTTCCCACGGAATCTTTCTTCAGAAGCAACTCATCGAGGGTTAAAGCTCCGACAAATTCCCGTAAAGCCAACTGCATCAGGATGTATAATTGCTTATCATATTCCTTATTATCCATCACCGCTTTCACTATATTTTCCACCTGGAAACGAACGTAAAAGTTGATCCGTAGCATGGCTTTATCCTTCGTCAGAAGCTCCTGTCCTGCAATTTCCATTTGCTGCATTCTCGTATCAATAGCTTTTACTTCGATGGAAATTTCATTGTTCCAGAAATAATACGTTCCGGCTTCCAAGACTTTTGAAAGCTTTCCGTCAATCAGCAAAAGACCTTTATACTGGTTGGTGATGACAAACTTTCTTACAAAAGTCTTCAGCTTAGCATTTTCAAGAATCGTCTTGGAGATATTTTCTGTAATCTCGACCTTTGTTAAATCAATTTTTTGAAATTCCCTGTTGAAAATGCCTTTCCAGAATGCGTATTGTCCTACATTCAATACTTCCTTGAAAATTCCGTTTTCGTATACCAGAACGATTTCGCCATCTTTTACTTCAATTACTTCCAGCATAGATTTCAGTCCTTCATTTTTCAGCAAAAGACTAAGATCGGTTTTGGATGTAAACAAAACTTTCATATCATAAACCTCTACAGATTTACTCCCGAAAATCCAGAAATTTCCTTCATTCAGAATGTCGATGAGGTTTCCGTTTTTGAAAACAAGTCCCCTTTCATAAGCTTTAATTTGTACATTTTTTATCATTGTTTTTTATTTTAAATGGTTATTAATTCAATTAAAAATGGAAAATCCGTGATCTCTTCTTCCAAAAATGGCGGAAGGAAAGCATTTCAGAATAATCATTGTTTCAGAACCTATTTTTCAGTGTATCCCTAAACGTTCAGATTTTTTGGGCGTGTCCCTCGCCATGGCATAACCAGCAGCTCGGGTCGCTACGTTCACTTCTATCTTTTTTGCAAACAAAAAAGGATATCCGTTACCATCGCTCACGCAGATCGTCCTTTTCAGAAATTATCCGAAGATAATAAGCTCTTTATGGCAATTTTAATTTCAGAAAACATCTTTTCTTGCAGGCTTTTTCAAAATGTTGATTCAACAACTGAAAACATCCCGGATTTTTCCATGAATATTTTTGATGAGAACATTCAAACTCGCGAAAAAAATAGATTTTGAGTCTATTTCAAATTAACCTACATCCGTAATGTAGTGCGTATACCATTTCCGCCATACCAATCGACTTGGTAGTGGGACTCGAACCCACAATAAAAAAAAGCTATTACTCTAACCTGACTGAGTTATATTCCCCCAAAGGAAATAGGAGGATTCGAACCCCCGACCCATAGCGCATGGTAGAAGTTTTTTGGAAAACTCCTCAAACCTTCAGATCAAGCTGAACAGAACCAACTGATGTTTCTCAACAAGTTCTTCTGCAATGGTGCCGTAAACCGAAGCACTCAACAAGACCTGCCTGATATTTTGACTAAAATTTATTTTCAAAATTTTAGTATTGTTTCATTTTGATGATGCAAAGTAAAACTGCCGTTGCGCAACCTTTTTGCGTTGTAAAAATTAATCTCTATGATACATTAAATTACATTGCTATATTGTTACAATGTTACATTTGTTCCAAACACCAATGCAGAATCTTCGCAATATTCTTCGCATCATCTACTCCACGGTGATGAGTACCTTCAAGTTTAAGATTCAACTCGCTTAACGCTCTTGCCATCCCTACACTTTTGCGGACAGTGGGATGTAATTCACCAAATAATGTTTTCACATTGATATGGTCATCGCTTAAAGGATAATCTACCTTAAATCGTCTCGCCTGGTTCTGAAGCATATTCAGGTCATAGTTTCCGTAACTCGCCCAGGTGAGATTTTCAGCATCATATTCTGCCCTGAGGATATCCAAAGCATCTTCTAGCATAATCCCTTCATCATCCAGCATTTGTTGAGTAATGGTCGTCAGCTCCGTACAAAACGGACTCACTTTTGAGAATTGAGGTTTCACTAAGATGCCTTCACTCTGTGAGATCTTCCCGGTTTCTGCATTCATGATACAGACTCCGATTTCAATAATCTCACTTTCCTGACCTCTCGGCGGCCGGTCGTCCCAACAAGTGGCTTCAAGATCTATAATTAATATATTTTCTGTTGTTTTCATTTGTTTAAAATTTTAAGGTTGGGAAGTCTGGTGATGGAAACCGGAAGCTTTTGCAGTTCCGGCCTCGATCTCCATCTTCTGTTTTATTTAATTTCTCGGAGGAAACGGCGGCGTCCATTTTTTCTTTTTCATAATCTCCTTTACTTCTTCGTAAGAAACAGGATAGAAATTATGACAATCGACTCCCACATCGAAACTAAGCTTCATTTCATCATCAGGTAAAGTACCGTGCGAGTGGCCGTAAAGTTGCCATATTCCGCGATGCGAGCCATTCCAGGTTCTCATGGCGTAATGAAAAAGAATTATTTTTTGCTTGTCATTGCCGTTTTCGGGCTCATCAATCCTCAATTCGTGGTAATCTCTTATGGATTCGAATCTTTTAGGATACGTTAAGGCCGCACCTTCATGGTTACCTTTTATCAGATGGATATTCCCGTTGAGGCGATCAGGACTTCTTTTGTGAAATCTGGCTTACCTAAGCTTATGTCACCTAAATGGTAGACCACATCGTTTGTTCCGACTTTCTCGTTCCATCGTTTAATAAGTTCTTCATTCATCTGCTCCAAAGACTCAAAAGGTCTTTCGGAGAATTTTATAATATTTTCGTGACCAAAATGATGGTCAGCGGTAAAAAATATATTGGGTTTCATTTTTTGTTTAATTTTAATTGTTTATTATTTTAAATCAAGTTAGAAGCGTATTATGGTGCTAAAACTTCCATCTTCCTACTTCCAACTTATTACACCATCATATCAGCACAGTTGGAACTTGCGAATGCAAAAGGTTTTGCTTTAAACACATACCCCATTCCCAGAATGTATCCCATCGCATCCTTTAATGCGACATTGGATTTGAAATCCGGATCGGTATTGATATCTGCGTGCACCTCCATTTCCACACCGTAAGCATCCAGCACTGCGCATATTGCATAGGCAATTTCTACAGATTTATTCACCTCATTCAGCATTCGTTCTTTGATGCTGATATTCCGTATTTCTCTTTCTTTTCTGATAAAGGTAAACGCTCCTTTTCCTTCACGGATAAAGACAACTGCCGTAGCATAATTAATGGCTTTCCCGTAAACGTGAGAGTCGGAGCCCACACATACTTTCAGTCGGTGGCCATTAGCCTGTTCGCGGATGATGGCTTCTTCTACCAGCTGCGTGATCGGGCTTTGGAAGATCTTTCCAGTCATATTCTGCCATAGTTGTTGTTGCGTTTCCATTTTTTCTACATGTTTTTGTTTTGTTTAATTTTGTTAATGAGTACGTGAATGTTGAATTTTCAATTCCACTTGCTTATCAATTTTTTTTAAATTCACCATTTTGTTGATTCATCAGGACTCGAACCTGAACAACAAGAGTCAAAGTCTTGTGTGCTGACCAATTACACTATGAATCAGTTTTATAAGTAATGAGCAATAGGTAATGAGTAATATTAAATTGTACTTAAATAATTACTTTTAACATTAACTATTGTCTTATGTAGTGGAACAGACAGGAATTGAACTATACCTTTAGTTTTTCAGACTAACGTGCAGACCATCTACACAACTGTTCCTGTTATTTTTTGAAGAAATAAAGCCTGTCTTAATTTTATTTGATGTAAGAACTTCTGCGCTTTGACAGACTTTTCTTTTTCTTCGGAACTAATCTCATTTTAGTTATTTGAGATGGTTGTGGGACTCAAACCCACTCAGCTTGCGCAACGGTTTTGCAGACCGCCCCGACTCTTCTACTTCGGCGAACCATCGTTTTGATGAGTAATGAGCAATTTTTCTCTTTACTAATCATTCATTTTAAGTTTCATTTAAAAATAAAGCCTGTCTTAATTTTGTTTGATGTAAGAACTTCTGCGCTTTGACAGACTTTATTTATCTAAAATTTATATTATGTTAAAAATTTGAATTCTTTATTACAGCATCAAATTTGAGTTGAGAAAAGCCTGTCTGTAGTTTGTGTTTTTGGCTAAAGATCGTCTGCGCTTGACAGACTTTTCCTTTCTCTTCTTTGAAACAATTAAATTCATCATCTGGCGGTCTATGCGGGAATCGAACCCGCAGTGCCCGAGAGACAGTCGGGCAGGTTAGCCGTTACCTCAATAGACCTTTTATTTGTGAATAGTCAATTGTCAATTTGCTTTGCTTGTCAATTTTTAAATTCACCTGTGAAACAAACTCATCATTGACCATTCATCTTTTTGTAACCCCAGAAAGATTCGAACTTTCAACCCCCGGTTTAAAAGACCGGTGCTCTAACCCATTTAGCTATGAGATAGATTATTGATGTTGTTAATAATCAATGGTCAATTGGCTTAGCTTGTCAATTTTTAAATTCATTGTGAAACAAATTCGCCATTGACCATTCACATTTTTGGGTATCTCCGGGGATCGAACCCTGTTCTCCGGTGCCACAAACCGACGCTTTACCAATAAGCTAGAGAAACCATAAAAAAAGCGCCTCTTTTTGGGAGGCGCTTTATATTTTTTAGACGTGTCAGTGTACTAGCTGACCCACGTATATAAGCACCTTTTATTTAAAAATCCATTATCAAGAACATATGCACATGCCAATCCCATCGGTTTTTGTCCGCGTAATTCTGAATGTTGATGGAATATGTTTCTAAATTGTTTCATTTTATTATTTTAAAAAGTTCTGAAATGCTGAAAACCTGTTGCTTTCAATTTTCGGTTGCAAAGTAAATATGATTTTTTTTAATTCACAAATTTATTTTTCAATTAAACAACTGAAAATCAATTATTTAAACATTAATTTACACATAAAAAATACCTGTCCGCAATACTTTGCAGAAACCTTTACTACCTAAATGACTGTCTCTCATCGGTTTATTTATCACTTCTTATTTTCTTATTAATTGTTCATCGTTGATTAAAAAATTTTCACTTTTATGGTTATTTTTTTTCTTTCTAAATAATTTCTGCCCTAAAAACACAAAAAACGCCCCGGTTATCGAGGCGCTTCTGCAATATTTTGATTTATTTTTTACGAGATTATTGTAAATAATTTTCAAAGCAAGCACATTTCGCCTCATTCAATACCATCAATTCATATCCAAACGATCCCTTTACTATAGGGCGATCGCATAGATTTAAACTGATATGTGCTCTTTGTATTGTCATAATTTTGTTGCCGCAAAGATAATTCTTTTTTGTAAATTTTTCTGAAGTTATTGAATTATCAATTTCTGAACATCTTATTTCTTCCCGTTTTATACCTCGAAATATCTTTCAGAATGACCTCATCATCAGGATTAAAATGTTTTAATTCATTCACGATTTCCGAACGCGTCTTTACTTTTTCAGCGACGATCTCATACGCAATATTTCTTGTAGGTATCTGAAGTTCCTGACTTTTTTTAAATTCCTGTTTCATCGCTTCCAGATAAATGATCTTTTTTTCCGAAGGTGTCCGGCTATAGATTTGCTGAATTTCATGCCCGAGCTTTTTAACATCAGCAATATTTGCAAAATACTGTTGAAGGCAATTGAGCGGATCATGATTTTCTTCCCAGCCTCTGAGAAGGGTTTTCTGTGCTTCATCCGGCATATCCATTTTATGCCGGTATATCTTTGAAGCGCTGATCATCTGAAAACTGGCAAGATAATCGTCGACAACCATCTGGTAAAACAGCAGAGCATTTTCCCGGTCGTCAATCATTGTGTATAGGTCGCCCACTTTTTCTTTCTGTTGAAGCTCCTTATAGAGGGTAATCGCTTTATCATATTGCTTGGCAAGTACATAGCAGTTTGCGGCATCCGCTTTATTGGATAGCTTTTTAAGATAAACGGCGGCGGCTTCGTTGTAAAACCCACCGTTTTCCAGTGTTTTGGCAGCCCTGTAATAATCTTTAAGCAAATTCATATAAACGACTGCTGCTTTTCTGTATTCATTATTCTGAATATGCTTTTCGGCAATATCTTCATACATGCTTTTTAAGCGATCGAATAACGATGAATCCAAAGGAACTCCGCGATCTCCATATTTTTTTTGTGTCGGTGGCAGGGGATCCTTTTCTTTACTTTGCAACAAAATAATCATAACCACAGCAATACAGGCAAAGAATATAAATTTAAAGATGCTCGCCGCTGCGTCCTCCATAGCCCGCTGCGACCATTGCGCGATCATCGCAATAATCTTAAATGCCACAAGGATAAAAAAGGCAACCAGGAATTTTTCTAAAAACTTTGTTTTCCTCATTTCTTTCCTGATTTTAAAATGTCCATATCTTCACTGAATAATCTGTACAGTAGTACAATAACACCAATGATCAGCAGCCATACCAGCCAATTGTAGCCAAATGTTTGGATCAACGGATAGAAAATATACAGCAACGCGGCCGCCAATATCATAATAAGAATCATTTTGATTCCTTCTGAAACATATTCACCGCCCATATACAATGGCTTTTTCCTTACAAAATAAGAATACCCTGCTACCAACCCGATTATCACAAGAATCATCCAGGTAATTTCTGAAATGGAAGTTTCTTTTCTTTCAACATCATCTACGTTTATGTAAGAAGCTTCCCCTCCGGAATCTTTATTGAAAACAACCATTGGATCTGTCGTACGAGAGGTGCCGAAAATTCTGGACAAAGAATCATAAATCGTTCTTCTTCTCATTTCCACAATATCATCAGCCATAAGTTTCTGAGAGACTTTTGACATCGTATTGGCAGGATCTTTTCTGATAGAATCGAGGATCTTCGTGTGATAGCCTTGCGTTTTAAGCCTCACCAGATCTTCTGTTTTTTTAAGATAAACATTCTTTAAGGAATCCCTGGATTTTTTCTCTTTTAGCCTGTATTCTTCAATTTTCCACAGAATCACATCTCCGGTGCCATTCACCTGTTCGTATTCCTGTATCAGCTGTCTTCTTTCTTTTCCATATAAAGAATCGATAACCATATCAATTTTGGTAACTCCGGATTCAAAAGCAAGTTTGTTTTCAGGCGCTGTTTCAACAGGATGATCATTGTACAGGTCTGTAGAAACGTGAGAGACTGCGGCTTCTTCAGGATTGTTTTTCTTTGAATCTAAGACAAAAATGATAATAACAACAAGCACTATAAATCCGATTAATACTTTCCACGAATCTTTCGATTTTTTAGATGAATTTTGAGACTGCTTATCACCAAGATTAGGGTCGCCACCCATTCCGAACATGCCGAAATCAAAATTAAAATCTCCCCAACCTCCTCTCGAAGCACTGTGAATATCCAGCGGAATGCCAAAATAAACCGCCCGTTCAGGATATCTGGTAATGTAAGCAATATATTTTTCTATTTCTTCCAGATTTCCGGCCTTTACTTTTTCCAGGTCAAAAGGAAGATTTTTCATCCATTCTTCATCAGTTTGAGGATTCATCAGCTGTTCCAGCAAATCGTCGTCATTCATATGTACCTGAAAGCTCCGGATTTTTTGTGGAATTCTTATTCCGTTTAGTGGCTTTCTGATGATTGATTCTGTTTTAGGAGAATCCTGCAAAACGGTTATCCAGTCAATCTCTTCCGTCAGTCGGACAAGGCCAAAGTCTGGATGCATAATAATATATTGAGCATCCTGATATTTCCAGTCCTCAGCAATAAGCTTAGGATAGAAATCGGTATTTTCCGGAATGAACAACCGCTTACTGAAGCATTGAAAGTATCTGTGCTGACCAATATCAGCGGGAACATTATGATTAAAAACCAGCAAACATCCGTATAAAACATTCGGTTCCTGCGAGGGTACCGCAAATGACTGCACAGTATTAAGATCAATATCCAGCAATTCCATTTCCTGCAGCCATACCCGTGGCGAGGCGCTCCTGATCAGCACTCCTGCTTTTGGATAATTATTTTTCGGAAAAGGCTTAATCTTCAGTTCCATATTCCAGTATTTGATGGATAAATCTTTTCAGGTAATCTTCATACATTCCCTGCATTTCTTTTACTTTAAGCAATGTATGTTGCGGCAGATAATATTCTGACCCTCCGAATTCGGTATCCGAAGCCAATGCTGCGGCGCGATGTTCCAGAGAAGGCATATAAAACACCGGAATATTGGCATTAATGCTTTTGAATGTAATTATGCCTCTTGAATCTGTAATAATCTCACTTCCTTCAGAAAAAGTAAATTTATTTTTAATCTGATTTGCCTTAATGATAATCGGCAATTTATTTTTCATGAGATAAAGCGTACCTCCATAATTTTTCAGCTCGCTTTTAGAAAAAACGAGATTATGCTCATTATTGATTCCTACTAAAGTAAAATTGCTTAATATTTTAAATTTATTAAACCTCAGCTTGTCCAGTTCAATCTGTACTTTTCCGAAGTTTTTAGCAATTTCTGCATCGTTGGGTACCAATTCCATGGAAACTTCTCCTTCTACCGTCATGCCGAAGATTTCATCCAGTCGTTCTTCATGCAGATAAAAATGCTTATCGAAGTAGACCAGCTGCACATTGGCAGGAATATCAAATCCGGCTACATTCAGCTCCGAATACTCTTTCGTTTCAATGTTGAGTTTTGAGATCAAATTCTTGGCAGGCTGATACTGGCACAGGATAAAATGTTGCTGCTTATTTTTTGCCAGGGCAAATTGTCCCTGATCTTTAACGGAAATATTTTCATACAGCACTTCGCAACCCCGATGGGTCCAGTAGCTTCCATAATACCCTTTATTATAGTAGTTATCCGTAAGATGTGTCCTCAGCAATTGCTTTTTACTGCTCAAGATAAAAAATTCACCCTCATAAAGAAAGGTAGCAATCTGTTGCTTGGGAGCCGGAAAGAGCAGTGGATAATTTTTAGGCACCTCCGTTTTAACACCCTGTTCTGAAGCAAAATTGGATCTTTTTCTCTTTTTTGAGGGCGGATTGGCCCATAATTCCTTTAGGGGAAGCACAATTTTCTGAATATGTTTTCTGATTCCTTTCTGATGTTTAAAGAAGTTTAGCTCACCGCTAGCAGAAGTTGTAACCAGAAACTTGAGCCGGTCGCGATTCTCATTAATAACATTCTGAAGATGCTGATTTTTTATATTATCCTCATGAGTAATAAAAAAGACTTCCAAATCCTTACTCGTATGTTCTTCATTAAAAAACTTTTCCAGCGCTTTTGAAACTTCCAGAACAGGGCTCACGAAATTCAGGTTTTCAATGACATCTTCCACTTTATTCAGTGATAAGGGAACAGTATGCTCTCCCAGGGCAAAAACTTTACATTCGGAATGTGCTTTCGGATGTTTGATGACGGCGATGGCAGAAGCAAAGGCCAATACTTTCGGAGTTCCCCAGTTTTTCAGAGAAGTATCAATCAGAATGATCCTTTCAAAGATATTTTCTTCGGGCGGAATTTCCCTCTGGATATACAATGCCTCATTGTTGGCAACGCGGTTCATAAAGATTTCATCATCATGGGCGAATTCCGACAACAGCATTCTGTGAAGTTCGCCTTTATTGGTCATATCAGAAATCCCACCGATGGGCTGATCTCCCGGTGAAAGATGACGCATTGGGATTTTCAGTCCACTCCAGATTCTTTTGATGAGGCTTCCGACCTGAAACGTTTTCGGCTCTTCGGTCAGTTCCTCAATAAATTCCGCCCCATTTTCAATGGTCGTTTCCTCTTCAAGGACTTCTTCTTTTAAATCAGGAAGACCAATCTCATCTTTCATGGCATTGATGATAGACTCAGTGGTGGGGAACTCGTTATAGAGATAAGCGAGCGTTTCAATATCGTTTCTGAAGACTTTTACGTTCAGCTTTTCTTTAACAACACATTCAGCAATAGAATGAGGATTGCGTTCATATTTCCGGATCATACCTTCGGAATATTCTGGGGATATCCGGATGTGAGCATAATTGAAAATTGTTCTTAGAAGAATAATTTTATTGGCGGATCTTTTTAACGAATTCCCGAGATGCATCAGATTCTTTAAAAAGCTTTGCGCATCATAGACGTCATTCTCCATATCTGTTCCCGGAAATGCATTTTTGTATTTTCTGATATAGAAAAATATCCCATCCATGTTTAGATGTCCGTCCTGAATTGCGTAGAGCACGAGCAACAATGAACCGAACGGCGGCAGTCCCTGGCCTTTTAATTCTTTGAGAATGCCCATCACATAGGCTCTGTACACAAGAGGTCCTACATTCGGAATAGAAATAAGGTTGTTTTCGTGGTAGCCGGAGTCATCGTGAACATCCTCATCGGTCGTCCACTCCCAAAAATAATTTTCGTAAGACCGGAAATATTCTCTTACATCCATTCTTTTGCTTTTTCGGTGAGACGGAACGAACTTACAGATAATTTCCGGAAATCGCTTTTAAGAACAGGAAAAAAGCTGCCGTTTTCACTCCATAAAAGCCAATGCTCGCGGTTCGCATTATATTTTCTTTGCAGTAAAGAACTCAGATTTTTAAATTCAAAATCAAAACCTGCCGGAATAAGATGATCATTCTTTGTCCAGTATGTTTTTCCTGGTAAACTTAGTAATGGCGTTCCCAGAAAAAGCGCTTTATCATCAATGATAATCCAATCCAGTTTTTCGAGCTTAAATTTGGGTAAAGCAATCAGGCTGTCTTTTATTTCATCAATTGAACTTACTAAAGCAACAGCAGGTTTCTCATCTTCACCGGCTTTTAATTTCACCTCAACTTTTTCATCAATTCCGAAAAAATTATTGTTGGAAACCGGGAATGTAAGTCGCAAGGCCTTATCGATAGGCGTCCAAAGCAATGCTGATCTTATTTTTTTACTGGGAACCAAAGCATTTTTGCGAAACAGCAATCCGTCCCGCAGTTCGTACAATATAAAATTAGGTAACTGCTGGATTTCGGGTGAAACAGCCTGCTCAGCCGTAAAGCCTTTAAGCCAGATCATTTCATCATCCAATGCGACCTGAAGATTGCTCCAGTCGCGGATCGAACCTAAATATTCTTCATCCGGGCGTGGAATTTCGGCCCAGAATTCTTTTATATGCTCTGAAGGATCTTTTGCCATAGACTTTCAATTTCCTGTTGAATATACTGTTTCTGTTCAGGATTTCTAATCCAGTCGCAGCGGGTCTGAAGATATCTCAGTTTATCTTTGATTACATTTTGCTCTTCAAAGCTCAATGTTCCGCTATTCCATTTCTCTACGAGAATTTTAACGTCTTTCATGATCTCTTCAGGATCCGGAGTTTTATTCTGAAGTGCCTGTGGATGGGCTTTCGGATGGTCATCTTTTTCGATAGTCCTGTTAATAATTCCCTCTAGGATTTCGATCTGCTCTTCTGTATCCCAGATATGTTTCAATACCCAAAGATCTGAAATAACAGCCTCATCTCTACCGCAGATCAGGGCGCTTGCAGCGATAAGATTCTGCATCTTTACTGCTCTTCGGTCAGATATGGCAATTCCTGTATTGCGGAGGCTGATGATCGTGTTGAGGTATACTTCATAAATCGGCTTCAGATCTACCGTTTTACAAAGATTTTGTAGTTCTCTGATCTCATGGGAAAGGATTTCCGGCATTTCCGTTTCGGTATTGTTTTCGAGCTTTCTTCCGGCGAGAAGTACCTGATGAAGAAGCTCCGGGTTTACATAATCGACGTTGATTCTGATGAGAAAACGGTCGAACAACGCATTCAGCGCTTCATCTTCGGGAAGGACATTGCTGGCACCGACGAACATAAGCGCCGGAAGATGCCTGGTTTCCTTTCCTCTTTTAAAGATCTTTTCATTTAAAGCCATTAATAAGGAATTCAGAATGGCAGAATTGGCATTGAAGATTTCGTCCAGAAAAACCATGGATGCTTCGGGCATCATGCCTTCGGTATTGGTAAGCAGTTCACCTTCTTTTAATTTCCTGATATCGAAGGGTCCGAAAATCTCATTCGGTTCGGTGAAGCGGGTCAAAAGATATTCGAAGTTTTTACCGTCTTTTACAGTTTTTGCTAATGTTCTTACCATCGCTGATTTGGCGGTTCCCGGAGGGCCATACAAAAAAGCGTTTTCCCTTGCCAGCAGGCAGATTCCCAAAAGATCGATGACGTTATCTTTTCCGACAAAGGTATCTTTAACGTATGTGAGAACCTTGTTTAATTTTTCTATATTTTGAGTCATTGATTATTGTATTTTATTATATGTTGTGTATTTTGAGCTAATTTTAATTTATTAATAATAACAACATATTCTTTGTTTTACTTTTTTAAATGAAATGCCTTTGTTTATCTTTAAATATTAATTTAGTTCAAAAAGCTTCGTCTAACCTTGCGATAATTAAAGCGCAAAGAAAAACAAGGAATTAATTTAACCATTTGAAAACAAGGTAAACAAAGGCGTTCCACTTATTTTCGAAATACAAAAATTCAAAATCCACAGCCGTTTTTTATTATTTTTTTAATTATTCATTATTTTTAATTCTCTCCAAAACACATCTTTATGTAAACCAAATTCTGCCACCAACAAGTTGTTGATATAAGGAATTTCAGCGAGCTGATAGGATTTCTTTTCGAAGATTCTTTCCAGATATAGCTTTCGGTAGGTGTTGTCTTTTAATTCTTCTTCCCAGCTGATGTTTCCCAGTTCGAGATCAAATCCGACTGCTGAATAATGGAAGCGTATTAAAATATTTTCCAGTAATTTAATCAAACGATCTTCGGGATCGGCCTGTTGCAAAGCCAGAATGATCTGCGGTACAAATCTTAAGGATAAATCTGCAGATAAGATGGCTGAAACATCTCTCTTTCCATTGAAAGGCGGAATTAATTTGTTTAAATCCTTTGCCGTATTTTCTCTTATTAAATACAGCTGGGCACTGTGATACAGAATTTTTGCAGCCCAGATTGCAGCTTCTTTGTCATAGCTGATGGTATCGGATAAAAACTCCAGCCGTTCTTTTTCAAATTCGGTTTCCAGATATTCGGCGGCATCATTTTCTTCTTTCCGGGAAATTTCCTGAAGTTCTGTGAAAATAGTGATGCATTCTTCTTGTCGAAGCAGAAATAAAGTGTCTAAAAACGGCGATTGGGCTTTCATGATGTAACAAAAATAGAATTATTTCTTTGAGAATAAAACTTTTTAATGCTGATTGGTTTATTATTTTAATAAATCTATCTCAACGAATATCACCTGAGTTAGCGATAGCATTATATTGCAATAGCGTCGGGCATTAGCCCGACATTTCAAATAATGAACAAATAAAGGCTTTAGCCGAAACTTATAATAGGTTTCGACTAAAGCCTGTATGGTTTTTTATTCATTAAATGGGTTAAAGCCCATTCCTATTGATATTACAAACTTCCCCTACCTCCAAATTGAGATTAATTGATTTTCTAATACAAAAAGAGCTTTACCTAATCCGTAAAGCTCTTGTGTGTTTATATTTTTATGTAACGACGGCTATGTCTTAAAAACTTTTCCAAGCAGATTCCAGTGCCAGCTCCATCATCGGTTTCAACGCTCTTTCCCTTTCGTCGGCAGAGATCTTTTCATGCGTTGGGATGATATCGGTAACGGTAAGAACCGTCGCTGCATTTTTGCCTAAATGTTTCGCATTGGCAAATAATCCGAAGGCTTCCATTTCTACCGCGGGGCAGTTGTATTTTGTCGCGATTGCAGGTACCGCAGGATCTTTCCTGTAGAAAATATCGCTGCTGTGAACATTGATGGCTTTTGTCTTTAACGAAAGTTCTTCTGCTGTCTTGTTAATAGTATCATAGATATTTCCCTGGTGTGGAAGTATTTCATCTTCTATTTCCCAGGCATATTTGGCATAGGTACTTTCACTGGCTGCGTTTTCAACATTTAAAATATCAAAAAGCTTCAGGTCGGTACTGTAGGCACCACAGGTTCCAATTCTGATGATCGTGTCTACGTCATATTCTGTGAATAATTCAAAAGAATAGATCCCAATGCTCGGAAAGCCCATTCCACTGGCGCCAACGGTGATTTCTTTTCCTTTATATAATCCTGTATAATAGAAAATACCTCTCGTTTTGCTTACCAGTTCGGCATGTTCAAGATATTTTTCGGCGATAAATTGTGCACGAAGTGGATCTCCCGGCTGCAATACGACTTTGGCAATATCTCCTTTGTTTGCACTAATGTGAATACTCATAACTTTATTTTCAGTGTGACAAAGATAACAAGAAAATATTTTTTGCGGCTCCGGCAACGAAAACTTTTAAGTTTTAACATTAAGGAATTAAGGAGTCTGTCTTATTTTTTTGCTTAAGAAACTTAATATCTTAATGTTGAAATTTAAGATAAACAAAGTTTATTGGGTTAAGTTAATTAAGCATAATGATTGCTTGGTCTGTAATTTTCCTGTAAGGCAAGATAACAAGAAAATATTTTTTGCGGCTTCGGCAACGAAGACTTTTAAGTTTTAAACATTAAGGAATTAAGGATTGATTCCTTTTTTGGCTTAAGAAGAACTTAATATCTTAATGTTGAAATCTAAGAATAAACAAAGTTTATTTGATTAAGCAAATTAAGTATTATGTAATTTCCTGTGGGGAAATATCAAGAATATATTTTTCGAGGGAGTCGTTATTTTTTATGCGGAATCGCTTTTGTTGTGAAGATGCTTTCGCAGATTGAGCGGATTGTACAGATTTTTTTTCAGATCTGCGTAATTACCAAGATCTGCGGGAACTTATTTTTCAGGTAAATTTAAAAAGACCTTACTTCATTTATCTGGTTAAGCAAATTAAGATTTACTGCTTCACTTTTCTTTTCTTATAGTGGGTAAGATAGATGCCTTTCTCCGAGTTTTTTGAAAAATTGGTCCCGAATTCCCAAAACAAACGGGCATTTTCCCTGGCTTTTTCGTTGGTGAAGTTTTCGTATTCGATTCTGTAAATAGAACTGAACAAGCGGGAACGCCCAACCCCGTGATGACAATGAATAAGAACAGGATAATTTCCCGGATCATCCATGATTTTCAAAAACTTCTGTACCGTGCTGTCCTGAGGGATCTGGTCGGTGGGTAAGTTATAATAATGGAGACCTGCAATTTTATCCGCTGCAAATTCTTCGGCATTTACCTGCTTTTTTGTTTCCGGATTTAAAGCGGTCTGTACCAGGCCGTCGCGTAAATCGACAATGGTTTTTATTTTGTGATCGCTTACGAAATCCGCCAATTTTTCCGGAGGAACAGCGCCCGAATTATAGACCTTGTTTTCTGATATCGTAACGAGATTATAACGCACTTTTTTCTGATATAATACAAATGCAAGAATCAGCACCGCTAAGATCACTAATGAAATTATCATTCTTTTAACAATATTATTTTTAAAACTCAGATTCATAATCTCTTTGAAATACAATTCGATCGTGCGAATCTACAATCTTTTTTTTAAGAAGAGAACAAAAATATACTGTTGATTGTAATATCTACGCCCTCTATACATTCCTGAGAATTTATTTGCTTAGCTGCGTCCCGGTCATGCTGTAATTTGCTTTCATTTTTTTTCTTTTAAAAATTTTCTTATTTTCGTTTCTCTTAAAAAAAACACAAGGTTTTATATCAATTAGTATTAACATAAAATCAAAAATGATGGGATTAACAAATTTGAACTCCACCCATTTGAGCAGTACAAAGATTACTGCGGCACAGGATGCCATTGCATTACTTGAAAGTGCACTTGCTGAAATTACAATCAATCTTTCTGCGGCTGACCGTAAAAAATATGGCAGCATCAATGAACAAAACAAGCTGTTCGTCAACAAAGTTCACGACTACTTTCAAAATCAGCCAAACCTCAGCTCTCCTGATGTCGACTGGGCCGAATTTGAAAGGGATTACACTTCCCGAAACCATATGGAAGGAATGATCAGCAGGCTTGAAAGCATCATTACAAGGCTGAACAACGCTAAAACTCTCCATGATTTTGATAATTATCAATATGCACTGGATGACTATTCTTTCACAGCTTACAGAGCAGGAACTGCGGCAGTGGGATTCGAAGACAAGTTTAGAGATCTGAAACAGTTCTTCGCCAAACCTACTCCACCCGAATCCGATTCGTCAACCAAAGAAAATAAAGAGAAAAAATAATATTAAATACCCCTTCGATTAAAACGGAGGGGTATTTTTATACTCTTAACTAACGTTTACTTCTCCCGACATGTGTTTGGATGGTCGGGAGACGTTGTTATGGGTTGCGATACGTCTTTCACGGGTCCAGCGACGTCTTTTAGGGCTCCGGTGACGTCTTTTATGGGTCCGGCGGCGTTCTTTACCCATCGCGAGACGTCTTTCACGGGTCCGGAGACGTTGTATAACGTGTTCTGAGACGTCCAAGACCCCGTTGGAGACGTCGATAACCCCGCCGGAGAGGTAACGAACGTGTCGAAAGGGGTTATACAACGTGTCGGAACCCTTACAGAACGTGTCTGGACCGGTCCGGAACGTGTCGCGATACGTTCGGGACGTGTCGGGAGGGGTTGGGAACGGTAAGTTTGTTTTTAAAGGACACGAGCGGGACGCTCGCGCCAGCGGTGCTTTTATGTAAATCTGAATTTAGGTTTTGGCTAAAGCCAAACGAGTTTGACTTATAAAAAACGGGCTGAAGCCCGTTCCTACTGAAAATATTATTACAATAAAAAAGTGCCTGCATTGCTGCAGACACCTCAACTCAAACTTCTTCTTACACATTGATCATTATATTAACACCATCATCTTTAATTTATTGTGTGTAATCATCAATTTTCGAATATTGTTAATTAAAATTCGAACTCACCAATGAGAATACCATCCTCATTTCTTCCGTTTTCTTTTTGATTCTGGAACACTACTATTTTTCTTTCCTGTTTACCGGTCGCATAATTGATGTAAATTTCCGCCATAATGGCTGTCGGACCAGCAATTCCTACCTGTCTTTCCCCAAAGAAATTGGTCTGGATCTTATATTTTCCTTTCAGTGCTTTTTTCAGGAGAAACTGTTCGGGGCCGAAGCCTCTGGTAAAATCGTCACTTAATCTGCCCCCGATTTCTGTTTCCTTATTTGAATAATAGCAGCGTTCATTGTTGGGATCGGTTACCCAGAGATCGATATCCGTATCATCTTTGTTCCAGTTGATCACAACGCGGATGTTTACCGGAAGATCTGCCATGATTTTTGGATTGATATTGTTAAGATTCAATTGTTTTCCATGATTTGCGATAAGCTGATTGATTTCCATGATAATAATTTCTTCAATTCCGTTGTCGCGATCGGCCAGCTCTTTTGTATAAGATTGGGTAAGCACTTTATACAGATTATAAAGAGCAGCCTGGTAATTTCCGTTGTCTTCAAAAGCCAGTGCAACGTCCCTGTAACTTTGAGGATCAAAAGGCCTCCATTCCAACACTTTCTGAGCTGCGAAAAGCTCTTTGTCATACACTTCCGCCTGCTTTAGTTTATAGGCTAATAATTTATAGAGTTCTTCATTCTCCAGATCAAGGTCTGCAATAGCGCTCAATACTTTCAGTCCAAGTTTCTTGTCATTATTTTTAAATAAAAGCTGTGCAACATCGAAGTAATATTGAGGAAGGTTCTCATATTCTTTTCTGTTTTGAAGATAGATGCCATAAATGGTTCCAGGATCATTTTTCCCGCTGAAGAGCTTCATATATTCCGCTTTCGATTCTACCTGAATGGTGGTGATTCTTCCGGGATTGATGAGCGCAGCGCTGTTTGAATATTCATTTCTGTATCCGACCTGAATTCCTGCAACTCTTCCTTGAAGTGCCTGAGGTGTATTTGATGCGATATAAGTCATTTCCTTTAGACTCATTTGTGCCTCGCGTCTTCTTTCAGAAACTGCTGATGTCTTCGCTTGTCCAAGCCCGGTTACCACTACTTCTTCAAGATCATTTTCTCTTGCCGTATCACTTCTTGAAACCGATGTAGGCGTAGGATATCGTTTTGGTTTTGGGGTATATTCTTTTTTCCACCATGCCTTCAGGTTTTCAGTCATTATTTCGGCTTGCTCCATCAGATCTTTCAGCCTTGCCTCTTTGGCAGTCCTGTTGTTTTTAACCATCGCATCAAACTGTGTTTTAAGCTCCAATGGCGGCGTGATATCATATCGTACATAGTCTTCAACATTTTCGAGAACCATCAAGCTCATGTTGCTGCTGACCAGGCCGAACTGCTGGCTCAGGTTTTTAATTTCGTCTTTATTTTGCTTTGAAAAGATTTCCAGTTCGTTAAGCTTTTTCTGTGCCCAGAACGCTGAGATTTCCCAATCTTTCACAGCTTGCTCCTGTGCATTTAAAGTAATAATCCTGGTTTCGGTGACTTCATTCCCATAACCGAATTTTGCTTTAAGGCTTGTCTGATTTCCATTTAAAATTCCGGTCAGCACAAAATCCTGTGAAATGGTTTGAGACATTGAGGGATATATTTCAGAAACGGCTGAATTACTTTCAATTCCTAAGAACTTCAGCGGTTTAAAAAGTAGTTTTCTCACTTCTTTTTTGGGATCACTCTCATTTAAATTTAAAAATCCTCCCTTTGTTTTGTTGCTGATGTACTTCAACTGATTAAAATTGGCCGTGTTGGATGATGAGATGGTATAAGTGGGCTTATTCCAAATTATTTTCATTTCGCCAAAAGATGATATTCCGTCTGTAAAGAACAGGATTTCGTCTTCTTGCAATGGTTTTAATTCTCCGAAATCAGTTCCCCCATCGTAAGAAATTTTTGATAAATAAGATTTGAGTTCATTCCAGTTTCCATCTGTTATTTTAAATGTTTTTCCTTTATCGAATGTATTGCTGATGAAATATGTTTTTACGGTAACATTTGTATTGGCTTTAAAATATTCATCCAGCAGTATAAATTCTTTGGTATGGTCGCGGTTCTTGCCGCTCAAGGAATTATCCCAAACCACAGCAAGCTGATTGGGCAGCTTTTTGGCTCTTTCATTCGGAAGCACATTCAGATTGGCCAGAAAATACGAAGAATTACCGGAAGCCGGCTGCATCAGAATGTTCTGACTGCCTTCACGTTGCGGAAAATTGATCTTCAGATTATTTCCTGGTCTGTAATTGATTTTATGGATTTCTGCGGTCCAAACATTCCCCTTTTGTACAAAATTATATTCTCCATCCGGTTTTTCTTCCAGTATGGGAGTTTCCGTATTCTGAAAGACTGTCGTTTTAATGATAAATTCCGGAATTTGCTGCGTATAATTTAGCGGCAAAAAGTATTGATAAACATTCCCGGATTTCTTTAGTTCATCATGATAGGTAATCTGCAGGGTTCTTTCGCCTCCGTTCGGAGCGATGGGATATACCGTTGTCCGGAAATTATTTCCTTCCACTTTTTCCAGCACACCGGGATCAACATTTCTTTTTTTAATGGTTTCATAAACCTCCTTGGCTTTTTCTTTTTCTACCGGAACCGCATTTCTAAGTTTTCCGTTAATATCGAGTGCATAACCGCTTGCGCTGATTCCTTCCGGAAGCGGAAAGGTAACCCGCCCCTCTCTCAGACGCCCGGAATTGTTCTTTAACACCATCGTGATGGTATTGGTAGAAATTTTCCCTACGATTTTTGTCTCAATCTGTAATTTCTGAAGGATAACCTGATCACTATTTTTATATCCTCCTTTACCATTGGCTATTTCAATCTTTGGAATCTGGGTAAGGAAGAAAACCGGCAAAAATAAAAGAATTTGTATATACAGCCTTTTCATAGATTTTGTATTTCATTGTTCTACAGATATAGATGCATGAAAACGAAAAAAGGTTGGAAATTTATATTAATGCTAAATTCATTGAGAGATTATGAGTACTGTCATAAAGCGAAAAAGCCTGTTGTCTCTAACTTTGAATAATTAGTCATCCACTTTTTGCAGCTTATTTTATTTTGAGAACTCTTCTTTTTTTAAAGGAGAGTTTTTTTTTTTAAACAGATTAAGTATTATGACTAAAATCTTCCAAGCAAACTTATATTGCCACCGAAGCCTGTATTTATTATAGAATTTTTAATATCAACCCCGCTCAGAAATCAAAATCTTTTGGTTCACCGTTCAGTTCTCTGCCTTTCAGGATTGCTTCTTTCCAATTTTTTCCAATATCCATATAAATTTTAAATTGTTGCTTTTCTCTTTCTGTACCGAGTGAAATTCCTAACTGATGGGTCGCCTTATATTTTTGGAAAGCCAAGGGTAAATGCTCTATGATCTTTTTTGATCTGTAACTTTCTACTGCTCTGTTTAAAGCGACGCGATAGTCGTTATGGGCTTCTATGGGAATTAATTCATCTTTTATCTCGGACAGATATTGCAGATTCTCATCTGCTCTTTCATTTTCATAAGTACGATGATGTTCGGTTCCTTTTAAGTATTCTGTTATGAGTTTACTGGTCTGTTTATCCTCTATAAGCTGTGCTAAAGCTATATGTAAGCTGGTATCAAAAATATTCATGTAGGGCTTTTCTAATTCCGGATCTTTTACATAGGAATTAGGAGGGGAATGCTTCCGGGAATCTTCAATACATAAATTTTGATAAAATTTCTCTTTTTTACCCCGAATATCGGGAAGAGTAAGAAGGACTCCATTTCCTGTTTTCCCGTTATGAAAATCATACCATTCGGGAAAGTTTCGGTTTTCGTTATCGGTTTCATAAGCTTCTTTTATTTCATCATAATTCTGCCAGTCCTGCAACCAGTCTTGTTCAGGCTCCACATTGTTTTGTGAGAGGTATTGGCAATACCAGTCTACCTCCTGTCGGGTAATTGGAGGTATAAAAGAACAATTGAGTATATCTTCTTCCCATGCTCTAAAGTCAAAACTGATTTCTACTTCTTTTATTTCCAGTTGCTCGGCCCTCCAAAGACATTGTGCATCAAAAAGCTTTTTTTGTTGTATAATGGAGAGGTGTTCGAATGCGGCATCAATCCATTCGTTTTGTTTTTGCTCATTTAATTTTTGGTACATTTCTCCCCATTTCAAACCGGATGCTTTCATGTTAGCATAGGCATTACAGAAACTTTCTATTGAATATTTTTGATACACCTTGCAGTAATCCTGTACGGCAGGGTTTTCCATGAGTTCTTTTGTCCATTGCTCACAAAATTGGTGGTAATCTGTTTTTTTTTCTTCGTTCATTGTTTTTTAAAAAAATTAGCAATTATGGATAAAGTTAAAAATTAAAACTTTTGCATTATTTACAGATCTCAACTTACTCAAATTTATTTTAATATTTCACCTTCAACATACTGAATAACAGTAATAAAAATACAGACAGACATATCGCTTAATGGGAATAGCAGTTTAAATATCTCAGAGCTTTAATACAAATCCATTTAGCTCTACATTTTTTGCAGGGATTTTATTTTATCTGCATTTTCATCATATACTCATCCATAACATTATTGAGAAGAGACTTCAGAAAGATTTGAGTGATGGTCAGACTGCTATGTCCCAGCATTTGTGATATCGCCTGCAATAGAAGATTCTCTAAACCGCATGAGTCGCAAAACTGTGTCTTGATACATAATAATTCTATAAAATCAGCGGAATAAAAATCTGCTTTTCAACTCCGCACATTGTCAATAAAATTTTTTACGGAGTTTCGATCTAATTCCATCAAGTATAAGTCAGCCTTATATGATTCATGCCATCTATAATCTTTTTTATGACGAATAATTTTAAATCCGTTGTTCAGGTATCTATGGTAGTTTTCAGCACTACATTTTATTAAAATTCTATCTGTTCTGATATAATTTATTATTTGATTTACAAAGAAAACCTCATAGTAATCACGCAAGTGTTTGTATTCAAAAAACTCGTATAATAATTCAATATAAGCTACTTCTTTATTTTTTTTAATTTCTAATTTATATCCTCCAATTAAACAGATATTGTTATTTACTTCCACGCAATATAATCTGTCAACAGACTCAATCTGTTCATTCACAAAATCTTCTGCATCATTTTCTTCAAAATAGTATGGAGTATTTATTAAATTTTGCACTGCTAGTTTAGAATCTTTTTTTTCATACTTTCTAAAGGAGTAATTATTTGACATAATATTGGTAAAACTATATACATTATTTTTGCTTGCTTTTATTGTAAAGCAGAAAACTTACGAAAAATTAAAACAACCCATTTTAGGGTATTATAAGCCAAAATTTACTTGCAAATTATGTGCAAATAAAAAAGAGCTACAAACGAAAACGTTGTAACTCTCTGATTTTAGCGTGGTCCCACTTGGGCTCGAACCAAGGACCACCTGATTATGAGTCAGGTGCTCTAACCAACTGAGCTATAGGACCGCAAAATTGGTTAAATTTTGTGACTGCAAAAATAACAAAATTTCTCGCACTACAAAATTTTTTATTGCTTTTCTTGACAAAGTTCTACCAGTACTCCATTGGTAGATTTAGGATGAAGAAAGACAATTAATTTATTATCAGCTCCTTCCTTCGGCTCTTCAGAAATAAATTCAAATCCTTCTTTTTTTAATCTTTCAATTTCTTTTATAATATTTTCCACCCCGAAAGCCAGATGATGAATCCCCTCACCTTTCTTATAAATAAATTTTGAAACCGGGCTTTCTTCTTTGCTCGCCTCCAAGAGCTCAATTTTACTCTCTCCCGCAGCATAGAAGGAAGTCGTGACACCTTCTCTTTCTACAGATTCTTTTTTGTATGATTCTTTTCCTAAAAGTTTTGTGAAAAGCTCATCGGAAATTCCTAAAGATTTTACGGCGATACCGATATGTTCTAATTTCATAAATATTTTATCTAATTAAATTGTAAATTTGATAAAGCTTCAAATTTTCAAAGGATCAATTCAAACAAAAGTACTAAATTTGCACCACTTATGGAGAGTAACAGACAACGAAAAGTAGCACAGATTATACAGGAAGATTTCGCAGAACTTTTCCGCAAGCAGGCTGCAGAAAGCAGACAAAGTATTTTAGTATCGGTTTCCGATGTGAAAGTGACCGCAGATCTTGGTATTGCTAAAATTTATTTAAGCATATTTCCGCAGGAATTCCGCGCAGCTGTGATGAAGGAAATTGAGGAAAACAAAGCACAGTACAGAAATTTTATCGGCCAGAAAATGGCAAAGCAGGTACGTGTAATTCCTAACCTTAATTTTTATCTGGACACTACTCTCGATGATGTTGAAAAATTAGACCGTGAGCTAAGAGGCGAAGGTGATAATCCTATTCTGTAAAAATTGAAAAACATTGCATTTTATATCGCTTCGAGATACCTTTTAGCAAAAAAAGGCAGTACTGCCGTTACGTTCATTACGTGGCTGGCCGTGGGAGCCATGACGGTTGCCGTCACTGCAATGTTTGTCATTATCTCCGTTTTTTCAGGGCTGGAAGATCTCAACAAAGAGCTGATTTCCAACCTTCATGCTGATCTTACCATTAAAAGCTCTTCAGGAAAGACACTGAAAGATTTTGATAAAATCAATTCGATTCTGAAAAACAATAAGGAAATCAGCAATTTTTCAAGACTGATTGAAGAAAAAGTCTACATTAGTTACAATGGCAAAGGCGACATCGCTTACCTGCGAGGTGTTGATTCTGCCTACACGAAAGTAAACCCCATTGACAAAGATATTTTCTACGGATCTTACCCGGGCTTCAAATATTCTAATGAGGTTTTGATGGAAAATTCGCTGGATAACAGACTTTCTATTCCGGTATCTTCGGATTCAGGATATGCCACTATTTTCATGCCCAAGCCAGGAACAGGAATCATTAATAAAGAAGAAGATATTTATAATAAAAAAGACATCCTCGTAACAGGGATTTTTCCGGGAAAAGATCAGTTGGATAATTATATCATTTCACCCATTGAGCTTACCGAAGAATTATTAAACCTTCCTAAACATTCGGCTTATCAGATTGTTATCAAGCTTAAAAATCCTGACAATTCAAACACGGTAAAGCAACAGCTTCTTTCTTCACTGGGAAAAAACGTTGAAATCAAAACCAAAGAAGAGGAAAATGCCGCTTTCTGGAAAATGATTAATACCGAAAAGCTGTTTATTTATTTAATTTTTGCTCTGGTTATATTTATAACAACTTTTAATCTGGCTGGTGCGATCATTATCTTACAGATTGATAAAAAGCAACAGGCAAAGTCTTTAATATCGCTAGGACTTCCTTTAAGCCATCTGCGACAAATTTATTTTTACACAGGAATTCTTATTGTCGTTCTGGGAATTATTTCAGGATTGATCATCGGGACTGCTCTCTGCTATTTTCAGCAATATACAGAGTTCTTTAAAGCGAATGACGTTTTACCTTTTCCTATTAAAATTGTGGGTAAAAATTATCTGATCGTTTCCTTTACTGCAGCTATCTTTGGCATTGGTATTTCATGGATATTCTCTAAAATCGGCAAAGACTACATTACCAAAAATTAATATTCACAAGTACAATTTTTTTTTACTTTTACCGACCAAATTTAAAAAAAATGAAACGTACATTATTCTCATTATTAATGAGTTTTGCATTTATTCATGCATTTGCTCAAATCCCTACCGGATATTATGATGGCACTATCGGTCTTTCAGGAGCCGCATTGAAAACCAAACTGAGCCAGATCATCACAAGCGGACATGTAGATCACGGTTATGGAGGGCTGTGGACAGGCTATGAAACAACAGACCGCGATAATATCGCAGGAATTCCCGGCTACGAAAATGACGGAACCATTCTGGATATGTATTCTGAAAATCCTAACGGATCCGATCCTTATACATTCACTTATTTTACAAATCAGTGCGGAACTTATGGTGTAGAGGGAGATTGCTACAACAGGGAACACATTGTTCCACAAAGTCTTTTCAACAGTACTGCACCCATGGTTTCAGATATTCATTTCATCAGACCGACCGACGGAAAAGTAAATGGGATGAGATCAAACTATCCATTCGGAATTGTGGGAAATTCAACGTTCACGTCTCAGAATGGGTCAAAAGTAGGAAATTCTGTATCGCCAGGATATTCAGGAATTGTTTTCGAACCCATCGATGCTTTTAAAGGAGATGTAGCAAGAATGATTTTTTATTTTATAACAAGATATGAATCTCAGCTTTCCGGATTTTCTACAGGGAATATGTTGGGAGGTTCTGCTTTCCCCGGATTACAGACGTGGGAACTTAATCAACTCTTGATCTGGAATACTTTAGATCCGGTTTCACAGACAGAAATTGCCAGAAACAATGCATCTTACGCCTATCAGGGAAACAGGAATCCATATATTGATCACCCCGAGTATGTTAATGAAATTTGGGGAACTCCCGTTATAGATACGGAAGCACCAACAGCACCCACCAATTTGGCAGCAAGTAACCCTACAACAAATTCAATTTCTCTAAGCTGGACAGCTTCTACAGACAATCTGGGTGTTGCTGCTTATGATGTTTATAAGGATGGTGTTTTAAACACAACAGTGACAGGAACTACTACCATAGTGTATGGGTTGATGCCTTCAACAACTTACAACTTTTATGTGATTGCTAAAGATACAAGTGGAAACCCTTCAGCACAAAGTAACGCAGTTACAGAAACAACTCTTTCAAGTGGTCAGACAGGAACCGTTTGTGGAACAGAAAATTTCACCAACATTCCTGCAAGCGCAAATAATTACACAACCAGAACATGGACTAGCAACGGTATTACCTGGAATGCAACTGATGCAAGAACAGATCAGACTATTAACGGAAAAGCCATTACCATCAGAGAAGGATATTTGTTGAGCTCAGCAATTTCGACTGGAGTTCAAAGTCTGACGGTTACCACACAGTTAAAATTTTCAGGATCGAACAGTGCATTAATCGTTGAAGTAAACGGAATTCAGGTGGGAACCATTCCTTACAGCTCAGCGGTAGGAACATTCACTATCAATAATATTAATGTCACAGGAAATGCAACCATTAAACTCATCAATCCTGTTTCTTCAAACAGAGTAGCCATTGATGATGTAAGCTGGACGTGCGCCGGGGTACTTGGAACTGCTGAAAATTCTAAAAATAAAGACAACTTTTCCATCTATCCTAATCCCGTAAAAAACAATGAGCTATTTGTAAAGGGTGAAAATCTTAATAAAATTTCAAAAGCACAGATCTATGATTTTTCAGGAAAATTAATCGAAACCATTGAAAATCCTTTTAAACATTCAAATAAAATAAATCTTAAGGGACTTTCAAAAGGAAATTATATCCTTAGAGCAGATTCATATTCAGTAAAATTCATTGTCGATTAAATCTTAAAATATTTTTATAAAGGCCGGCTTTTGTCTAGTTATGGTCGGAAGAAATTCCGACCATTTTTATGTTTTGAAAACCTTGGCAGGGTCACCACCTGCAAAAAGGATTAGAATGGCAGTAATCATATTGCAAAGTTCCATGGTAATGCGTCTCTTTGCCGTTTTGTATCCTAAGTCGTTTGCTTCCAGATAGGTTTTCCGGTGTACAGTTTTACCTTACTGTCTTTAATAACTTTCCAGCCATCCCATTCTACTGGACTTTCCGGTTTAAGAAAAGATTCGATCTCTTCAAATTTTCTGTTTTCTTTGGAGCGAACAATAAATTTTAGATCTTTTTCTTCAAATTCTTTTATGGTTCTGGTGGATTGTAAGCCCCGGTCTATGATATAAATATTATCGTGGTGTTCTTCTTTTTTTATCTGCTTCAAAATAGCCTCAGCAAGAGCATTGTCTTCTGGCGAATACTTTTGTTCCGTAAAAATCTCTACTGCCGAGGGTATTAAGTTATATTTTTCGATTTCGGCCCTGGAATAAAGTTCCGAAAATTTTCCGTACATCTGTTAGCTTTTGTCCGGTCTTTTTTTTAATTTTATCGTATGGATTCCAACAAAAAATTAGGCCTGATCGGAAGAAACATATCGTATTCTTTCTCTAAGAAATTCTTTGAGGATAAATTTCAGAAACTGATGCTGAAAGGCTATTCATATAATATTTTTGATTTAAATGAAATTGAGGAAGTGAATAACCTATTTTCCGTTCCGGAGCTTTTAGGATTTAATGTGACTATTCCTTATAAAGAAAAAATCATCGATTATCTGGATGACCTCAGTGATGAAGCCAAGATAATTGGTGCAGTAAACTGCGTTTTAATTGAAAACGGAAAGAAAACAGGTTACAACACAGACGCTTTCGGATTTGAAAAAACTTTACTTCTTCATAAAAAGCCTTATCAGAATTCAGCAATAATTTTAGGAAATGGCGGAGCTGCAAAAGCTGTAAAATATATTCTGGATAAAAATAATATTCCTTCAGTTACTGTTTCCAGAAAAACAGAAATCAATTATGAAAATCTGGACGAGAAAACTGTTGAAGATCACAAAATAATCATTCAGTGTACTCCTGTAGGAACGTTCCCTAACGTGGATGATTGCCTTGAATTTCCTTTCGACGGTATTACGAAAGAACATTTGATCATTGATTTAATTTACAATCCGAATTACACCCAATTTATTATCAAAGCATCAGCAAAAGGGGCCAAAACGGTGAACGGATATTATATGCTGGAACAGCAGGCAGAAAAAGCCTGGGAAATTTGGAACTTTCAAAAAAAATAACATAAATTAGTGCTATATTAGCTTTTTGCTATATATTTAGAGGATATTAATGCCACTCACAATAAACGATTTGCTATGATTACAGAAAACAATCTTTCTGAAAACGAGGAAAACAAAAATTCTAATCCTAAATCTTTGGAGGAAACTTCAGAAAATGTTGTACCTCAGGATGATCACGTTCAAAACGAAGAAAATGAACATGATGAAGAACCCGAAGAAGTAGACATCTCTCTGGCTGATGCTTTGAAGGAAATGGAAAAAATCATCAATGCTCCTAATGCTGGTGAGGATTTCAAAAAATTCAATCAGCTCAAAGAAAAAGCAAGTCATTATATCCACGATGAAGTAGAAGATAAAAAGCACGAATATACAGATGCAGGAAATGCACCTGAAAATTTCAGTTATGAGCATCCGTCTCAGGCAAAATTTTCAGCTTTGGTAAACATTTTCAGAGAAAAGCATGATGCTTACCAAAAAGGCCAGGAAGAAGAACAGAAAAAGAATCTTGAGCATCGTCAGAATATTATTGAAAGACTTAAAAATCTTTACACGAACTCCGAACCGGGAACCAATCTTTTCAAATCAATCAGAGAAATTAAAGAAGACTGGTCCAATGCCGGTCAGGTTGCAAAATCTGAATTTAAAATTCTCAACAATAATTATTTCCATCATCTGAACCAGTTTTACCAGATGCTGGATCTCAACAAAGAATTTCTTGAGCAGGAATACAGCCACAATCTTGAAAAAAGACAGCATATCATCGAAAGGGCAAAACAACTTGAACATGAGCCTGTCATTCAGAAAGCGCTTAACGAGCTGCAGTATCTTCATAAGCTCTGGAAAGAGGAAGCAGAGCCGGTAGCAGAAGAATTCCGTGAAAAGACCTGGGAAGAATTCAAGGAAATTTCCAATAAGATTCATGAAAGAAAATCTGAGCTTTCCGCAGCAATTGAAACAGAGCAAAATGAAAATCTTGAGAAGAAAAATCAGATTATTGCTGAAATAAAAAAGCTTTCAGAACCATCTGAAAATCCAAACCACAACTATTGGCAGAATGCGATCAAAAGGGTTGAAGAGCTAAGATCAGAATTCCTGAAAACAGGTAGTGTTCCAAGAAAACTGTCTAATCAGAACTGGAATGATTTTAAAACTACATTAAGAGCTTTCAACACAACAAAGAATTCTTATTATAAATCCTTAAAAGGTTCTCAACAAGCCAACCTTGAGGAAAAATTAAAACTGATCCAGACGGCTAAAGACAATCAGAACAATGAAGAATGGGACATTGCTGTTCCTTTATTTAAAAAGCTACAGGAAGACTGGAAGAAGATCGGACACGTTCCGAAAAGTATGACCAATAAAATCTGGGACGAATTCCGTGATGCCTGCAACGCATTCTTTAATAATTACAGAGAAAAAAGCAACGCTTCTACCGATAACTGGAAAGAAAATTATAAAAATAAGAAAGTTCTGCTTGACGAGTTGAAAACGGTTACCAATGAAGAAGGAAGCATCGAAAGAATTGAAGCTATAAAAACAGCCTGGAATAATATCGGAAAAGTTCCGAGAGATAAGATTTCAATCAATACGGAATTCAACAAAACATTAAGAGAAAAGCTTAAATTAAACAAAATCAATGAGCTGGAGCTTAAAGAAGAAGGGTTGTCTGAAAATCAGCTAACCGATAAAGCAAGAAAGATGAAAAGCCAGATCTCTGATCTTGAAGCGGAAATCGTAAAATTAGAAAATAACCTTTCTTTCTTTAAAAATCCGTCAAGAGAAAATCCTTTACTAAAGGAAACATTTGACTCAATTGATGAGAAAAAGGCTCATTTAGAAACTTTAAGACAAAATCTTCACAGCATTATTGCCGGAGAATAATATAAATTAAAAATTAATAAAGCGGAGCAAAGCAATTTGTCTTCGCTTTTTTCATTCAATATGCAAGACGAATTTTATATTAAAAGATGTATTGAGCTTGCCAGTAAGGCGATAGGGAAAACATATCCGAATCCACTGGTAGGAAGTGTAATTGTACATCATGATAAAATTATTGGTGAAGGCTATCATCATAAAGCCGGTGAAAATCATGCGGAAATCAATGCTATTAATTCCGTTGAAGACAAATCTCTCATTCCGGAATCAACAATCTACGTTTCTTTGGAACCCTGTGCCCATTACGGGAAAACCCCTCCGTGCGCTTTGAAAATAAAAGAACTGGGATTTAAAAGAGTCGTTATCGGAGCGATGGATTCTCATGACAAAGTAAACGGAAAGGGCAAAAAAATCATTCAGGATGCAGGAATAGAAGTAATTTCAGGAGTTCTTGAAAAAGAATGTGTAGCGCTTAACAAAAGATTTTTTACCTTTCATGAAAAGAAAAGACCTTATATTATTCTGAAGTGGGCGCAGTCCGGTGATGGATTTATAGATAAGGATTTCAAACCGTTTTCAATTTCAAATTCTTTGGTCAATCAGTTTGTTCATCAGTTGAGAGCCGATGAACACGCCATTCTTGTAGGAACACAAACTGCGCTGAATGATAATCCCAGCCTCACGGTAAGAAATGTAGAAGGGATAAATTCGGTAAGAATATTAGTCGATTTCGATCTGAAGGTCCCTGCGGATTTTAATATTTACAATACTAAGGCGAAGACAATTGTCATTAATGCTACAAAAGAAGAGATTCAGGATCATATTTATTTCATTAAAATTAATAAAGAAAATTTTCTTCAGGACCTGATGAATGTTTTATATAAAGAACAGATTCAATCGTTGATCATTGAGGGCGGCAAATTTACGCTGCAACATTTCATTGATGCGAATTTATGGGATGAGGCCATTATTATTAAAAATGAAAATCTTAAGCTTGAAAAAGGGACAAAAGCACCAATCATTTCCCATCATAAGCCCGTCAGGAATGAATTATTCAGAGACAATATTGTTGAATTTCACACATTGAATCCTTAATAGTTTAATAATCAAAGCTTAACACATTTTTCCTGTTTTTTAGATATTCTTTCAAAAATTTTACCTTTGAGTAATAATTCAATAATTCGAGCAGATCATTTTCCTACAATTAAATATGTTCAATTTTAAAACAATAGAATACCCGGTTGAAAATACTTTATTAAAAGAAAAAGGAAGCAAGTTCATTGGTTTTGCTTTTCCGGTGAATAATGAAGACGAACTGAAGAATGCATTGGAAAAAATACGCGCCGAACATCCGAAGGCCACCCATCATTGTTATGCCTTCAGAATGGGACTGAATGGAGAAAACTACCGTGCTAATGACGACGGCGAGCCTTCAGGAAGTGCGGGATTACCTATTTACAATCAGTTACTTGCTCACGAAATAACAAATATTCTTGTAATTTCCGTACGATATTATGGAGGAACAAAGCTTGGCGTTTCAGGATTGGTAAAAGCCTACAAAGAATCGGCAAAGATCACCCTCGAGGAAGCCAATATTATTACTAAGGAACTGGAAACTGTGGTTGAAATTCAGTTTAACTTTAATCAGCAGAATCTCATTTTTACACTCCTTTCAAAATATGATGCAAAAGTCATTAATTTTGATGCTGATGAGCAATGTGTTGTCACAGCATCTCTAAAATTGTCACAAAAAGAAAACATCTCAGACAAATTGTCCGAGATGCAGTATATAAACTTTAATTTTAAGAATTAATCTCTTCTGCCTCCCATAAGGAGTGATAGCCAGTATAAAAGCTGTGCGAGAGAGCCTATTGCAGCAATCACATATGTTCTTGCCGCCCATTTCAGGCTATCTTTTACGCCTACATATTCTTCAGTGGTCACAGTGCCGGTATCACGCAGCCATTTCATAGCTCTGTTGCTGGCATCGTATTCTACAGGAAGCGTTATAAATGCAAAAAGAGTCGTGAAAGCAAACATGATTACTCCTATTGCCAAAACCAATCTGTTTCCGGTAGGATTTTCAATGGATTGTGTAGCCACCATAATCATAATACCTGCAATAATAACAAACTGCATTAAATTCGAACTGATCTGCACAACAGGCACCAGTTTAGATCTTAATTGCAGCATAGAATATCCCACCTTATGCTGTACAGCATGTCCGCATTCATGCGCAGCAACTGCCGCTGCCGCTGCATTTCTCTGCATATAAACCGCTTCAGAAAGATTTACCGTTTTATTTTCAGGGTTGTAATGATCTGTCAATTGCCCCGGAACTGATATCACCTGGACATCATGTATTCCGTTATCTCTCAGCATCTTTTCCGCCACCTCTTTCCCGGAAAGCCCATTCCGAAGGTGCACCTTTGAGTAATATTCAAATTTCGACTTCAACCTGGAGGAAACCCACCAGCTTACAAGCATGGAAATTCCAATGATTATATAATAACCTATCATTTTATTAACTTTACAATATATTTTCACCCGTTATGATGTAAAAACTGTGCCAAAGTATTACATTTAATTGGTTATATTTGCTGATTAATTTGCCTTTCAAAACTATGTCTAAAGTTTCAGTAATTGAAGTAAAAACAACGGATGAGTTGAAGCTATTCGTAAGATTTCCTATGGATCTGTACAAAGACAATCCGTATTTTGTACCATCATTTATTAATGATGAACTCAACATTTGGAATCCGAAAGAAAATCCGGCGCTGCAATACTCTGAAGCGAAACAGTTTCTGGCATACAAAGATCATAAAATCGTAGGAAGAATTGCGGTAATGATCAATCACAAGGAAGAGCGAGAGCTTGGAATAAAAAAAGTACGTTTTGGATGGATTGATTTCATTGACGATACCGAGGTGTCAAAAGCATTGATCGATACAGCTATAGAATATGCAAAAGGAAAAAATATCGACAAAATAGAAGGGCCGATGGGCTTCACCAATCTGGACAAAGCAGGAATGCTGACACTCGGTTTTGACAAACTGGCAACGATGATCGGAATTTACAACCATGAATACTACCCGAAACATCTTGAAAATTTAGGTCTGACAAAAGAAAAAGAATGGGTAGAATTTGAAATCATGTTCCCAGATTCTTTACCGGAAAAAATTTATAAATTTAACGAGCTTATTTCTCAAAAATACAAACTTAAAGTTTTAAGATTTAAATCAAAAGAAGAAATCCTGCAATACGTTGACGCCATGTTCGACCTCCTCGACGAAACGTATAAGCATTTATCTACTTACACTCCAATATCAGACGAACAGAGAAAAACTTATAAAGAAAAGTATTTTAAACTGATCGATAAAGATTTCATTATCTGTATTGCCGATGCTGACAACAATCTTGTTTCTTTTGCGATTACGATGCCTTCCTATTCCAAAGCGCTGCAAAAATCAAAAGGTAAATTATTCCCGTTTGGCTGGTGGCACTTTTTACAGGCAGGCAAAAAAAATGACAGGGCCAATTTTTATCTTATAGGCATTCACCCGGATTACCAAAGACGCGGTGTAACATCAATTATTTTTAAAGAAATCTGGGATATTTTCAATAAAAAAGGAGTAAAATATCTGGAAACAAATCCGGAGCTTGAGGAAAATAAAAGCATTCAACTGCTGTGGCAGGATTACCATCCTGTAAATCACAAAAGAAGACGTACGTATTCTTTAGACATCAGATAATTTTTAATCTTAAAAAAGTAGACTTATTTGTCTTGATCTATGAAAACTCATCTCATTATATTCGGAATTTTAATTGCAGGATTTATTATATTCAATATTTTTCTGCAGTCAGGGAACGACAGAACGGATACTGCCGTCAATATTATTTACGCAAGTGTATTGTTTGCATACATTTCTTTTATGGCATTTTCTCTTCTTAAAAAAATGAAGAAATAGCGCTATTTTTATTCATTCTAAATTATCAGTTTTCTTCATTTTGAAGCGACTTTTAACCCGATAAATTTCATGCTTTCTTGTTTATTCGCTAAATTTGCAAATTGAGATAATAATGCAAAAATGAATTTACCTGAAAGTTATATTCCAATCCTTATACAAGCAGGTGTTGCGATAGGGTTCGTAGCCATTTCTTTGCTTGGAGCGCATTTTTTAGGTCCTAAACAGAAAAAAGGAAACTCTGTAAAAAACCAAAGCTGGGAGTGTGGAGTCCCGGTAGAAGGAAATGCAAGAACACCGTTTTCCATTAAATATTTTTTGACTGCGGTATTATTCGTACTATTCGATATTGAAATCGTATTTTTTTATCCCTATGCTGTAAACTTCAGAGAATTCGGAATGGAAGGATTCCTGGCAGTACTCACATTCGTGGCGATTTTTTTCATGGCATTTTTCTATGTCTGGAAACGTGGCGCTCTGGACTGGGATAAATAACGAAATAGAAAATTTAAATAAGAATTTTAGACAGTAAAAATCTTTGTAAAACTAACATTAACACTGATTTTCAATCTAAAAAGTAAATCTTAAATCAAAAAAATGTCAGATAACAAACCAGTAATAAGAACAGATGCACCTGCTCCGGAAGGATTTGAAGGAGAAGGGTTTTTCGCAACGAAACTGAGCAGTGTAATCGGGATGGCAAGAAAGTTTTCTCTTTGGCCGCTACCTTTTGCAACCTCTTGTTGTGGTATCGAGTTTATGGCGACCTTAAACCCAACGTATGATGCTTCAAGATTTGGTATGGAAAGAAACTCTTTCTCACCGAGACAGGCAGATATGTTAATGGTTTGCGGAACTATATCTAAAAAATTAGGACCTGTCCTAAAAGAAGTTTACACTCAGATGGCAGAGCCGAAATGGGTGGTAGCAGTTGGAGCCTGTGCTTCCAGCGGTGGTATTTTTGATACCTATTCTGTATTACAGGGTATCGATAAAATTATCCCTGTAGATGTTTACGTTCCGGGATGCCCTCCGAGACCAGAGCAGATCATAGAAGGTGTAATGCAGGTTCAGGCTTTGGCTGAAAGCGAAAGCATCAGAAGAAGAGACATGCCTGAATACCAGAAATTATTAGATTCTTACAACATTAGTAATTAATGGAAATGACAAACGAATTTGTATTAGAAGCAATCACAAGAGAATTTCCGGAATCTGTAATCTCTAGTTCAGAGCCTTACGGAATGTTGACCATCGAAGTAAAGAAGGAAGATCTGAAGAAAATCGTTCATTACCTCAAAGATTCATCATTAGAAATCAATTTCCTGACAGATGTTTGTGGGATTCATTATCCTGAGTTTCCTGAAAAAGAAATCGGAGTAGTTTATCATCTTCACAATATGATGACGAATTTCAGATTGCGTCTGAAAATCTTTATGTCCAGAGAAAATATCGAAGTTGATTCTTTAGTAGAATTATATGCCGGAGCCAACTGGATGGAAAGAGAAACCTATGATTTCTTCGGAATTAAATTTAAAGGTCATCCTGATCTGAGACCTATTTTAAATATGGAAGATCTTGGATACCACCCCATGTTGAAGGAATATCGTCTGGAAGACGGAACCAGAACCGATAAGGACGATGCAATGTTCGGAAGATAAAAATATAAATGATTAATGATGATTGATTAATGATCAATTATCGCTTATCGATTATCAATTATATATTATGAAAGATAACTCATTATCTAATATACTAAACCAGTACGACAGTAAGGAGCAAATTGACGGACAGTTATACACCCTCAATTTAGGGCCTACTCACCCTGCAACGCACGGGATTTTCCAGAATATCTTAACGATGGACGGAGAAAGAATCCTTCACGCCGAGCAAACCGTGGGATACATCCACAGAGCATTTGAGAAAATTTCCGAGAGAAGAAACTACGCTCAGATCACTACCCTTACCGACCGTATGAATTACTGTTCTGCGCCTATCAACAATTTAGGTTGGCACATGACTGTGGAGAAGCTAATCGGCGTTGAAGTTCCAAAGCGTGTAGACTACATGCGTGTCATTTTAATGGAATTAGCAAGAATCGGTGACCACCTGATCTGTAACGGTGTGACGGGAATGGACTCTGGAGCAATTACCGGCCTTACTTATATGTTCATCGAAAGAGAACGTATTTATGATATGTATGAGCAGATCTGCGGAGCGAGAATGACGACCAATATGGGAAGAATCGGAGGCTTTGAAAGAGATTTCACTCCAAAATTCCATGAGTTGATTAAGGATTTCCTTAAAACGTTCCCGCCAAGATTTAAAGAATTCTGTACTTTATTGGAAAGAAACAGAATTTTCATGGACAGAACCATCGGAGCAGGAGCTATTTCTGCAGAAAGAGCATTAAGCTATGGTTTCACAGGTCCGAACTTACGTGCAACAGGTGTAGATTATGACGTGAGAGTTGCACAGCCTTATTCTTCTTACCAGGATTTCGACTTCATTATTCCAGTGGGGACATCTGGAGATACTTACGACCGTTTCATGGTCCGTCAGCAGGAAATCTGGGAATCAATCAAAATCATCAAACAAGCATACGAAAATCTTCCTGAAGGGCCGTTCCATGCGGATGTTCCTGATTTTTATCTTCCTGAAAAGGCTGATGTTTATCAAAAAATGGAAGCATTGATTTACCATTTTAAGATCGTAATGGGAGAAACGGATGTGCCGAAAGGTGAAGTTTACCACGCGGTAGAAGGTGGAAACGGAGAATTAGGATTCTATCTGGTGAGCGATGGTGGAAGAAGCCCTTACAGGCTGCACTTCAGAAGACCATGTTTTATCTATTATCAGGCGTATCCGGAGATGATTACAGGTTCTGTAATTTCTGATGCGATCGTGACCATGTGTAGTATGAATATTATTGCAGGAGAATTAGACGCATAACTGAAATTATAAATTTTAGATTAAAGATTTTAAAATTAATCTAAAGTAAGTGTTCAAGATAAATTATAAAAAATGATAAGATTTTTAGACCATGATTTTGCATCTAGAATCTAAAAATCTAAAATCTTTAAATATGAGCGAAACAATAGCTTTTAAACCGGAAAGTTTAGCACAGGTGCACAAAATGATCGCAAGATATCCTGAAGGCAGACAAAAATCTGCTCTTATTCCTGTACTGCATTTGGCACAAAAAGAATTCGGAGGATGGTTAGACGTTCCTGTGATGGATTATGTCGCAGAATTATTGAGTATTAAGCCAATCGAAGTATATGAAGTGGCAACTTTCTATACGATGTTCAATATGAAGCCGGTAGGTAAATATGTACTGGAAGTTTGCAGAACGGGGCCTTGCATGGTTTCGGGAAGTGAAAAAATCCTTAACCATATCAGAACCAAACTGAACATTAAAGACGGAGAAACGACAGAAGACGGAATGTTCACCTTAAAGCCTGCTGAATGCCTTGGCGCTTGTGGATATGCGCCGATGATGCAGTTAGGAAAATTCTTTCATGAAAATTTAACGATAGAAAAAGTAGACGAAATCCTTGATCTTTGCAGAGAAGGACAAATCGCTTTAGACTAAAATAAATTTTAAACTAATTAAAAAGGCGTGCAGCTGTCCCACTGAGCTTGTCGAAGTGCAAAAGCCATCGCTAAAAGCATATAACAATGAGTAAAAAACTTTTACTTAAAGACGCACATATAGAAGGAATCCGTTACTTTGAGACCTACCGTAAACAGGGAGGTTACACAGCAGCTGAAAAAGCCTTGAAAATGACACCGGACGAAATTCTTGAAGAAGTAAAAGCTTCGGGACTTCGTGGACGTGGTGGAGCAGGATTTCCAACCGGAATGAAATGGAGCTTCCTGGCAAAACCGGAAGGCGTTCCGAGACACCTGGTTGTAAACGCCGATGAATCTGAACCTGGAACTTTCAAAGACCGATATCTGATGGAATTTCTTCCTCATTTACTGATTGAAGGAATGTTGATTTCATCGTATTGTTTAGGTTCAAACACTTCTTACATCTACATTCGTGGAGAATATTCATGGATTCCGGACATTCTGGAAGAAGCCATCGAGGAAGCCAAAGCAGCAGGATTTTTAGGTAAAAATATTTTAGGAACCGGCTTTGATTTAGAAATCTATGTTCAGAGAGGTGCCGGAGCCTATATCTGTGGTGAAGAAACTGCTTTACTTGAGTCTCTTGAAGGAAAAAGAGGAAACCCAAGATTAAAACCGCCATTCCCGGCTGTAAAAGGGCTTTGGGAAAGACCAACAGTAGTTAATAACGTTGAATCCATAGCTGCAATTGTTCCGATCATTGATATTACAGGAGCCGAATACGCTAAAATCGGTGTTGGAAGATCTACCGGTACAAAACTGATTTCAGCTTGTGGAAACATTAATAAACCGGGAGTTTATGAAATAGACATGACCATTACAGTTGAAGAATTCATTTACTCTGACGAATATTGCGGTGGTATCAAGGACGGAAAAAGATTAAAAGCTTGTATCCCCGGTGGGAGCTCTGTTCCGATCGTTCCAGCCAATTTATTACTTAAAACTGTAAACGGAGAACCAAGATACATGAACTACGAATCGTTGGCAGACGGTGGTTTCGCGACCGGTACCATGATGGGTTCAGGAGGTTTTATCGTATTGGATGAAGACCAGTGTATCGTAGAACATACCATGACTTTAGCGCGATTTTATAATCACGAAAGTTGTGGACAATGTACTCCTTGTCGTGAAGGAACGGGATGGATGTACAAGATTTTAAAGAAAATCGAGAAAGGAGAAGGAAAAATGGAAGATATCGATCTGCTTTGGGACATCCAGAGAAAGATCGAAGGAAATACAATTTGCCCATTGGGTGATGCCGCGGCTTGGCCTGTTGCAGCAGCGATCCGCCATTTCAGAGATGAATTTGAATGGCACGTTAAAAACCCTGAATTGTGTTTAACACAAAATTACGGATTGGCTCATTATGCAGACCCAATTCCTACTGTTGAGAATAAAGCTTAAAATGAAACAGATATTAGCAATCGGCTTAATGGTGTCGGGTTTTGCTTTTGGACAAGTCAAAAAAGACACAATAGAAAAAAAATATAAATTGGAGGTTACTCCATTTAAAACTGAAAAGAAAGAAAAGCCATTACCACTAAGCAGGAAAGGACAAGTTTTTGTTTTTTACGGTTGGAACCGGGGAGCTTACAGTAATTCGGATATTCACTTCAGTGGAAACGGTTATGATTTTCAATTGAATAATGTATCTGCTAGAGATAAACCTACAAAATTCGGGATCGTTTATTTTGACCCCAGCTGGTTTACGGTAACGCAGTACAATTTCAGACTGGGTTATTTTATTAAAGATAATTTGGCTCTTGTATTAGGTATTGACCATATGAAGTATGTAATGAAGCAGGAACAGACTGCTGATTTTTCAGGATATATTTCAGATCCGAAATATGCGGCAATGGTACAAAACGGACAGGTAAATTTATCTGATGGACAATTCCTGACCTTTGAGCATACAGACGGACTTAATTATGAAAACTTAGGTCTTGAAAGATACAAGAATCTCATTCATAAGAAAAATATTGATCTGGTATGGTCTTATGGAGCCGGATTGGGAGTAATGTTCCCGAAGAGTAATGTAAGACTTTTCAATAATGACAGAAGCGACCGTTTTCATGTGGCAGGGATGGGAACAGATCTTAGATCCAGTTTAAACTTAGTTTTCTGGAAAAACTGGATGCTAAGAGCAGAAGCAAAGGCCGGATATATTAACATGTGGGATATAAAAACCACACTCAATAACAAACCGGATAAAGCTCATCAGGATTTTGTTTTTGGAGAGGTATTAGCCGGAATAGGATATACATTTAATACAAAGAAGTATAATTAAAAGTGAATCAACACATTCAAAATATTGAAATTTCCAATTTCAAATCTATTAAGGATTTGAAAATAGAAGGCTGTAAGAAAATAAACATTTTTGCAGGAAAACCGAATGCGGGAAAGAGTAATATTTTGGAGGCAATCTCGATGTTAAGACTAGATACTATTGAAGATGACTTTAGAGAGTATTTAAGATTTACAGAATATAATGATTTGACCTATTTTGGGAATACAGCAAATCATATAAAAATAAATTCAAATTTAGGCTTTATAGAATTTGATGCTTTCGAATTATTTGGAATTTCATATTTAATTGGTACCAAAAAAAATAATTTCAAAATAACTATTGACGATGAAAATTTTAAAAATAATTTTCATGGCGAAGAAAGAGGTTTTCCAAAAAATTATAGATCTTTTGATTACAATGTTATTTTATACAAACATAAAGAATATACTAATAAAAAATTTTTTTTTAATAAAAAGTTAAATGTTTTTGGTAGAAATTTAGGAGAGATAATTTATAGAGAATCAACTTCTAATCAAAAGAAGCTATTTGATACTATCGCTAAATTAGTACCAGAGAATTTCAAAATTAAAGTTAATTCTCATAATTATGAGTTAACTGTATCAAAAGAGATTACTCCATTCGTAGAATATTCAATCCCTTATTCTATGATTGCTGAAACTTTACAAAGATTGATTTTTTATAAAGCTGCTATTATAAGTAATAACAATTCTGTTTTATTATTTGAAGAACCAGAAGCACATTGTTTTGAACCTTATATTTTAGAATTTACGAATGAAGTTAAATTCAATGAAAACAATAATCAGTTTTTCATGGTTACTCACAGTGATTTTATTATTCAAGAGTTTCTAAGAGATGAAGAAAGCAGAAATAACCTACAAATTTATCTGGTAAATAATGTGGATGGAAAAACTGAAGTAAAAAAATTAGATATTGAGAAAAATGATGATGTTTATGAATATGGAATGAATGTATTTTTCAACTTCGACAGTCTTTGGGAAAATAACTAATCATGGAAAGGATTGTTGCAGTTGAATGTTTTGCAGATAAATATTTTTTCGGAAAATTATTACAAAATGAAAAACGTATCCGGAAAGAAAAAAATAAAAATGAAGTAATCAAAGCATTTGGAAAAGTAAAAGGAGAATTTCTTATTGGAATCGTAGATGAGGATAGAAAAGATTTATTACTTAACCCTAATTTAAAAACCTTTGAAAAAATAAAAGAAGGAAGAAGTTTCAAGATTTATAAGGATAAAACAAAATATCATTTTATTTTTGCACTTTGTCCCAAAGCTTTTGAAGATTGGATTCACCAATTTTTAAAAACTCAAAATAAAGATTTAAATGAATTTGATTATATCAATTTCGAATCATTCAAAAAAGAAACTAAAAGTGAACAAATAGACAAAGATAATAAGTATAAAAATTTGGTTAAGCATGTCATTAAGACTTATCCGGATTTTGATAATCACATCAGAGAATTTAAAGTTCATATTGATTATCTTCTTTTGGAAACTTATAACTTTGATTTAGAAATATTTAAAAATATAGAGCTTAATTAAGCGAAAAGCATAGAATATGAGCGAAGAGGTAAAAAAATTCAAAATAACTATAGACGGACAGACTACCGAAGTATTGCCTGGAACTTCCATCCTGGAAGCAGCAAGACAAATCGGCGGAAAATCTGTACCTCCTGCAATGTGCTACTACAGCAAATTGGAAACCAGCGGAGGAAGATGCAGAACTTGCCTGGTAGAAGTATCTAAAGGATCAGAAGCAGATCCGCGTCCTATGCCGAAATTGGTCGCCAGCTGCAGAACAAATGTAATGGATGGGATGGAAGTAAAAAATCTTACTTCCGAAAAAGCTCAGGAGGGAAGAAAAGCAGTTACTGAGTTTTTATTGTTAAATCACCCGTTAGACTGTCCTATTTGTGATCAGGCCGGTGAATGCCATCTTCAGGATTTAGGATATGAGCACGGTGTGGAAAATACAAGGACAGAATTCGAAAGAAACACCTATGATGCCGATGATCTTGGTCCGCATATCAAACTGAATATGAACCGTTGTATTCTTTGTGCAAGATGTGTATTAGCTGCAAACCAGCTCACAGGCGAGAGAGAGCACGGCATTCTTTTCAGAGGAGATCATGCTGAAATTTCTACTTATTTAAATAAAGCCTTAGATAATGACTTCATTGGAAACGTAATCGACGTTTGTCCGGTTGGAGCATTAACCGACAGAACAGCACGTTTTGCCAGCAGAGTTTGGTTTACAAAGCCAATGAACGCTTCCTGCAATTGCGATAAATGTTCAGGAAAAGCTGTTGTGTGGATGAAAGGTGACGAAATTGTAAGAGTTACTGCAAGAAAAGACCAATGGGGAGAAGTTGAAGAATTCATCTGCGATACTTGTCGTTTCGAAAGAAAAGAACTTTCTGACTGGAACATCGAAGGTCCGAGACATATCGACAGACACTCAGTTATTTCATTGAACCACTACGAAAAGCCTAAAGATGAGCTAAGAGTTTTAGACAATCCGATGGCTAAGGAAATCAGTGAAAAAGACGAAAAATAATACTAAATTATAAATTTTAAATTATAGATTTTAAATGAATTTACAATCTATAATCTAGAATCTAAAATCTAAAATTCAGAATGGATTTACTTACATTTAAACTTATACTTGTACTGGCACTTTTCCTGCTTTCATTAACGATTGCGGCCTACTCTACATGGGCGGAGAGAAAAGTTGCGGCTATTATGCAGGACCGAATCGGGCCAAACAGATCAGGACCTTTCGGATTGCTGCAACCTCTTGCTGACGGTGGAAAGTTTTTCTTTAAAGAAGATTTTACCCCTGCCAATGCAGAAAAATTCCTTTTCGTATTGGGACCAGCTTTAGTAATGTTTATATCATTAATCACAGGAGCCGTTATTCCCTGGGGTAAAAGTTTAAATATTGCAGGCACTTCCTATGATCTTCAGGTGGCTAACATTGATGTTGGTGTGCTTTTCATCATCGGAATGGCTTCCATCGGTGTTTACGGAATTATGATCGGAGGTTGGGCTTCCAACAACAAATATTCATTATTAGGGGCCATCCGTGCTTCCTCGCAGATGATTTCTTATGAATTGGCAATGGGATTGGCTTTGCTTTCTATCATTATGATGACAGGAAGTTTAGATTTAAAAGAAATTACAGCAAGTCAGACAAATGGAAAACTTTGGGGAGTTATTCCTTGGGTTTCCGGTTTGAATTGGAATATTTTCTACCAGCCGGTTGCTTTCCTGGTATTCATCGTGGCGGCTTTAGCGGAAACCAACAGACACCCTTTCGATTTACCTGAGTGTGAATCTGAATTGGTAACCGGATATTCCACTGAATATTCTTCCATGAAATTAGGATTGTATATGTTCGGTGAATATGTGAATATGTTTATTTCTAATGCTTTCATGGTCGTTCTTTTCTTCGGAGGGTATAACTATCCGGGAATTGAGTGGGTAACTCAGAACTGGGGTGAAAATACAGCCGGAATTTTGAGTATCGTAGCATTTTTAGCTAAAACAGTAATCGGAATTTTGATCTTTATGTGGATCAGATGGACACTTCCAAGATTCAGATATGACCAGCTAATGCACTTAGGTTGGAAGACTTTAATTCCAATGGCATTGGTAAACTTATTAATTACAGGTGCTGTAATTTTAGCATTTGGAAATTAATTAATTTGAAAATGAGTTAATTTGAGAATTTGAAAATGGTAATATGACCAATCATTCAATTTCTAACAAGATATAAATTTGAAAATGAGCTGATGTGAAAATGTGACGATGCAATAAAATTCATCCTCCGGCTTCCATCTTCTAACATTTAATAATAAAAATAATGAAACTTACGAACAGATCAAAAGTTGTTTCTAATAAAGAAATGACCCTTGCTGAAAAAATCTACTTGCCTGCGATTTTTACAGGAATGGGGATTACATTTAAGCATGCTGTAAGAACCGTACTGAAAGGTGCTCCTGCCGTATATTCGTATCCGGAAGTACAGAAGCCCAGAGCGGATATCTGGAGAGGTCAGCACGTTTTGAAAAGAGACGAAGAAGGCAGGGAAAGATGTACAGCGTGCGGACTTTGTGCGGTGGCGTGTCCTGCAGAAGCAATTACAATGACTGCTGCTGAAAGAACAAAAGAGGAAAAGCATTTATACAGAGAAGAAAAGTATGCTTCAGTATATGAAATCAATATGCTGAGATGTATTTTCTGCGGTATGTGCGAAGAGGCTTGTCCGAAATCTGCGATCTACCTTACCGACAGATTGGTAGACGTAGAAACCAACAGAGGTTCTTTCATTTACGGAAAAGATAAATTGGTTGAAAAAATAAATGAAAGGATTGATATCACTGAAAGACAATCCGAGAAACAAAAAAATGCGGTAAAATAATGGATCAGTTTTTATTTTTCTTGGTGGCGTTTTTAGCAGTGGCAAGTGCGGTATATTTCGTATTTGCTAGAAATCCTTTATATGCTATTTTGTCATTGATTGTTACGATGTTTTCTATTGCGGGCATGTACATTCTGCTGAATGCACAATTCCTTGCGATTATCCAGATTATTGTATACGCCGGGGCCATCATGGTATTATTCCTTTATATCCTGATGATGCTTAACCTTAATAAACAAGACGAAAGTAAGAAGAACAATACTTTAAAATTTGTTGGAGTTTTTACAGCAGGTCTTTTATTAATTGGGGTTTTAGGCGTATTCAGAGGCGTTCAGCAGAACCAGATTGTAGTTGAAAATGTGGATGGAAGTGTTGGGCTTACCAAAAATCTGGGCAGACTTTTGTTTAATGAATATGTTTTACCGTTTGAGCTTGCGTCCATCCTTATTTTGGCAGGTATTGTAGGTGCGGTATTAATCGGTAAAAAAGATTTATAAAATTATGGGAGAAGTAAATACATTTATACAAAGCATCCCTCTGAATTATTTCATCATTCTTTCGTCAGTATTATTCTGTCTGGGAGTGTTGGGCGTATTGTTGAGAAAAAATGCTATTGTTATTTTGGGTTGTGTAGAGCTTATGCTGAATTCTGTAAACCTTTTATTAGCAGCATTTTCAGCGTATAAAGGAAACGGCGACGGACAACTTTTAGTTTTCTTCATTATGGTGGTGGCTGCTGCGGAAGTAGCGGTAGGTTTGGCAATTATTGCTATGCTGTATAGAAATACCCGTTCTGTGGATGTAAGTATATTTAATAAATTAAGAGGATAAGAATGGAAAATTTAGTGTATGCAATAATACTTTTACCACTTTTAGGTTTTCTTATTAACGGTCTGTTCGGAAAAAATCTTCCAAAAATTGTTGTGGGTAGTTTGGCTACGGCAATGGTTTTTGCATCTTTCTGCATCGCAGTCAGTATTTTTATGAATTTTGATTCTGAAAGTCAGCCCGTAATCGTAAAAGCTTTTGAATGGTTTAGAGTAAACGGAGTTCAGATCAATTTTGGATTCCAGATCGATCAGTTGTCATTAATGATGATCATGATTATCACAGGAATCGGATCTTTAATTCACCTCTACTCTATCGGATATATGAGCCACGATAAAGGTTTCTATAAGTTTTTTACTTATTTAAATCTATTTATCTTCTCCATGTTGTTATTGGTAATGGGAAGCAACTACCTGATCTTATTCATCGGATGGGAAGGGGTAGGATTGTGTTCTTATTTATTAATCGGATTCTGGTATACCAATGAAGAATATGGTAAAGCGGCAAGAAAAGCTTTCATCATGAACAGAATCGGTGACCTTGCGTTATTGATCGGGATATTCATGCTTGCTTCTCAAACCAATGCTGTTGATTATCTAACCATCAGAGAGAACGCCGGAAAATTTGAATTAGACGGAAGTGTAATTATCTTTATTACGGCAAGTTTATTTATCGGTGCTACTGGTAAATCAGCTCAGGTTCCGTTATATACATGGTTACCAGATGCGATGGCTGGGCCGACTCCTGTTTCTGCGTTAATTCACGCGGCAACGATGGTAACAGCGGGTATCTATTTGGTCGTAAGATCAAACTTCTTATTTACTTTAGCACCAACTGTTCAGGGAGGAATTTTATTCATCGGATTCTTGACAGCTGCTTTGGCTGGCTTCTACGCACTGCGTCAGAACGACATCAAAAAAGTATTGGCCTATTCCACAGTTTCTCAGCTTGGATTTATGTTCATCGCTTTAGGATTGGGAGCTTATACCACAGCGATGTTCCACGTAATGACACACGCTTTCTTCAAAGCATTATTGTTCCTAGGGGCCGGTTCTGTGATTCATGCGATGAGCAACGAGCAGGATATGCGTTTCATGGGTAGTTTGAAAAAATATATTCCGCTTACTCACGCTACTTTCCTTATCGGAACATTGGCGATCTCAGGATTCCCTTTACTATCAGGGATGATTTCTAAAGACGAAATTTTAGTAGCTGCTTTTGCTAAAAATCCGGTATACTGGGTGATCTTATTTATTTTAGCGGCAATTACGGCAACTTATATGTTCAGATTGTACTATTTAACTTTCCATGGAGAGTTCAGAGGTACTGAAGAACAAAAACATCACTTACACGAAAGCCCGACAAATATGACATTACCATTGATCGTATTGGCGATTCTTTCTGTAGTTGGTGGTTTAATCAACCTTCCTCACTTTATCGGTCACGGTCATTATGCAAAATTAATGGAATGGCTGAAACCGGTTCTCACTGAGGAGAGTTTTAACCAAATGGAAGCAACTCTTTCCGGGGTTCCGTTTGGTACTGAAATGATACTTTTAGGCGCTACAGTTCTTATGTTCTTTACTGTTTGGTTTATGGTTAAAAACACTTATGTAAATAAGAAAAAACAAGCATTGCCGGAAGAACAGTACACAGGATGGGAAAAACTGTCTGCCAGAAAATTATATATTGACGAGCTTTACAATGCATTGATTGTAAAAACTGTTGAAGGATTGGGACGCGGAGGAAGGATGTTTGATAAGGGTATTCTTGATCGTTTTGTAGACTTCGTGGGCGAAGGTGCTGAAGACAGCGGAAAAGCCATGAAGCGCATCCAGAACGGAAATGTTGAGAACTACATTCTGATCATGTCTTTGGCGGTGGGAATTATACTGATTGTTAACTTTATATTACAATAATGTCTGGTTTATTATTAACATTATTACTATTACCTCTAGTAGGTTCGGGATTAGTTTTTGCATGGAAAGATAAATCCAGCAAATATTTGGCACTGGGAATTGCGTTGGTACAAATGCTTATAACCTTCTACATTGCAGCGGATTTTGATTTTAATCCGACAGTAGACAGCGTATTACAGCACGAGATCAATTACCCATGGTCGCAATTTATTAAGAGCACGCTTCACTTCGGTATCGATGGGATGAGCCTTCTTCTTTTATTGCTGACGAATATTTTAACGCCAATCATTATTTTATCTTCTTTTAATGAAAATGTAAGCTACAGAAATACCTTCTACGGTTTAATCCTGCTGATGCAGTTCGGATTAGTGGGAGTTTTCACCTCGCTTGACGGACTATTGTTCTATATTTTCTGGGAAGTAACGTTGATTCCGATCTGGTTTATTGCCGGACTTTGGGGTCAGGAAAATAAAAGATTTGAATTCACGACGAAATTCTTCGTTTATACATTCGTTGGATCATTATTCATGTTAGCCGGATTGATTTATGTTGGAATACATTCACCATCTTTTGCGCTAACAGATTTGTATAATGCTCAATTAAACGAAACCCAACAAACGGTGGTATTCTGGTTTATTTTCTTTGCTTTTGCAGTGAAATTACCGGTATTTCCTTTCCATACCTGGCAGCCGGATACGTATACTTATTCGCCAACGCAAGGGTCAATGCTTTTGTCAGGGATCATGCTTAAAATGGCGATTTATGGAGTTATGCGTTATTTATTACCGATCACACCGCTTCCGATAGCAGGAATTTCAGGACAGATTGTAATTATCTTAGCCATCGTAGGAATCGTTCATGGAGCTTTGATCGCAATTATCCAGACCGATATGAAGAGAATTATTGCATATTCTTCATTCTCCCACGTGGGGCTTATGGTTGCAGGTATTTTTGCTTCTGCAGTAATCACATTAAGAGGAACTTTCAATATTGAAGGGGCGGAAGGAGCTTTGGTGCAGACTTTTGCTCACGGTATCAACGTTGTAGGTTTATTCTACTGCTGTGATATTTTATACAAAAGATTCAAATCAAGAGATATCAGACAAATGGGAGGTTTGGCAAAAGTAGCGCCTAAGTTTGCTGTATTGTTTCTGATCATTATATTAGGTTCTATGGGCGTTCCATTGACCAATGGTTTCATCGGAGAATTTATCTTGTTGAAGTCTGTTTATGATTTCAACGGATTGGCGGCAGTAATTGCCGGTCTTACCGTCATCTTTGCCGCTGTTTATTTATTGAGATTCTACGGAAAAGCAATGTTCGGACAGGGTGATGAGGCAGTTTTGAGTACAGCAAAAGATTTATCTACAGTAGAATTCTCTGTGTTGGCAAGTTTAGCGGTTTTTGTGATTGTATTTGGTATTTTCCCACAGCCGATCATCGAAATGGTGAACAGTTCGTTGAAGTTTATCTACACGGCAATGGCCAGTTAAAAATTAAAAGATTTAAAAAACTAAAAAATTAGGAGATCGGGGAAGATTAGAGAAAAGCTAAAGACTTTAAACTTCAAATCTCAACTATAAATTATGAGTGTTTTAATTATTGTTTTCCTAACGGCAGTTGTTGCGTTATTTTCAGGAGTTTTTGAACAGGGAAAATTCGCAAGATACATTGGGATTTTGGGATTGATCATCGCATTATGGGTAAGTTTCATGCCGGAATGTGCATTCTTCGCACAATACCGACACATGTATGATTATACCGAAAATACTGCGTTGTTCACAAAAATATCAATTGTAACCACACTATTATTATTCTTTTTGGGAGGTTTTGCATTCAGCAACCACAGAAGCCATCAGTCAGAATTATATGCATTGATGCTTTTCGCACTATGTGGCGGAATTATCCTTTTTGGATACCAGAATCTAGTAACGCTATTCTTAGGAGTGGAAATCCTTTCTATTCCTTTATATGTAATGGCGGGCGCCAACAAAACGGATTTAAGATCAAATGAAGCTTCCATAAAATATTTCTTAATGGGTGCATTTGCGACAGGATTCCTGTTGTTTGGTATTGCATTTATCTACGGAAGTACCGGAAGTTTTGATTTATATAAAATCCAGGATTTTGGAGTTTCAAATCCTAAAGATGTAATGTTCATCCTGGGCGTATTACTGATTCTTTGTGCATTGGCATTCAAGGTAGCATTGGCACCTTTCCATATGTGGAGTCCTGATGTTTATTATGGGGCGCCTTCATTGATTACAGCTTTTATGGCAAGTGTGGTGAAGATCTCCGGGTTTTATGCATTGTTCAGATTAATGACCATTGGTTTCGGAGGTGTTACAGAAGAATGGATCAACGTTTTCGGCGTATTCCTGATCATCACTTTATTACTGGCAAACGTTATGGGTCTTGCTCAGACAAATGCAAAGAGAATGCTGGCATATTCATCAGTTTCCCATGCAGGATACATCGGTTTAGTGTTCTTCGGAATGACAAGCCTTTCCACTTATAATCTGGCATTTTATTTATTTGCATATGCTTTAGCAACAGTGGGCGTTTTCATGTGTCTGATTTATGTTGAAAAACTAAAAAGAGAAACATCTTTTGGAGCTTTCAGAGGCCTGGCAAAAACAGAACCATTGTTGGCTACAGTAGCATCAATTTCTATGCTTTCAATGGCAGGAATTCCACTGACAGCCGGCTTTATGGGGAAATTTGCATTATTCTCTCAGGCAATGAATTCAGACCACGGAGTCTTCCTGGTATTGGTAGCCGTTTTAGGATCTGCCCTTTCCATTGCTTATTATTTAAGATTAATTATCTCAATGTTCTTCTTTAAAGAAAGTACATTCAAATCTTCAGAGAAAGTAACTTTAACTTATAATATTGTTGCGATAGTTATAATTGCTTCAATTATTATTTTGGGAGTTTTCCCTGACCTGTTTGCAAAGCAGTTCGGACTATAAAAAATCGTTTAAAATAACAAACCACAACCGCTAAGTTGTGGTTTTTTTATACCTTTACTTTAAATTTCAGTTTTGGCAAATCTTTATAAAAAAGACGCTCCATTTCAGGTTTATATTTCTTTCAAAAAATATTTGGATGTACTGGAACACATCCGATATAATGACCGTCTGGATTATCGTGTCAACTATGCCAAATCGTTGATCGATAAGACCAAAAATTTCCGGGAACTGAGAGATGGTTTTCAGGATATTTCCCTGCTGGAAAAACATGATGAACTTATTAAGCTTCTGCTTTCAGATCTCTTTCCTACAGGACTTACCAATAACGAAATAAAAGCGGCCAGTATTCCTCTTTCCAATGTAACATTCAACTACACGGAAAGATTTAAAAATATTCTTAAAGATGCCGGAAAAGATTTCGAAATCGAGCTTCGGAATATTGATGATGATGAATTTTATGTATTCTGCTGTTGCCTGATCCTACAGGTCTATTACAAAAGAGATATCAAAAGCTCGCTTCCGTTTTATTATGATATCCCGAACAGGCTGGGAATCATGAAGCATTACAAAATCACAGTGAATTCCGATTTTACAGAAGTATATCCTAAAGAAGGCACAAAACTTCCTTCGGAAGAAGTGGTGGATGCGCTGCTGGAAAATCTTGATGATTATAAGATGTGGAAAAAATATTTCCCGTCAGAATCTTGGATATTAAAAGGCTTTACCATCATTTCCCTGGTAGACTGCACCTCTGAAGTGGCGTTATCCGATCTCAAATCCAGCATGATCAACATTGACCCCGAAAACCTTTCGCCGGATGAAAATCTGGTTGAAATTTTCAAATCTTATTTTGATGTTGCGGAGCTTAATTTTGGATTAATGCTTTTTAACAAAAAAGACCAGCGTCTGGAGAAACTTCCGATTTATGAAAATGTTTTTACCAACCATATTCTTGATTTCTGGATCAATGCTTCTGATGAAGAAACGAGACGGAGTACTTTCACAAATTTAAATCATAATTCCAAGCCTATCGTAGTTTCCAACATTTCGAATTTGGATCACGATATACAATCTCTGCCTTCATTTAAAATTTTAAGTGATAATAAGATCAACAGTTTCATGGTCATCCCGATCATGAAAGAGAATGAGTTAGTCGCCATCATAGAATTTACCTCCCCTATTGTCAACAGCTTCAATGGCCTGAAACTAAAAAAACTCGAATTTTTTTCGGATATGATCCTGTTTTCAATAAACAGATTCAGTTTTGAAAAAAACTATCAGATCGAAGCAATTATCCAGCGTGAATATACCTCGATCCATGATAGTGTTGTCTGGAAATTCAGGAATGAAGCTGAAAAATATTTTAATGCCTCTCTTTCTAAAAAAATATATACTCTAAAGCAAATCACCTTTAAAAATCTTACGCCTCTTTTTGGGTTTTCAGATATCCGCTCATCTTCCGAAAAGCGTTATAATTTTATGCTCGAAGACCTCAACCAGCAAATCGAATGTCTGCATGAAATTTTCTCTATGCTGGAATCTGATACCGAAAAATATGTTCTGGCTATCGATATTTTTGAGAATGAACTGAATAATGAAATAAAAGCGGACAGTGAACAACGTTTTCAGCGGCTGTTAAGGGATGAGATCCACCCTTTTTTACAGGCTAAGTTGGAGATCAAGTCTTCCAGTGAAGTAAAGGCAAAAATAAAAGATTATTTCAGTCAGGTTTTTATACAAAATGATTTATTTTACAGTAAACGTAAAAATCTTGATGATTCAATTACATTGGTAAACAGAAAACTTGCGGACGTATTGGATGAAAGTCAGATAAAGGCGCAGCAGATTTTCCCGCATTATTACGAAAGGTTTAAATCAGATGGAATTGAACATAATTTGTATATCGGACAAAATATTGCTCCGGAACTTCATTATCATTCAAAAGTTGTTCATAAACTAAGATACTGGCAGCTCAAGACGATATGTAATATGGAAAGAGAATTTCATAATTTTAAGAAAGATCTGCCAATTCCACTGGATATTGCCTCATTAATTTTTGTGTACAATGAGAAAATAGATATCCGTTTCAGAATGGACGAAAAGCGTTTTGATGTTGACGGAGCATTCAACTCTTACTACGAAATCATTAAAAAGCGTCTTGATAAAGCCCATGTAAAAGATTCTTCCGAGAGAATTACCTGTCCCGGGAAAATAACCATCGTGTATTTCGGTATGGAAAACCAGAGAGAATATCTTGATTATATAAGCAAGCTTCAGAAAAAAAGTATTTTGAAAAATGATATTGAATTCCTCCGCGTAGAAGATCTGCAGGGAATTACAGGACTTTTGGCATTAAGAGTTTCATTTGCAAAATAAAAAAGCTCATCCTGACAGATGAGTTTGCAATATGGAGTTAATATTGATTTAAAGACTTAAAAAAGCATATCCGAAAGATAATACGGAAATCACGATTCCCGCCATGAAAATCTGGTATGTGATTGATAAAAGCCTGTATTTCCTATCCAAAACTTTTCCGAGATAATATAAATCTTTTACCATTGAGTCATAAATATAATCTCGGTCTTTGATGAGAATGTTCATCGCATCCTGATAATCATCAAAAATCATACGATTGAAATTCCCGAAAAATAACAGATTTACCTTTCTGTCAGCAACATCTTTTGCTGTAAATCTTGCTTTGGTAACATTTGGTTTTGTAGAAAGAATGGCAAAAATGATCGTTAAAACAGCAGATAATAACAATATAAAACTCGGAATGATTAGGTGAGAATTCTTTGGAGTATCAAGCTTTGGAACCAACACCGATAGACAGACAGAAATGATAATCGCATTGACCGACAACAGAATATTGGCTTTGCTGTCTGCAATATCACTTAATCTGGTATGGTTGCTCAATGTCACTCTGAACAATGTATCAACACTGCGGTCTGATTTAGGCTCTTTCTCTTTAGATTTTTTACTTTCAGAGCTGTCTTTTTTATCGTCTTCCTTTTCCAGTTTCTTTTCAATTTTTTTAATATTCTTATCCTTTAAAGGCTGCCAGTTTTGTTTTGCATAATCGGTGTAAAAACGATGCTTATGCTTTAACATATCGAGATTTCCGGCGTTCCATTCATCGTTGGAAAAACATCTTACATTGGTAAGTTCCCACTCTTTCCGTAAAGAATCAGAAATATCATTATAGTCATGGCTGGCAAAATGGCTGCAGTCTGCATCCTTTACAATTTTTTCCAGAAGATTTTGTGGCTCATAAGTGATTTTCGTTGCCAGAATAAGTTTTGCGATATCATCAATATCATTTTCAGCATACCCTTCTTTCTGGAGAAAATTTTTCATGATTACTACGCCTTTCTCTTCATGGTCTTTGGCACATTCTATGTATCCTGTATCGTGAAACCAGAGAGCAAGCAATACCTTTTCCTGATCTTTTGCAGCTACAGGAGTATTTTTTAAGATTTCTTCAGCTTTATTTACCGTAAATGTAGTATGAATAAAATTATGATAAAAATATACCGAAGATAGCTTATCTTTGAATAAGGTTTCAACATAATCTTTGGCTTTTTGTAAAATGTCCATCACCGAAATTTTGTTAATGTAAATTTATGAATTTATACTCGAAAACTCATCTAAAATATACTTCTCTTGCTGTCAGATTCGTATTGTCTGCCGGAGTTCTTTATTCCTGCGCAACATATAACGTAAAAAAAGGCAAAAACTTATCTGAAGTAAACAATTCGGATATAAAATCAGATAATGATTTTAAAATTTTCCTGGTAGGAGATGCAGGAAATGCAGATGAGCCTCAGTCTCAGCATACTTTAAATTTACTCAAAAGCCAGCTGGACGCCGCAGACAGCAATTCAATGCTGATTTTTCTGGGTGATAATATTTATCCCAATGGGATGCCTGACAAGTCTGATAAAAATTATGATGTGGCAAAGAAAAAACTGGAAGACCAGCTTTCCATCGTAAAAAACTTTAAAGGAAAAACACTGGTTATTCCCGGGAATCACGATTGGTACAACGGTTTGGATGGAATGAAAGCCCAGGAGGATTTTGTAAAAAACTATTTAAATGATAAAAAAGCTTTTCTCCCTAAAAACTCATGTCCGATTGATGACATCAGCTTAACAAAAGATATAAAATTAATTGTCATTGATTCGGAATGGGCACTGCTAAACTGGGACAAACATCCGGGAATCAACAAAAACTGTGATATAAAAACCCGTGATGATTTTTTCACTGAATTTAAGGATCTTGTTAATAAAAATCAGGATAAACAAATCATTGTTGCCCTCCATCATCCTGTGATCAGCAGCGGTACCCATGCAGGATTCAGCTCAGCAAAATCTAATCTTTTTCCTCTGAAGAGTAAAATTCCGGTACCGGGAGTAGCAAGCCTCATCAATGTGGTGAGAAGTTCATCAGGAGCAAATCCGGAAGACATTAACAATCAACATTATGCTGATCTTGCGAACAGATTAAAAAGCATCGTTCAGGAAAAGGAGAATGTTATTTTTGTTTCCGGGCACGATCACAACCTGCAATATCATGAAGCAAGAAACATCCGGCAGATCATCAGTGGTGCCGGCTCTAAGGTAGATCCTGCGTCGATCAAAGAAAAAACAGACTTTTCCTATGGAGGAAGCGGATTTGCCGTATTAAACATCAGAAAAGATAAAAGTGCTGACGTTGAATATTTTTCGACAAAAGATAATTCTTTAGAAAAACTTTCACATATTCAGGTAACAAAAAAACCGACCGATTTTATCAATAATTATCCCGATTCTTTTCCCTCTACCGTAACATCTACAATTTACCCTAAAAAACTGACGGAAAAAAGAAAATTTTACAGATGGCTCTGGGGTGAGCATTACAGAAAATATTATGGAATGCCTATCGAAGCTCCGACCGCTAATATTTCTACACTTGACGGAGGATATACCCCGTTCAGAGAAGGCGGAGGAAATCAATCAAACAGTCTTCGTCTGAAAGTACAGGACGGACAGGAATTTGTGATGAGAGGCGTGAAAAAAAGTGCGGTACGTTTCCTTAACAATATGGCATTCAGAAAAAGTACTTTTGGAAATGAACTGAACAACACGTTCCCGGATAAATTCCTGCTGGATTTTTATACTGCCAACCATCCTTTTACTCCGTTTGCTGTAGGAAATATGGCTGATAAAATTGATCTTTATCACAGCAATCCAAGATTATATTATATTCCTAAACAAAAAGCGTTGGGAGAATATAATCTGAATTACGGAGATGAAATGTACATGATAGAAGAACGTTTTTCTTCAGATCCTAAAACGCTTGCTTCATTAGATAACGCAAAAGATATTGTTTCAACGGATGATGTGCTTAAAAATTTTAACAAAAATTACAAATATTCGGTAGACCAGGAATTGTATATCAGGGCCCGACTTTTTGATATGCTGATCGGCGATTGGGACCGCCATTCCGACCAATGGAAATGGGCAGAATATCAGGAAGGCGATAAAGTAGTTTATAAACCAATACCCCGTGACCGGGATCAGGCGTTCAGCAAATATGATGGTAATGCCTTTAAGATTATCATGAATATTCCGGCAATACGCCACATGAAAACTTTTAAAGATGATATCAGAAGCGTAAAATGGCTTTCCATGGAACCTTATCCTCTTGATCTCGTTTTCCTTAAGGGTGCAACCCAGGAAGAATGGATCGCACAGGCAAAATATATTCAGGAGCATCTCACGGATGAGGATATTGATAATGCTTTCAAGAATTTACCAAAAGAGGTACAGGACGAAAATATTGCAGAAATTCAGAGAAAGCTTAAATCAAGAAAAACAAAATTAGAGACCTACGCGACTCAATACTATGATGTTTTACAGAAAAAAGTTCCATTAGCAGGAACGGTAAATCCTGATAAATTTGTCATTACGAAAACAGGAAATTCAGTTAATGTTAAACAATATAAATTAGACAAAAAGAAAGAAAATCCTGAGCTTGTTTTTGAAAAAACGTATGACGATTCCAAAACAAAGGAACTATGGATTTACGGACTTGAAGATGATGATATCTATGAAGTTTCAGGGGATGGAAGACCGAAAATGAATATCCGCCTGATCGGAGGTTATAACCATGATACTTATCATATTGCTGACGGCAGTAAGGTAAAAATTTATGATTTTAAATCACAGAAAAATACGTACAATACGAAAGGGACTACAAAACATATCTCAGATGATTATGCCATTAACACTTATAATTACAAACATCCGAAATACAATTTCTTTGCAGGCTATCCGAATGCCAATTTCAATCCGGATGACGGAGTTATTCTGGGCGTTGTAGCCAATTATACGGTAAATAATTTCATCAGGGATCCTTATACTCAAAGACACAGCCTCAGAGCCAATGTATACACCGCTACTGGAGGATTTAATCTCGGTTACAGGGGAATCTTTAAGAAAGTAATCGGAGGCTGGGATGCCGGTATTGACGCATCTTATACCACACCGTTTTTTGCTAGAACGTTCTTTGGCCTTGGTAATGAAACTGAATATGATAGAGAGGCCGTTGAAAGAGATTACAACCGTGTACGGATTTCACAGTTTAAATTTGCCCCGTCATTATCCACAACAAGCTGGCATAATCTTAAACATCAGTTCCAGCTGACCTTTGAGCATGCCAAAGTACAGAGAAATGATGACCGTTTTGTAGCCGTTTCCCCGGATGTCAGTCCCGAAGTTTTCAACGGACAGCAGTTTGCAGGCGCCAATTATACATTTGGTTTTAAAAATTTAGATAATAATGCGTTTCCTACGTTAGGAATGGAATTTGCCCTAAATGCCGGCTGGAAAGCCAATATCTCATCCTTCGATCAAAATTTCGCAACCTTTCAGGGAACTTTGAATATATTCCACAGAATTGATAAAAAAGGCAGGTTTGTATTTGCCAATTCTACCAATGCCATGATTATCAACAATAATAATTTTGAATTCTACCAGGCAGCCGCAATAGGTGGAAATAATGCCATGCGTGCTTACAGGAATGAAAGATTTGCAGGGAAGTCTTATTTTGTCAATAATGCCGAAGTAAGATGGGATTTTGGAAGAATTAAAAATAACATCGCTCCCGCCAATATGGGAGTCCTCATTGGTTATGACCTCGGAAGAGTTTGGATGGACCGGGAATCCTCTGACAAATGGCATCAGGGTGTTGGTGCAGGGTTCTGGCTGAATATTCTTGAAATGTTTTCTGCAAGAATAGATTATTTCACCGGGGAAGACGGGGGTAGAATTTCAGGTGGTGTGGGACTTGCGTTTTAGCTTACCGTTAAATAATCTTTTAGCACATGAGTCACATTAGATTTCAGGGGTAAACTTTACGCATATTCTAGAGCACAGAAGAAGAAAATCAAAGATTTTCATTGGAGTGCTTAAAATATGCAGCTCGTTTGCCACTCCCTCAAGGAATCCAGATGTGAATCTTTCCGTGCAATCTCTCATACGATGTTGAGATTCACTTCGGGAATGACAAGCGTTGTGTTAAACTATGTAAATAGTCTTTACTCCCTAGTTAAAAAACTGAAATCTTAGACCAATCGTAACAAAGCCAACCTTGGAGGTCTCTTATAAGTGAAACGGCTCCGTGAACTTTTAGCAGCATGCAGGAAAATTCTCTCCGTGAACTTTGCGTTCTTAACGGCTGGGCAGAATCCAAGCCACGTCATCCATCATATGTAAAAACTACGTTATCTGCCAAATCTGCGTGCTAATTCTTAACGCAAAGGATTTCCTGCACAACTATTATTTAGAGAAAGCAAAGCATGAATCAGCAGGCTGATTGATGAAGCGTCTGTTTAAGCTTTGCGAAGCTAATTTATTTTCCTTTACCTTCTGAAATCAACGATATGAAAAACTCATCTTTGCGTTGAAAAATTTCCGCAGCTAAAATCATCAGTTAAATTTTATTTCAAATTAAACCGATAGACGTTGCCTCCGGTTTTTTTATCCTTTTCATCGGCGATCAGCAATGTTTTGTCATCAATAAAAGTGATGGCTTCTTTCTGAGAATTATGATCCAAGGATATTTTCTGAATCTTGGCGGAATTAAAATCGTTCTCCGTAAAACCCGTGAGAATCTGAACATTTTTATGGTTCAGCAAAACAATTTTATCCCCGGTACGGTTGATTGCCGCTGAAGTAATGGCAGCATCACTATATCCTCCATCAAGCTTTAATGTACCAATTAATTTTGCCTCAAAATCTCCTTCCCTGTTAGGAACTTTAAAAACGAGAAAAGTCCCGTCAAAACCCTTGCTTCGGTTTTTGGTAAACAGGTAAAAATTTCCTTTCGTCTCTACAAAAGCTTCACAGTCGTAAAGCCATTTTGATTTTTTCGGAGGAAATTCTGTCTGCCCTTCATAATGAAATCTTGTCGTCTGGATTACCTCTGTTGACTTTTGTGAAGCATCTTTAAGATCAACTTTTAAAATAGAAAGATTTTGGCGGTCATTGTCGTTATTCCCAAAATCCCCGATATAAAAATTTCCCTCAGAGTCTGTTGTGATATCTTCCCAGTCGTTGTTTTCAGCATTATTTACCAGCACGTCAGCAATTTGCTTTCCTTGCCTGTCAAGACCATAAATAACGTTCTTGTTTCCCCGATCTTCGATGGCCCAGATCGTTTGCTTATCTTTAGACAAAGCAATTCCTGAAACTTCTTTAAGCTTTTTAGGCAAAGAAAATTCTACTTCCAAACCGCCGTTATTGGGAGAATCCTGAGCTTTAGGATTACAGCTCAATAGTAAGAATGCCGATAAAACAAGAACTCGTAACATATTTATTTTTTTAATTTTTTAAACTGAAAATAAGAGAATCTGATATTTTTCTCTAAATTATTGATCATCTGCTGATGATGAAGAAAAAATCCTGCTGCCAGACCGATCAGACTTCCAATAATGGTGTCAAGTAATCTTGCATGCATCAGAGATTCAACATTATGGTGAACCGTACTCCCTGTTTCTGCCAGAAGAATAGTTAGAGGGGTGATAAACACAACCGCAAAACCGTAATTTCTGACAATCAATAATTCAATAACGAATTGAAGAACCGTGATGATCACAATCATGAACACCTTTTCAGGATTGAACAAAAGAATAATCCATGCAAAGCCGATTCCGATAAAAGTTCCAAGGATCCTGTGCATATTTCTCTGCCTTACATGCTCAAAATTCCGACCCTGAATAATAGCAACCGCCGAAATAGATATCCAATAGGTATTGTTAAACTGTAACAGATGCCCGACGATCAGTGTTAATGCCATAAAAAAGCCAATGATCGTACTTTCTACAAACTTGGTATATCGTCTTTTGTTAAATGTTCTTCTCGGGAAAGTAATGACTTCGCTTTTTTCAATAAAAACCGAATATAAAAAAGCCAATGAGCATGATAAAATAGCTCCCATCGCCATAAGCCCCACTCTGGTGGGAATCATTTCCAGATCAAATTTGTAAGTGCTTGCCATAGCCGCCACCATGATAAAGAAAAAATTTCCGGGCGGTGGAATTTTATAATAAGAAGAGATAAAATGTGCCAGAAAAGCAATAATACCCAATGATAGCGCTGCCGCATAGGCATTAAATCCAAAAAAAGAGCTTACCGAAAATGAGAAAACGATTCCAAATGCACAAACTGCCAGGTGAATCATTCGCTGCGTGATCGGGGCAGAAGTAAAATATAAAATCGTTAATGCTCCCAAACTGGAAAGCGCTCCATAATTAGGTTTCCCTGAATAATAACCAATAAACAGGCAGCTCCCGATACAAAGTGCCGCAAGAAAAGGAAAATGCCATTTGCGCTCGGTCTGCTTAAATTCCAACAGATATTGAAAACGGTGATGTATCGGATTCTTTACCTTCATTTTACTGTAACTGTTTAGCCTTTTCCCACAAAACATCCATTTCCTCCAGTGACATTTCTGCTAATTTTAAATTTTGTTCAGAAGCTAAATTTTCCATTTTCTGAAATCTTGAAATAAATTTTAAGTTGGTTCTTTCAAGGGCAGAATCCGGATTAATTCCTGAAATTCTTGCATAATTGATCAGGGAAAAAAATACATCTCCGAGTTCCTGTTCCTTTTTATCCGGATCTGTTTCAGCATGAAACTCCTGAATTTCTTCATCTACTTTTTTCCAGGCGTCTTCCGCATCGTGAAATTCAAACCCGATTCCCTTTACCTTATCCTGAATGCGATAAGCTTTTACCATGCTTGGCAAACTTTTCGGAACGCCGCCTAAAATTGATTTATTACCTTCTTTAAGCTTTAATTTTTCCCAGTTCTGCTTTACCTCTTCTTCATCTTTTACCTCGGTATCTCCATAAATATGAGGATGACGGAAGATCAGTTTTTCATTGAGTGAATTAATGACATCTGCAATATCGAAACTTTCTTTTTCTGAACCTATTTTGGCATAAAAAACAAGATGCAGCAATACGTCGCCCAATTCTTTTTTGATTTCCTGTAAATCATTCTGAAGGATCGCATCTGATAGCTCGTAAGTTTCTTCCAGTGTTAAATGGCGAAGGGATTCCAGCGTCTGTTTCTGATCCCACGGGCATTTTTCACGCAGATCATCCATAATATCCAATAATCTTCCGAACGCTTCCAGTTTTTCCTGTTTGGTATTCATAATTGAGAATTCAAGTCTTACAAATTTACGGGAAATATTCTGTTTGGTTCTTTTGCGTTAAAATTTAAACGACAGATGGGCACTGATTTTCGCAAATGCAGGCATCGCTTCTGAAAGCGGAACACAAAGTTCTCGGAGAAAATGTTCCTGCATGTTGCTGAAAGGTTCACAGAGACGTTCTACTTATAAGAGACCACTAGGTCTGGCTTCACGACAATTGATCACGCTACTGAACGGTTCTTTCTGAAGGCAATGTTATATAAAATTAATCTGCAAAAACTCACCACAACGTTTGTCATTCCCGAAGGGAATCTCAACATCGTATGAGAGATTCGCATGGAAAAATTCGCGTCTGGATTCCCTGCGGGAATGACAAACGGATGCCTATTCTGGTACTCCAATGAAAATCTTTGATTTTCTTTCTTCTATGCTCTGAAATGTTTTCAAAGCATTCATCTTAAATCTCATGCTTCTAATGTGTTTTAAAGCTTTTGCCTCTTTTGTGGTTAAAAATCTACAGTTTATTTTGAATTCCTTTCCACGATCAGCCAAGCGGCATCAAGCATTTTCACGAGCTGGATATACGGGATAACGATCCTATTTTCCTGATCACATCTGGAATTTCCCAGCGAGAAATACACCAGCGCCGACAGAAACTCATCGAATTCTTTCAGGCTGCAGACTTTAAAAGCATTCCGAAATACCCGCACCGGAATCCGGTATTCTTCTTTTGAGAGGGAATTCGGAATCATAAGATGGATGTTTTCTGAAGCTCTGAGCATTTCCTTCTTTGCTTTTTCCCCAATCAGGCGGCCGGCCCGCACCAATGACCGCAATGACTGGTGCAGGTGGAAAATTTCCGCAAGCTCTTTTCTGATCCGGGCTTTCGGCTGTACCGAACACTGCAACATCATGCTGAGCGTTTCTTTCACTTCACTCAGTTCATTGAACTGGAAAAATGCCTCCAGCAATCCTACTGCAGAATATTTCCGGGTGCCGGACCAGAACCGGGCTTCGAAGTCGGTTTTTTTATTTTTCATCATTTTTAACTATCCGTTATTAAGCATAATACGTTTAACGCAAAGAGTCACTAAGATCTTTTTTATAGCCACTGTTTTTAAGTTCGGAAAGGCGCTTCACTCAGCAAATGATACATGTGCTTCAAGAGATCAACAATTGAATAAGCATTGCGATCATTCGCTGAACATAAACTGAAGATTTACGAACATAGTTCAGTCTTGGCGACGGTAAACTAACAAATAACAAAGCATTGCTTTGCGATCGTAGCGTCAGATATTCAATAGTAATCAGTTGTTTAATTAATATCCCACTGATTACGCTGATTAGATGCGATTTATCAAATTAACTTATTTATCGCAACGCAAAACAGTGAAATGTTAACTTTTTGAAATGCTTTTAAGGCACACAGGCCACTTCGCCTATTAAGATTATACAAAAATTTTTCAATCCTTAAGCATACCGGAGCCGGCCTGCCTTTTGGCAGGCCATTACCGGATGTTCACAACAATCACTACGCTGCTGTATGCAGACCGTGTACTTTTTTTTAAATTCCTTTCGGGATGAAAATAATTTGGAAAATTGACAGAAAGCCAGTACTTTTAAGGGTGAGTTTAAGCGTACTTCGGCTTTCCTTTAGGCATAAAGGAATTTCGGAGGGTGGCGGTTTTTGGGTGAGGCTATACCCCGCCTTCCTGCACTTGCGGGCAGTTTTGTATAGCGCTGTCATGGGCTAAGCTGCAAGGCCGCAGTTATTACGGCGGACCTGTGAGCGACGGGATTAAAATTTTCTTTCTCATCATTTGTGTAGTATGAAAGTTTTCACCTGAAACCTGCGTAAAGGCTACATTTTTGCCGACGTTGTTGACTCGGAATGCGTCTTTTTAATTGGTCTTCCAGGCTGATTGTTAATTCGCTGATACAAATGTAAAAAATAATTTTAAAACACCCAACATATTGGGTTATTTTTTTAATAAATATGCAAAATATATTTTCTTTCGAAACTACCGGATTTGATTTTGAATTTATAAATCATGTAAGAAAGATCCGAAAAACCAAGAAACTTAGCGCAGAACAGCTAAGTCTAAAAATGGGTGTAGCAAAAAGTTTCGTAAATAATGTAGAATCCTATACACAACGTCATAAATATTCTACCCGTCACATTTCATTGCTGGCAAAAGCTTTCGGCTACAAAAATATTTCAGAACTGATGGACTTCCCTACTCCGCAACATGACCGAATAAAAGTCACAGTGAAACAGGTTTATAATGAAAGCGGAACGAAGGTGATGGAGAGTGAGGTGGTGGGGATTGAGGGGATTGAGTGAGAAAGTTTTTTGTAATTTTTTACTTAAAATTTTAATAGTTATAAGCCTACTAAATATAGCAAGTAGGAGTAAATATATATTAAAATTAAAAGTTAGTTGTAAAATTTATTATTCTGAGATTATTGTATAGATACGTTCATAAATAATTCTTTAGTAGCTAAATGTTAAAAACTATACATTTAATAAAAATATTTTTCAAGCGATCATTATATTTCTCCATATATTTTGCTTTAAAAAACGTATTTTCGTATTCAATAAACTTTCCAGAATTTCACATAGTTAATTTCAAAAATGGAAAATAATAAGTATAAGTTTTGAAAATATATATAAATGACTAAAGAATATGTAGAACAGTTAATTTCCAACATGGAAAATGACTGGATAGAGAGAACAATCTCAATAAGAGAAGATAAACTTGGTCCAGCAATTTGTGCATACTCTAATGATTTTCCAAACCATAAACATCCCGGTTATATCTTACTAGGTGTAAATGATGACGGAACCTTAGCCGGAATGAAATGGACAGACGATCAGTTACAGACCATTGGAAATATTAAAACTAATGGAAAAGTCTTACCACAGCCATCCATTGTTGTTAGCCCAGTTTTTAAATTTCCAGAAGGAGAAGTGGTTGTAATTGAAGTAAAACCATCGACTTATCCACCTGTAAGATTTGATGGAAGATGCTGGATTCGAGTTGGACCGAGGAGAGATAAGGCTACATTAGAAGAGGAACGTATATTGACTGAACGACGAGCTTCATATGCTAAAACATATGATTTAGTGCCCGCACTTGGTTCACATTTAGAAGATATAAGTGTGGAACTTTTTAAAATTAATTATTTAACCTCAGCAATTGATAAGGAAACTTTAGCGGAAAATGGGAGAACTATAGAAGAACAGTTATCTTCATTGCGATTTTATGATATAAAAGAAGACTGTCCAACTAATGCTGGTATTCTATTATTTGGTTTGAATCCTGAATTTTATCTACCGGGTGCTTACGTACAATATGTTAAATTTTCTGGAAAAGAAATAACTGATGATGTAGAATTTGAAAAAAAATTTTCAGGTGCCCTCATTACAGAATTAAGACAACTAGATGATTTTATAAGAGGAAATGTTATAAAAGAACGACCTATTAAGAATGAAACTTTTCAAGAAGAGCTCTTTTCCAATTATCCTTTTTGGGCACTTCGAGAATTAACAATGAATGCCGTAATGCATAGAAGTTATGAGTCAAATGCACCAATATACATATATGAATTTTCAGATAGAATTGAAATAATTAATCCAGGAGGACTATATGGAGAAGCTACTCCACAAAATTTTCCAAATGCAAGTGATTACAGAAATGTAGTATTAGCTGAAGCCATGAAAATATTAGGATATGTTAATAGATTTAATTATGGAGTGAAAAGAGCAAAAGTAGAATTAATAAAGAATGGAAATGGTGAGCCCGATTTTGATTTAACTTTAACGACAAAATTTAAGGTTACAGTTCCAATAAATAAATATTGGTTATGAGAACTATTACTTTTTTTAATAACAAGGGAGGAGTTGGAAAAACAACTACGGTTTATCATGTTGCATGGATGTTATCTGAATTAGGTATAAAAACAATTGCTGTAGATCTTGATCCACAATCCAATCTTACATCTATGTTTTTGAATGATGACCGACTTGAGGAAGTATATGAAAATAACAATCATTCAACAATATTGCACGCAATTACGCCTATTGTAAACGGTGAGCCTGCTGTGCAAGTTCACATTGAACATATTAATGATAATCTTGGGGTAATCCTTGGTAACCTGGCACTTTCAATATTTGAAGATCGATTAAGTGATGCTTGGTTAAAATGTTTAAATCGTGATATTTATTCTTTTCGTGTAACTAGTATCTTTAAAACAATCATTGAAGAAGCTGCGAGTCGGTTTGAGGCTGATGTAGTATTAATAGATGTGGGTCCGAATTTGGGAGCTATTAATAGAGCCGTTACTATAAGTTCAGATTATATAATTATGCCTGTAGCTTCAGACCTTTTTTCACTACAAGGTATAAAAAACTTAGGTACTACATTGAAGCAGTGGAAAGAAGAGTGGGAACAGAGAAAACACTACAAGCCACAAAATCTAACATTTAACATACCTGAAAATCATACCAATCCCATTGGATATATTGTGATGCAATACACAGCAAAAGATAGTCGACCAGTTAAATCTTATATAAAATGGGCTAATAGAATACCAAATGTCTTTAATGAGTATGTTTTAAATACCACTACTGATCACCAAATAAACAATGTTGAGACTGATCTAAATTGTATTGCTCTTCTAAAACATTATAGGAGCTTGGCACCAATGTCTATGGAAGCGCATAAGCCAATATTTTTGTTAAAGCCGGCAGATGGTGCTATTGGTGCACACGTCTATGCTGTTCAAAAAAGTTATGACGAATTTAAAAATTTGACGCAAAAAATTCTTGATAGATGTCCAAACATAAATTATTGAATTCCTAACAAAAAAGAAGGTGTATCACAATTAGATAATGTGGGTTGAGAATCGTTTAAACGAAAACCCTTCTCCTATAGGGATACAGGACAATTTCATAAAAAAGGCCGTTTTCACGAATTGTGAGACGGCCTCTTCTATTGTAAAATAAGATAAATCAATTATCCCTGTTTTCTGTGCGTGCTTTTAGGAGCGGCTTTGGCTGCGGAAGTGGCTTTTACTTTTGGAGCGGCTGGCTTTTCAGCTTTTGGGGCTGCTTTTTTAGGCGCTTCTTTTTCTACGTTTACTTCTTCAGTTGCCGGTTCGCCATCCAGTGTTTCAGGCTCTGCTTTTACAAAGCTTTCCGGAGTGATATATCCTGCTTTCTGAAGAATGTTGTACCACTGTGCCAATTTTTTGATATCAGAAGCGTAAACTCTTTCTGTATCGTAGTTTGGAAGAGAAGCCGTCATGAATTCTTTTAATTCGGCATCTGTTGCTTTGTGGTGAATCGCTTCTTTGTACTCGTAGTTTTTCGCAATATTTTCAAAAACTTCGAACAAAGGAACTTCTTTTTCAAATGTGAACATCGCGATATTATCCAGCAGGCTCACCTGGCTTGAATTACCGATGCTTACTTTTTTCTTCGTTGTAACGTCTTCAATGATAAATCCGTTTCTTAATTGAGAAACTAATTTGTAAAGTCCTGGTTTTCCTGAAATTGAAATTATTTTTTCTAACAGCATAATTTTATTTTTTGTAAATTCTGCAAGCCGCTGTTTCACTTCGACAAGCTTGGTGTGACAACTTTTTGCGCTTTATTATTTCTTCTTTTTATTTAAACTATTTGGGGAATCTCATTTTATAATTGATGCTTACGTCACCCTGGGTAATTTTTGTCAGCTTTCCTTTTACCAGCTTCTTTTTCAAGGCACTTAAGTGGTCTGTGAACAAAATTCCTTCAATGTGATCGTATTCATGCTGAATTACACGGGCTCTAATATCGGAAAAAGTTTCTGTATGTTTCACAAAATTTTCGTCATAATATTCGATCACGATGGTTCCTTTTCTCTTTACATCTTCTCTCACATCAGGAATAGAAAGGCATCCTTCGTTGAATTTCCACTCTTCCCCGGATTCTTCAAGAATTTTAGCATTGATGAAAACCTTTTTGAACTCTGCCAGTTCATCTTTAATATCTTCATAGTCCTCATCTTCCGCCAGCGGGCTCACATCGATCACAAACAGACGGATATCCAGTCCGATCTGCGGGGCAGCCAGGCCAATTCCGTTGGCACTGTACATGGTCTCGAACATGTTTTCTATCAATTCCTGCAGGTTGGGATAATCTTTATCAATATCCTTTCCTACTTTTCTTAATACGGGGTCACCAAAGGCTCTTATCGGTAAAATCATCTTGTTCTTTGTTCTAAAAAATTCTGCAATATGATGGTTGCACTTACTTTATCTATTAATCCTTTCTGCTGTCTCTGTTTTTTATTTTTTCCGCTCTGGGAAATAAAAAAAGAAGCCATCTTGGACGTAAATCTCTCATCGAAGCGGTTGACTTTAACCGTTGGAAATTCGTTTTTAAAAATATCTATAAATTTTAAAATGTCGGTTTCCACTTCGGAAATATTTCCTTTCAGATCTACAGGAAGGCCTATTACCACTTCATCTACTTTGTTTTCACTGAAATATTTCTTTAAAAATTCAGTTAAAGCCTGCGTAGGCACGGTGTCCAGACCGCTTGCAATGATCTGCATATCGTCGGTTGCGGCAATACCACAACGTGCCTTTCCGTAGTCTATTGCAAGGATTTGTCCCATAGGTTTGCAAATTTAGTAAATTTTAATGATTTTATTCCAAACACATTTTTTTTATAAATCATGTTTTTATTCCGCTATTTTTTTTATAATTTTAATTTTCTAAAAACGAAAATATGAAGAAACTCATTCTCGTAAGACATGCGAAAAGTGACTGGCCCGAAGAAACAGAGGACTTCGACAGACCTTTGGCAGACAAGGGGTTAGAAGAAGCCATGCAGATGTCCAGGTTTATGAAAAATAACAATGTGGCAATCGACTATTTTGTGTCGAGCCCGGCTGTACGTGCATTGAATACATGCAAAATCTTCAATCAGTCTTATGACATCAATATGGTCACGAATGAGAAACTTTATAATCCTTCGGAAAGCAATTTTGAGTCTGTGATCTATGATTTAGATGACAATGTAAATTCTGTAGCATTTTTCTCCCACAATAATGGAATTTCCAATTTTGCCAATTCTATTTCTGAAGATATCTTCCACTTCCCGACTTGTGGTGTTGCGGGTTTTGAGATCGACTGCAATTCGTGGTCGGAATTTGACGGAGCCAAAAAGAGACTGCTCTTTTTTTATGATCCGGGAAAAATTAAATAAATCGTCTGTAAATAGAGGCTTTTGCCATTCTGAGAGCAGCGAAGAATCTTCATAAATCAAACAACGGATTTTCATAGAGAATTCATACACATTAGCCACAGAAGAATTTTGATAATTTTGAAAAATATTTTAGAGCACATTAGAAAAAAATCAAAGATTTTTAAAAATTTGGGTGTTCTAAAATATGCGCAACGCTTTATCATTTAATCTAATATGACTTATGTGTTAAAAGCTTTGTCACTTTTGTGGTTACATAAAAAGTTCAAACAAACTTAACCCATCATTTTCGGCTAAAGCCTTTTTCTCCAATCCAAAACAGAAAGACGGGCTAAGCCCGTCCCTATTGATAACCATCCCCTGAATGATTTTTTATAAATTATTTCCGTCTCAAATCCAGATCATCAAAATCAAAACTGAAATCGGTAACATCGGAAATCGGTTTCAGTCTGGCAGACTGCGCTTTTCCTGTCTCGTCATAGTCGAAAATAATATAAGCATCGGCATCATAGCTTCTGTCATCCCATTTGATAATAAAAGAATTATTGGAAAAAGGCAGTAATTCCCCTTTTAATCTTGGAGAATTTTTACAGAAAATCCTGTAAGCATTTCCCTGCTGTGAGATTTCTACATCGCCAAACCATTTGTCGCTATAGGTTCCGACGAATTGTTCTGCTTTTGGCTGAAGGTTTTTATCCTTTCGGAAAGCTTCTGATTTGGCAAAGGCTTCTTTTTTCTGTTTGTCAAAACCTTCTTCCATTTTCTTCATTCTGTCGCTATACGTTTTCAGCCAGTTACGGTCTGCAATACCTAAATAAGAATCTTTTATGGTGTTGGTAATCGTACTGAAAGCAGCTCCGGACTGTTGATTCGTTAAAACGACAATTCCCAATTTCATATCCGGGATCAGCGTAAACTGCGTAACCGTTCCGATTAATCCGCCGGTGTGCTGAATTTGTTTATGACCTTTCACATCACTTAAAAACCAGCCCATTCCATATCCGTAGAAACTGGTGTCATAAGGATTTTTTGCCGCCACTGCATCTGGAATCTGTAAGCTCCAAAGCTGATGAACGTTTTTATCTGAAACTAATTTTTTACCGTCTTTCGTGGTGAAATTATTCAACAGAAATTCTGCCCATGTTGTCATGTCTTTAATATTGCTCAAAATTCCTCCCGCAGCATTGCCTGTTTCGTTCCAGTCGTGGGGAACGGCAACGGCTTTTCCGTCAACCGGAGCATGCGCATCGATTTTATTGGCAACAGCTTTTGCCCTGTTGTAGCTTCCGAAACTTGAAGTCATCCCGACAGGTTTCATAATTCTCTGTTCGATAAATTCTGCCCAGCTTAATCCTGAAACTCTGTGAATGACTTCACCGGCAACAATGAACATGATATTATTATAATCTAATGTTGTTCTGAAAGGATTTTCAGGCTTTAAATACCGTACATTGTGAACAATATCATTGACCGTTAAATTTCCGCCTTCCGGAAAGAACATCAAATCTCCTTGTCCCAGTCCCAGTCCGGTTCTGTGCGTCACCAAATCTTTAATGGTAACATTTTGAGAAACATACGGATCATACATCTGAAATTCAGGAATATATTTGGAAACTTTATCGTCCCAATCCAGCTTTCCTTCATCGGCTAAAATAGCCAAAGCCGTACACGTAAAACCTTTGGAGTTGGAGGCGATTCCAACAAGTGTATTGTCATCCATCGGTTGTTTGGTCATTAGAGAGCGTACGCCAAATCCTTTTGAATAAATCACTTTGCCATCTTTGATAATTCCCACTGACATACCCGGCACATCGAATGTTTTCAGGGTATTTTGTACAAGTTCATCAAGTTTTTTCTCTTCCACCTGTGCGTTCGCAATACCGACAGCAAGTAAAAGAAGGAAAAAAGAAAGTTTCTGCTTCATTTAATTTTTGCCTAAAGGTAATAAATTATGACGTCTGATTTAATCTTAATTTAAGACGTTTATTTATATCTTTTTAATGTTCTTAAAAAATCAGTTTCCGGAATTTTTTTTAAAGTTTATCTTTGTAAAAATTTAAACATTAAATGAAAACAAAAAAACTATTGACATTATTCCTATTAATTTCCGGTCTAAGCTTTTATTTTTCCCAAGAAGTTGTCATTAAAGACGATAAAGTTCTGCTGGATGGGAAACAGATCCTGAAAGCCGAAAAAATCAATGTACTGCAGTATTCATTTTACAGCATGAAAGATGATGAAGAAATCCTTATGTTCAGACAAATGGATAATGAAACGCCCAAATATATGGATGATGATTACTATGTTCTAAATTTCCTCACTGAAAAAACAAAGGTTGAATCCACTGATTTTACAAAAATCTTAAATTTCATGAACTCCAGAAAAGCGATGGAAAAGCTGATCAAATGGTTATTAAAAGAAAGAGTAATCAATAATGATGGTGAATTGAATCCTGAAAGAGTGCAGACATTTAAAGAAAAATACGACGAAAATATTACCGACAGAACCTTCAGATAATGACCAAAATCCTTCTTCTTTCCGATTCCCATTCATATATTGATGACCGTATTTTAGAATATGCCGGGCAGGCAGATGAAATATGGCATGGTGGTGACTTTGGAAGCATGGAAGTGATTGAGCAGCTGGAAAAAATAAAACCGCTAAAAGGCGTTTACGGAAATATCGACAATGCTAAAATCCGTTCGGAATTCCCTGAAGTGAATCGTTTCTTTTGCGAAGGTGTGGAAGTTCTGATGATCCACATCGGCGGTTATCCGGGAAAATATACTCCGCTGGCAAAACAGGAAATTGCGGGAAAAGCTCCAAAGCTATTTATTTCAGGCCATTCGCATATTTTGAAAGTGATGTTTGATCAGAAAAACAACCTGCTTCATCTCAATCCGGGAGCATGTGGAAAGCAGGGATGGCACAAAATGAGAACGATGATGCGTTTTGTAATCGACGGTACGGAAATCAAGGATCTGGAAGTGATTGAATTGGGGCCTAAATTTTAAACACGGATCTCACTAATGTTTCACGAATATCACTAATTTAATTTGTGGAAATTTGTGAAAATATTTGTGCATTTTGTGTTTTAGAAAAATTATGAAAATAGGAGATAAAGTTTCGGTGGTAGATGAAGATTTGAGCGGGATTGTAACTTCGGTCAACGGAAATGTTGTTGTTTTTAAAGATGAATATGGTTTTACACATCAGTATCCGAAAGAAAAACTGGTTCCGAAAAATTCAGATCTGTACGAAAATATTAAAGTTGAAAAAAAAGCAGAGCCTAAAAAAAACATTTCTAAAAAACATCAGAAAAATGCTTTGGTTCTTGACCTTCATTTTCATAATCTTGTTAAAAACCCTAATGATTATGACAGTTTTGAAAGGCTTTTCATTCAGAAGGAAAGATTACTCGAAACGTTGAATCTTTGCAGGAAAAATCATCTTAAAAGATTAGAGATCGTTCACGGTATTGGAGACGGAACCCTTCAGCGAATGGTTCTGGATATCCTGGAAAGCCAGACCGGACTTGATTTTTACAATAAGGAAATACTTCATCATCAATCAGGTGCGGTAATGGTAGAATTTCACTAAATTTGCAGGAATTGAAATATGAATATACTTAATTTACTTTTCACCAAAGACGGACTGACTTACCAGATTGCCAGGAATAAAAGCATTGTGGAAGAAAAATCGTATTTCGTAAATGAAGAATCTCCGGAAAATCTTATTTCAGATAAACTGGACGAAGTACTGATTAAACAAAGGTTTGATGAAATTCATGTTGTTTCGGCACTGAATCATTTTACACTGATGCCGGAAGGATTTTCGCAGCATGAAACAGGATTTGATCTGATCGCATTCAATGCCCCTGTTGACAAGGAAAAAGAAGAGCTGATGCTGTCGATCAATGAGAAGTTCAAAGTTCAGTTTTATTACACATTCCCTAAGGATTTTTACAGAAAGATCAAAGATTTGGCTTTACCTGTGAATTTTAATTTTTCGGGCGAGAAGTTTCTGAATTCCATCCATAATAAAAATAATAAGGAAATTCACATTAATCTTTATCACAATCAATGTGAGTTTTTTGCCATAGACAACAGGAAAGTTATTTTATATAATAATCTGGATGTTAATTCTGAGGTTGATTTTCTTTACTTCATCATGTTTACCTTAAGCAAGATCGGTTTTGGGATCAATGAAACGAATTTCTTTGCTTACGGAGAAACTACGGAAAATGAAACCTTTATTTCCGAACTTCAGAAATTTGTGAAAAATTTAAAAATCATATTCGATAATATTCCGAATAAAAATTTTATACTAAATTAGGTTACAGGAAGCAGTTACCAGGTTTAAGTCACCCGCATGCTTTATCTACAATCTAAAACTTAACAATTATGTACAGAATCATTTCAGGCAAATGGAAAGCCAAAAAAATAGCTGCTCCAAAGAATTTTGATGTAAGACCGACGACGGATTTTGCCAAAGAAGCGCTTTTCAGTATTTTGGAAAATACGTATGATATGCAGTCGGTTTCCGTGCTTGATCTTTTTGCAGGGATTGGCTCCATCACGCTGGAATTTGCTTCCAGAGGCTGCCAGGATATAACTTCTGTAGAAATGAACCCGAAACACACGGCTTTCATCAATTCTACCGCTGCTGATTTAGATATGGCTTTGCAGGTGAATGTTCAGCGTGGTGATGTTTTCGACTGGCTTAAAAAATTCAGAAACAAAAAATCTTTTGAAATTGTTTTTTCCGACGCTCCATTTGAAATGGAAGAGAAAAAGTACCAGGAAATCATTTCCCTGGTCTTAAACAATAAATACCTGAAAGAAAACGGCGTGCTGGTCATTGAGCATCAAAGCCGTATGAAATTTGATCATCCGAACTTATACGACACCCGAAAGTACGGAAACGTGAGCTTCAGTTTTTTTAAGCCCAATAAAGGAGAGGTAAACGAAATACAAAATCAGGAATAATTTCCTGATTTTTTGTTTATACAATCTAAACTTTTAGGAGCTTTTTCCCGCTTTCCATTACAATCTTTTTTTTGCAAAAAAAGGATTTTCATTACAATCGGGGCTATTTTTAGTTTACATAGTAGTATACTTAGACTCTTTCGTCATCTATAGGAATCCTGACTGGAATATTTTATGCATAGTTTAGATCCTTACGGGATGACAAATTGAGTTAGTCTCTAAAAGATAAAGCTGTCTCATGTGAAACAGCTTTTATGTTATAATACTTTTAATTCTAAATCGATGGATCTTCCGAAGAATTTCTTGGAGATTTTTTCAAAATTTTTCGTTAAATCCGATAGATAAAAATGATAGCTCGGGTTGGGATTCTGATCATTGAGCAAATTGTATTTATCTAAAATAATCTTCAAATGATTGGCCACAATATTAGGAGAATCAATTACACGGACACGGTTACCATAATATTGTTTGATTTCATCGATTAATAAAGGATAATGCGTACAGCCTAAAATCAGGGTTTCAATATTCTTCAGCTTACTGTTGCTCAAGTAATTATAAATAATTGCATGGGTAATGGGATGATTTTTAAAACCCTCTTCAATGGCCGGAACCAATAAAGGCGTCGCCAGCTCATCAACCTTGATCCATTTATTATGTTTTCTGATGCTCTTTTTGTACAGACCGGAATTTACTGTAGCTTTAGTCGCAATAACGCCGACGTTATTATGAATTTCATAAGAAACTTTCTCCGCGACAGGATTAATTACATCAACCACCGGCACTTTCCCTGCAACGGAAAGCATCACTTCATTTAGTGCATTCGCCGTCGCCGTGTTACAGGCAATGACGATAGCCTTACAATTTTGCTCCAGCAGAAAATTAGTGATTTTCGTAGAATATTCAATGATGGCTTCTCTCGATTTTTCACCGTAAGGAAGGTGTTTGGTGTCTCCGAAATAAATAAGATCTTCATGAGGAAGCAGCCGCTTAATTTCTTTAGCAACCGTTAATCCACCCACACCACTATCGAAAATCCCGATAGGCTGTTTCGGTGAAAGATGCGAGTAATCTTGCTTTTTAGTTTTCAAAATAACGTTGAAATTTTATGCAAAAATAAGGAATTTTGTCACGTAAAATATTACGTGAAATTAATTTAGACAATAAACAGGTCAGAGGCAATTCCATCTGCCATAAACCAGTGCTTTTCCGGAATTTTCAGATGGTTGTTTTCAACGATTAATATCTTTTCTTTAAGTTTTGACTGAATCTCTTTCTGGGAATGTTCTATTATTTCACCATTGAATTTTTCTTTCAAACGATTTAAATCAACTCCCCAAATCGTCCTTAAACCAATCATAATCATTTCATTAAATTGATCTTTAAGAGAAAGAATTTCTTCTTCTTTAGCCAGTATATTTGAATTGAGTTTTTTAATATATTGCTGATTATTGGCAACATTCCAGCTCCTGATATCATATCCGTTATAAGAATGTGCAGACGGCCCAATGCCCAGATATTCTTTGTATTTCCAGTATGAAGAATTGTGCTTTGAATAAAAATCAGGCTTAGCAAAATTGGAAACTTCATAATGTTCAAATCCGTTATCCTTCAGGAAATCTGATAAATAATAGAATTCCCTGTTCTGCTCTTCTTCTTTCGGACTCTTTATTTTACCTTTTGAAATCCAGTTTTCCAGGGCGGTTTTAGATTCAACTGTCAGCGCATATGAAGAAATATGCGGAACCTGAAGTGCAATGGTTTTATTTAAATTTTTCTTCCAGATTTCCAGATTAGACGTCGGCGAACCGTAAATGAGATCAATGCTAAGATTTTCAAATCCGAAATCCTGGGCTCTTTTGATGGAGCCCTCAGCTTCTGACGCAGTATGAGCGCGATTCATCAATTTTAAATCAGCTTCAAAAAAACTTTGAGTCCCGATTGATAAACGATTTATCGGAGAATCAGCTAAGCCTTTAAGAAAGGTTTTGTCCAGATCATCCGGATTGGCCTCTAAAGTAATTTCAATATCATGATCAAAAGTGAAATATTTCAAAACCTCATCAATCAGAGATTTTATTTCATCAGATGAAAGGATGGACGGTGTGCCCCCGCCAAAGTACAGCGACTGCAGGTTTTTATTCTGCAGTTCATCATTCCGCATGGAGATTTCCTTTTTCATCGCAGCCAACATTTCATCTTTAAAGTTCAAAGATGTTGAAAAATGAAAGTTGCAGTAGCTGCATTTCTGTTTGCAAAAAGGAATGTGAAGGTAAATCATTTTATAATAAAAAACAGCCAAGATACTAAAGCACCAATTAAAAAACCAGAAATATGAACAACATTATCTGAATTTGTAATTAATCCAAAAAGAACATTCAATAACAAATATCCTGAAGTAACAAATATGGCAGTTTTGTTTTCTTTAAAGCCATTTGCGCAACTTACTCCAAATATTCCTCCTATTACACCAAATATAGCTCCTGAAGCTCCTAATCCTACATAGTTATCATGATGAAAGCATAATGTTATTATAATAGATAAAATTCCTGAAGTAAAATATATAATGCTTAATCTCTTTTCCCCAAAGATATCCTTTGCAAAAACACCAGCGAATGAAAGAATAAACATATTATAAACTATGTGTGGTAGACTACCATGCATAAATATTGCTGTTAACAAACGCCAGATTTCTCCTTGAGCTATTTTTTCACTACTAACCGCTCCAAAAACAACCAGATCTTCAGTTTTAGGATAAAAAATATCTACCTGCAAAAAAGCCAATACTAAATAATAGATTATATTCAAGTTAATTATGACTGGTAAAAAATAATGACCTTTTTTAGGAATAAGAAAATTCAAAATTGATAAAAACTCATCACTTTTTTTATCATAACCTACTTCTTTATAAGGTATAAAAATTAAAGAGAAAAGTATGATGAGCAATCCACCGACTAGAATTTTAAAATATAAATATAAAAAATAGTCAGCCTTTTTGGTCTTATTTGAAACAGGCTTTAAAATGAGTGCTGATTTATCGTGATTAAAAATTAATTTATCAAAAGTTTCTTTTTCATCAGATTGAAAAACCTTTTCAAAATGATGTTCTTTAGAAAAATTCTTTTTTTCAAAATAATTAATCGTATTTTGGATAAACTTTTTTGCTGCAGCTTTTTTTTTGTTATCTGATAAACTATAACTAATTGTTGTATCTTTAATTTCAGAATACCATATCTTAGAAGTGGCTTTAATAGAAGCAGAATCTTTAAAAATAGGAGCAATAAAGAAAATCTGCATTTGCATTTTTTCTCCATTTCTTCCAACTATTTTTGTTTGAAAATCGCCCTTGCCTTGTCTCTGATCAACGTATAACTTATTTATTTCATACTCGGAAATAGCACGATCAAATTTAATCTCTGAAACATTATTGACACTAATACTCCTATAAAAATATTTGGTAAAAAACATCTGAGAAATGATCATAAGAAAAAGAATCAAAATCCAACAGATCAATATGTATACAAAATTATCTTTCTCTTTATTTTCAAACTGGAGTACTATAAATTTATTCCTTATTAAAATGACAGAAATAATAGAAATAAAAAACGGAATGATAAACTCCCAAGTTAAAAGCTTTATATCTATTCCTGCCTTTAATTCTATTAGATATCTAAGGAAAAAACAAATCAAGGTTGATATCAAAATCGACACTAACAGAGCAGGAAAAATACTTTTAATTTTCCTAAAATAGTTTTTCATCGTTTGTATTGAAACACATAGCACCAATTCCACTGAATCGGTGCTATAATTTTTATTTAAATTTATTTAAATTAAATCAATTAATATCTATAACCTCTGTGGTTAATGAAGTTGTCGAAGTTATATCCTACTCCTAACATAAAGCTGTTTCCTCCATATTCCTGGATATCAGACAATCCGATGTTGTAAGTAGCTCCCACCATGAATTTGTTAAATCTTACTTTTACAACCGGTGCAATCTGTAACTGCTGACTGTCGAATCTATTCTGAACGGTTCTGTAGTTTACTCCGAAAGAGAATGAGTTGATATCGTTAAAGAATGTAGCCATAAGGTTACCGTCAATCGTTCTTGTAGAGTTTGTATTTAAGTTGATTAATACAGACGGTGTCAGATACATATTATCTGCAAAATGCCAGTCCCATCCTAAATTCAAGAAGAATTTGATTGGAGAAGGCTCACGTCCGTTTACAATTGCCTCATCATTGGTAAGAGCAATATCGTTCACGGAAACTGAAGCAAAGATATTTCTGTAAGTAGCGGCTGCTCCGAAGTTGGCATAAGCCATGAAGATGTTACTTTCACTTCCCTGCAATAAAGGGTCTGAAGCATCTTGGGTATTAATTTTTGAATAATCAAAATTCATGTTGTATAAGCTAACGCTTGTACCGAAAGAGAACTGATCTTTTCTGTCTCCTTCACTGCTAAGAGGAATAAAATATGAAGCACCAGCCGTAATACCTCCTGCGGAAATAGGACCATTACTGTCTCTGAATACTGATAAACCCGCACCTACTCTATCAAATATGTTCGCATTGATCCCCACTGACTGTACGTTTGGAGACTCACTGAACTTCGAAAATTGCTGCTGATAGTTAAGATTAAGCTGCACATAGTCGGTCTTTCCGTATTGTGCCGGGTTGAACAGAAAATCACCATCTAAAAGGTATTGTTGATAGTATGGTAATGTTTCTTGTGCTTTGTATGCATTTGACAAAAGAGCTAAACATACGATAGCATATAGTTTTCTCATAACAAATCTTGATTTCAATTCAACAAATATAAAAAAATTCTCAATATATTTTTAGTTTTCTAAATAATTTCTCCATTTTTTTACAGCATCCGCCATATCTTTCGGCATTGGGCTTTCAAAATATAATTCTTTCTTTGTGGTGGGATGTATAAATCCTAAGGTATGGGCATGAAGTGCATGTCTAGGCAAAATTTCAAATACATTTTTTATAAACTGCTTGTACTTAGGAAGATTCACTCCTCGGAGAGGCGTATGCCCTTCATACCGTTCATCATTAAACAAAGTGTGACCGATGTGTTTGAAGTGCGCTCTGATCTGGTGTGTTCTTCCCGTTTCGAGTTTACATTCTACCCAGGTCATATATCTGAATCTTTCCAGAACCTTGTAATGGGTTACTGCGTGCTTTCCTTGACTACCGTCTTCATATGTGTGCATCTGCATCCTGTTTTTAGGATGGCGTCCTATATGGCCTCTTATGGTTCCTTCATCATCCTGTACATTGCCCCAGACAAAAGCCCAGTAGAGTCTCTTTGTTTTTCTGTCGAAAAACTGTTTGGCCAAAAAGCTTAAAGCATATTCATTTTTTGCGATCACCAGGAGCCCGGAAGTATCCTTATCAATTCTGTGAACTAATCCTACCCTGTCGAGATCAGATTTTTCTCCATTTTGTTCAAAGTGATAAGCTAATGCATTCACTAAAGTTCCGTCCCAATTCCCAAATCCCGGATGCACCACCATTCCCGGATCTTTATCTACAACAATCAAATCGTCATCTTCATATACAATATTGATGGGAATATTCTGAGGAACAATGACATTTTCTCTCGGAGGATGCGCGAGCAATACAGAAATCTGATCTCCCGGTTTTACACGATAGTTCTGTTTAACAGGGTTTCCGTTAACGACTACGTTTCCGGCTCTGCAGGTCTGCGAAATTTTATTTCTTGAAGAATTCTGACGAAAAATCAAAAGGAACTTATCAATCCTCAAAGGCTCCTGACTTTTATCCACAGTAATATTGAGATGCTCGTACAATCCCTTATTTTCCTCATCAATATCAATATTATCAATACTGTTTTGGTCTAATAATTCTTCATCTAAAAAATCTTCGTTATCTTCTGCCATTGTTTTATTTTTTATACAAAAGGCTTCAACGTAATAAAAGTTGAAGCCTGTATTTTTATGAGAATTACTTATTATTCTACTACTACTTTTTTAGCTTTCGGTTTTTCCGCCGTTTTTTGAGTTGAAACGGCAGGCTTATTATTGGGAACTGTATTTCCGTTAGCTGTATTGGAAGTTGTTGTTTTCGGTTTTGCACCTTCATTGGCCGAAACGGTTGTTTTTGCGCCAGATTTCTGAGGTTCCGAAGAAGAAGGTTTCGGGCTTTCTCTTTTTGGTGGAGCAGGAACCTGAGGTTCTTCATATGCCGGCTCATGATAAGCAGGAACTTCCTGATACTGTATTGGAGGTAATCCTGTATCTACTTTCATTCGGTATACAGAATTCAGCTCTTCAATTTTTGCTCTCAATTCTGCAGGAGTTCTCTTACTTGCCCAAAGATCCATCTGCATTCCCTGATCTCTCACATCTCCGGCGGCAGGATCCTGATAATAAATAATATCGGATTCATCTTTACTTCCGTCTTCATGTTCTACAAGACCCACTTCAAACATACTTCTGGCGATCACCGCTCTTGCTTCTTTTACGGTAAGTCCGACAACATTAGGAATGGAAATATTTCTCAACGGTCCTGAACCAATAACAACATCTACTACAGAGAATCTCGGAACTTTAGTCATAGGTTTTACAGGATTTCCTTTAAAGAGAATCCTTAATACGGCATCTCTCTGAATGCTTGGTTCATAAATGGTATCACCGACTTTTAATCCTACCTGTTCCAGCCTATGAAAAGCCAACACTGAATATTTGTTAATAACATCCGGTATAGCAACAGGGGCCCAGGTCTTCGGATTGACCATTATCTGGATTAATGCTTCTGGTTTCACACGAGAATGTGGTAAAGGATATACTTTTAAAACCTGATAAGGTTTATACTTAGGATCATAATTAAAACTATCAATCTTATATTTCAAACCAGCATCCTCTAATACTTTTACGGCATCTTGTGCTGTCATGTTCATTACATTCGGGACAGGAATTTCCTGACCGTGATCGGTATAATATTCCAACCAACGGAACGTAAGCCAAATCAATCCCACAAAAAGTGCCATTGATAATAATAAATTAATTAAAACTTTCCAGTGGAAAAGTGATTTAAACATGTTTCAAAAAACTTTAAATGTAATGGCAAATATAATTAAAGTTTTTAAAATGCTATTTATTTGATTCATATCTTATTTCTTAATATTTTATATTGAGATGCGTCTTATTAAATCATAAACTATCAATACAAACAAAGAGACCGTCCCACAACTCATGGAAACGGCCTTTTTATGAATTTTTCTCACGTTTCTCTATGAGAACGTTTTTCGTTTAAACAATTCTTATATCATTTAGTTATGAGAATGAATCTTTTTATTTTTAATCATCACAATGACTAACTCCTCCATTTGATGTTAAATGATATATCTTGCCATCGCCAATATTACAATAATGGCTACCTTGTGCGTATCCTGTTCCTTCATTGGCATTCCCCATATGATAAGCACAACTACCGGAATGAGTTACCCATGTACCATTACTTTGCTGAATTGCAATACTGCAAGCACGTCCTCCCACTACACCTTTTAATTGTGTTCTTGAAAGTTTTTTTAAGTTTTTCATAAAATATTTTTTTTGATTTTCCTACTCTAAAAGCTTTTCGGAATCCGCTTTATTAAAAATAATAAAAAAACAAACACTCTAACCATGTATTTAACTATTTCATTAAATTTGCCCCAATTGATACTTTACAAATATGAGCAAAAAAGGTGTTGCCGTAGTGATGGGAGGCTATTCTGATGAATATGTTGTATCATTAAAAAGCGGACAATTAATATATGATTCTCTGGACAGAAATCTTTATGATGTATACAAAGTGATTATTCTTAAGGATGAATGGTATTTTTTAGATGAAAACAATCACAAATTCCCGATCAGCAAGGGTGATTTTTCAGTAGCCTTAGACAATAACAGGACCTTAAAATTTGATGTCTGCTTCAATATTATTCACGGAACACCGGGTGAAAATGGAATTCTCCAGGCATACTGGGATGCTATCGGACAGAAATATACCGGATGTGATTTTTATCAGAGTGCTCTTACTTTCAATAAAAAAGATACTTTAGCTGTACTTTCAAAATATGGTATTCCTTCTGCAAAAAGTGTGTACTTAAGAAAGGGGGAAAACATCAATATTGATGAGATCATAGATAATCTCGGGTTACCTGTTTTTGTAAAACCAAATCAGTCGGGATCTTCTCTGGGAATTTCAAAAGTTAAAGAAAAATCTGACCTCATTGCAGCTACAGAAATTGCCTTTAAAGAAGATGATGAAATTTTAATTGAAAGTTTCCTTAATGGAATGGAAGTTTCAGTAGGAGTTATTGATTATAAAGGTGAAACTATCGTTTTGGGAATCACGGAAATTGTTCCTAAAAATGAATTTTTTGATTATGAGGCCAAATATGAAGGCGCTTCTGAAGAAATTACCCCCGCAAGGATTGACGACGAAACAAGAATCCGCGTGGAGGAAATCGCAAAAAAAGCATACAACTCTCTGGGGATGAGCGGTTTTTCACGCAGCGAATTTATTCTGATGGACGGAATTCCTTATATGCTGGAGATGAATACCAATCCTGGATTCTCCCCTGCCAGCATCCTTCCGCAACAGGCAAAGATTTACGGAATTTCCATCACAGACCTTTGTGGCAACGAGGTTGAAAAAGCTTTACATAAAAATTAAAATACAAAGGCTGGAAGGTAGAAGTTAATAACTCTGTAATTACCTCATCATTCATAGCCCATAACTTATAATTTACTGCGCATGAAAATTGCTGTTTTTCCCGGATCATTTGACCCGATCACGTTAGGACATTACGACATCATAGAACGGGCAGCTCCGCTTTTTGATAAACTCATTATTGCCATCGGGCAGAATTCCCAGAAAAAATACATGTTTCCTCTTGAAAAAAGGATGGAGTTTATACAGAATTCCGTTGCCGAATTTCCAAATGTAGAGGTTGATTATTTTGAAGGACTAACCGTTGATTACTGTTTTGAAAAAGACGCTCAGTATATCATCAGAGGATTAAGAAATCCTGCAGATTTTGAATTTGAAAAGGCCATTGCCCATACCAACAGAACATTGGCTCATAAAAAACTCGAAACGGTATTTTTGCTGACCTCATCCGGGAAATCATTCATCAGCAGCAGCATTGTACGGGAAATCATCAACCACGGCGGCGAATACGAACTGCTGGTTCCGGATTCCGTTAGGGTTGAAAGATGAGTAATAAGTAATCGGCAATAAGTAATTTTTAAATATGGATTTTAATCAGCTATTTAGGGATAGAACAAAGAATTTTTCTATTGCCATTATTAAATCATTGTCTCCGTTACCTTATTCCGACGATCTTTCAGTAATCAGAAAGCAAATCATCAGATCTTCAACTTCTGTGGCCGCCAACTACAGAGCAGTTTCAAGAGCAAGATCTGAAAAGGAAAAATTTGCCAAAATATGCATTGACGTTGAAGAAATTGACGAAACTCAATTCTGGCTTGAACTTGTTGAAGAGCTGCAATATTTAAATCAGGATAAAATTCTAGAGTTAAAAAACGAATGTAATGAATTGGTAAAAGTAATGACATCATATAAATTTAAGTTGTCCCAAATAACAATATAATTGATATTATTTATTACCAATTACTCATTACTCATAAAAGTAAAACATGCACGAACAGTTTAATTTTGCCATAGAAGTCCTTGGAACGATATCCTTCTCGATGTCGGGAAGCTTTGCTGCCATGCAGAAACGGCTTGATCCGTTCGGGGTACTGATTATCGCCTTTGTTACTTCTGTGGGTGGCGGAACAGTAAGGGATCTACTCCTGGACATTCCGGTATTCTGGATGCATGATCTACTGACATGCGCTTTGATTATCCTGACCAGCATTTTCACAATGATCTTTAAATCTTTTGAGAAAAATTTCAGGGTTACTTTATTTATTTTTGACAGCTTCGGATTGGGGCTTTTTACCATAATCGGTATCCAGAAAGGATTGAGTGAAAATATACATCCTTTGATCTGTATCGGGCTGGGAACCATTACCGGTTGTTTCGGAGGAATTATCCGGGATATACTGCTCAACAGAATTCCATTAATTTTCAGGAAAGAGATTTATGCAACGGCATGTATCGTAGGTGGCTCTGCTTTCTTACTATTGACTAAATTCACAACACTTACTTACACCATCATACAGATCTTCACCATACTTCTGATCGTTGCTATAAGAACGCTGGCTGTAAAATACCATTGGCAGATTCCTAAATTTTACGGGTATGATAATAATTCTGAAATGTAATTAAATCACTGTGGTTTATTTAAGAACTATACATATCAGTTTTTCTCACCTATTTATCTGATTTAAATTAAGTCTTAAAAAAAAATGCATCTGATTTCTCAAATGCATTTATATTTAATTTAAATTTTCTTAAAAGAATTTCCCTCTCTGTCTCATATTTGGGTTGTGCATATGCTTTTGCATGGATGGCATTTTCAGCTGTTCCTTCATCATTTTGATCTGGTCAGTCATCATTCCGGCGCTGTCTAATCTTTTTGCTTCTTCCAGCAATTTCTGACCTTCCTGCTTTCTTCCTTTAGAAATGGCTGCAGCAGCAAGATTTAAAGTAGCCATAGCTCTGTCATGCTTCATGTTAAGACCGTATTCCAACGCTTTTTTCATCAGAGGTTCCACTTTTGTCGGATGATCCTGAGCCTGCGTCAACCCCATCAGATAATGATAATAACCATATTGAGATCTGTGAAGCTGCATCTGATAATTGGTAATATTTTTCAGCCAGTCTGCCGCTTTTTCCATATTCTGTTTTCTCAGCTGCCAGAAAGCCAGCAGGATATATTCATTTTTAAAGAAAAGTAAAATCGGAGCTGCTGCCAGAAGAAAGACAACAATTCCCCAACCCAGATTTCTTGTAAAAATCATCATATAAAGTCCCAAAAGTATGAGAACTGCAGCAATGGCAATTTTTATATACTTATTCATTATTAAATTTTAGAAGTGCAAAGATAAGAAATTTATGATTCAGGGTTTGTGGTTCAACGTCTAAAGTTTTACATTAAACTCTGAAATACTAACTTAAATATTAATTTTTTCAAAGGTTTGAAAACAAAAATCATATTGATTTTTCTCGTCTTTTTCATGACAGGTTTCATTTACTTTTCGCCACACTTTTTCATCAATTTCAGGAAAAAATGTATCGGCATTAAGATCGGCCTTCACCCTGGTAACTTCCATTCGATCAACAATATCCATCGTCTGTTCATAAATTTTTCCGCCACCGATAATGAAAATATCTTCATCTATTTTTTTTGCAAATTTTATAGCCTCTTTAATACTTCCTACAATAAGAATTCCTTCCTGAAACCAGTCGCTTTTTCTTGATACAACAATATTTGTACGGTTGGGAAGCGGCTTTCCGATGCTCTCATATGTTTTCCTTCCCATAATCACCGGATGTCCCGATGTAAGATCTTTAAAGTGTTTTAAATCTTTCGGAAGATGCCAAAGTAACTGATTTTCAAAACCAATTTCGTTCTTCTCTCCCATTGCCACGACGATTGTTGTCATTAAAATTATTTTTTACAAAATTAGCACATAATTTGTATATTTGGTTAGCACAAAAAATTTTTAAAAAAATTAAACTATGAAAAACAGAGGCTGTCTGAGCGCCGGAACTATCGGCATTGCTCTTCTGATTATCGTTGCGGTTTTATTCTTCTGGGGAAAAAGCGGCTACAATAATTTTGTAACGAAAGAACAGAATGTCAATACCAAATGGTCTAATATTGAAACAGTATACCAGAAAAGAGCCAACCTGATTCCTAATCTTGAAAGAACAGTAAAATCATATTCGAAATTTGAGCAGGAAACTTTGACAAAAGTTGTTGAAGCAAGGTCAAAAGCAACTTCTATAAACATCGATCCTACGAATATGACAGAACAGGACATGGCAAAATTCCAGGCTGCACAAGGTGAATTATCCGGAGCATTAAGCAGATTAATGGCTGTTGTGGAATCTTATCCTAATTTGAAAGCGGATCAGCAATACATTAATTTCCAGAGAGAATATACGGCCATCGAAAACAGCATCCGTACAGAAACGGTATATTACAACCAGGCAGCTCAGGAATATAATACCGCTATTAAAACATTCCCGAACAATATCCTGGCAAATTTTACCAATTTTAAAGAAAAACCATATTTCAAAGCAGAAGCGGGCGCTGAAAAAGCACCTGAAGTATTCACAGAGTAATGGCGGCCGGTAAATTCTTAACAAGTCAGCAGATAGCTTCCCTCGTGGAAGCTATTCAGTCAGCAGAGGAACATTCTACCGGCGAAATCCGCGTACATATCGATTCAAATACAGACAACGACAATGCAAAAACAGCATTTAAGGTATTTGAGGAATTATGTATGGGGAAGACCACTGAGAAAAATGCAGTTCTTTTTCATGTTAATTTTGAACAGAAATACCTTACCATTATAGGTGATACGGGTATTCACGAAAAGGTAAGTCAGTCTTACTGGGATCATCTGCACGACTTTATTACTTCTGAATTTGCCAAAGGAAATTACTACAAAGCGCTGAAAAGTGCCATTCTGGAAACCGGTCTTGAACTAAAAAAACATTTTCCTGTCACTGGAGAAAACCCCAACCAGCTGTCTAATGAAATTACGTTCTCTTAAATTAGTACTTTCATTCATCCTTATATGCTTTTACACATTTGTATCAGCACAGTATTCTATTCCTAAAAAGCCAGCAGTACTGTATCCGGTTTTTGACGAAGCTAATCTTCTTTCTGAACAGGAAAAAAATGATCTTAACAAAAAGCTTATTGCTTTCTCAGATTCTACTTCCACTGAGATTGAGGTCATTATTATCAAATCGACCCAGGGAGAAGATGTTAATTTTCTTGCTACCATGTTTGGTGAAAAATGGGGTATCGGGCAAAAAGGGGTTGACAATGGAGTCGTTTTTTTAATTGCCAGCGAAGACCACACGATGTCGATTCAGCAGGGACGGGCCGTCGAGCAGTACTTAACAGCGTCAGTGGCAGGTCAGATTCTGGATTATATTGTTACTCCACATTTTAAGCAGGGCGAATGGTATGAAGGAATCGACCGCGGAACGTCTGCTATTATGGATGCCGTTCAGGGTAAATTTAAACCTTTAAAAGAACACAAAAAGAGCGGCAATGGAGGTCTTATTAAAATCATGATTATTGCATTTGTCATCTTCATCATTTTCTCAATAATTTTCGGAAACCGAGGTGGAGGAAGAGGTGGAAATGGAGATGACGACGATGTCATCCTTTCAAGAAGAGGCAGAAGAAACTATCCTGGTGGATTTTTCCCTTTCCCGGGCAGTTTCGGGGGTGGTGGATTTGGAGGCGGAAGCTCTGGAGGCGGTGGATTTGGAGGCTTTGGCGGAGGCGGAAGCTTTGGCGGTGGTGGCGCCTCTGGTGGATGGTAAGCTTTTATTGTCTGATATTATACCAATTACTTATTCATTTCGTAAAAAGATATTTTTTGCACATTTTTTTAATTTTCATTAACTAAAATGTCATTTATTGATATTAAAAAATTAATAAACCTGCCCTAAAACTGTTTTTAATTTAAGACTTTTTCATTATATTTACTGAAAACAGGTTTATGAAGAAGACATTGGTAGTTTTTGCGCATCCCTATTTAGAGCACTCAAATTCGAATGCAGAGCTCATTAATTACTATGTTCGTCAACAGCATTTTACCCTTCGGGATCTTTACGAAGAATATCCTGATTTTCATATTGCAGCATTCAGGGAACGGAAAAGAATAAAAAATTATGAACGTTTTATTTTTCAGTTTCCTCTTATCTGGTTCGGAATGCCACCTCTGCTAAAACTCTGGATCGATGAAGTTTTTGACCGTGACTGGCTTAAAGACGGTAATTACAATCCATTGCAGGGGAAAGAGGTTTATATACTGGTCACAACTGGCGGAAAAGAAAGATCATTTCACAAAGAAGGAACCTACAAGTTCACGGTCGAAGAGCTGATCAGCGGTCTTATCGTGTCTCTGAACGTATTTAAAGCAGATATCAAAAATATTAAAATCGTTTACGAAGCCAATAAACTTTCAAAAAAAGAAATCATTTTACACAAGCAGGAATTTTCAGAACTACTCAATCAATAAAATATGGAAACAAGCTTAGCCATGAATACACTTTTATTCCTGGGCGTTGCCATTATTATGGTTCCGCTGGCGAGGAAATTCGGACTAAGTTCTGTGATAGGCTATATTGCGGGGGGAATTATTATAGGCCCTTATGTTTTAAGGCTGACAGGAAAGGATGTCAACGGCATCATGCACGCCAGTGAATTTGGCGTAATCATGCTTCTTTTTCTGGTCGGACTTGAGCTGGAGCCCCGGAAATTCTGGGAAATGCGGAAAAAAATTGTTGGGTTGGGCCTCAGCCAGATGCTCCTTACCATTTCATTGCTTTTCCTTGTCTTTATAATGGTCGGGTGGCCTCTGGATAAAGCCATTGCTATTTCCATGTGCTTTGCACTTTCTTCTACGGCTATTGTTTTACAGACTTTACAGGAAAAAAATAATTTAAAAACACTGGCAGGAGAGGCTTCATTTTCCACGCTTTTGTTCCAGGATATCGCAGTGATTCCCATTCTGGCGATCCTCCCGCTGATTGCGCATTACAAAGCAAGACATCATGATAATGAAATTCAGGTACTGATTCAGACACTGCCCGAGTGGATGCAGTTTGCAACCGTGATTTTAGGAGTTGCCCTATTAATACTACTGGGAAGATATGTTTTTGTTCCTTTTTTAAGATACGTTTCAAAATCAGGAATGACGGAATTGCTGACTGCTTCCTCCTTATTCCTGGTGATTGGAGTTTCGGAACTGATGGTTGCCATTGGCCTTTCGCCGGCTTTAGGAGCTTTTCTTGCAGGAGTAATGCTGGCCAACAGCGAATTCCGGCACGAGCTTGAGGCTCAGATTGATCCCTTTAAAGGATTGTTGCTTGCTGTTTTTTTTGTAAGTGTCGGGTCTACCATGAATTTTAATATCATTCAGGAAGATCCTTTATTTATTTTCAGTACTGTTTTTGCCGTTTTGGTGATCAAGTTTATGGTTTTATTTGCAATTGGCAGGTTTTTCAAGATTGATACACCTCAAAGTCTATTTTATGCATTTGCCCTTTCGCAGGTGGGAGAATTTGCATTCGTATTGATCAATTATGCTTCAAATCTTTATTTGCTGAATGCGGAGCTCAATGCACAGATGATGGCCGTTACAGCTATTACCATGTGTATCACGCCATTTCTTTTAATTATTAATGACAGACTGATCACTCCCCGTTTCATCAAAGAAGTTCCAGATCCTGAAAATAATTTTAATATTTTAGACAGTGATGTTCGACAAAAAAGGATTATTATTGTAGGCTTCGGGCATTTCGGAAGTACTGTCGGGCGACTTTTAAAGGCCAATAAAATATCCGCCACGGTTCTGGACAGAGACTCTGACCGGGTAAAGCTATTAAGAAGCTATGGCTTTAAAGTGTATTACGGTGACGCCACTAAAATTCCCACCTTACGTGCCGCCGGAATTGAGGAGGCTGAAATACTTGTCTTATGTCTTGATGATCCTGATGACAATAAATTTATTGCCGACCTCGTGCGCGATCATTATCCAAAAATAAAAATATTTGTGCGGGCCAAAAACAGAATTGACGCCTACAATTATCTGAATAACGGAATCAATAATATTTATCGTGAAACACTCGGTACAGCTGTTGATATGGCCGTAGATGTGCTTCACGAAACAGGTATGAGAAAATATGCCGCCAGACGACTCGGACAAAGATTTATGGCTATTGACAAAGAATCTATCAGAAAACTGGCAAAGGCAGAGGAAGACGACGAAATTCATCTTTTCACCACAAAAGAAATCCTCCAGCGAGAGGAGGAATTATTGGCTTATGATAATCTTAATTTTGATAATAAGCAATGGGAAGATTCATCCAATGATGATGAGGATGAAGAAGACAGGTAATTAGTGAATACTTACACTTCCACCACTGCTTTCTTCTTTCGTTACCGAAGTTACATTTCCTTTCTTGTAAACATTCACACTGCCACCGGAAGAAGCCTCTGCATAGATAGATGATGAAGCGCTGATATCCACTCTGCCTCCGCTGGATGCATCTACTTTCAACTTATCGGCTATAAGGTTTTTGGCAGAGATACTGCTTCCTGATGATGATGAAATTTCAGTATTTTTTGATTTGCCGGAAAGATCTAAACTTGATCCTGATGAGGCTTCAATATCAAGATCTACAGCCCATATTTTTCCTGAAAAGCTACTGCTGCTTCCTGCAGAAATTTCAAAATCATTGGCTTCAAGATTTCCGCTTACAGATGCCGCGCTTGATACTTCGATATCTGTTTTTTCCTGAACGAATTTATCTTTAACTGTAATTCCTGCAGCAGAGTTAGCCTCAATTTTCGTAAAATCTTTAGCATAAATCTTTGCGGAAACATTGTGGTTATTCATCACCCTGATTCCTTTTTTATAATGGATATGTAATTTACCGCCACTGATATCAACCAAGACATCATCAATGATATTTTCAGGAGCAGAAATAACTACTTTTTCCATGTCAGATTTTATAATTTCAGCTTCTATAGCCTGGGAAACTTCGATCTCATCAAAATCCCCCGTTACCTGCTTCTGCTTCACGGGTCCGTGATCTGACGAAACTACCTTTTCCACCCAGTTTCCATCTTCGTTATTCCTAGTTTTTTTTTCTTTTCGTCCGTCGCATGATGCCAAAAGTACAAAGGCTGAAAAAATAAAAAGTTTTGTTGATTTCATATTCGGTTGGATTTTATGATTACTTAATTTATTAACAACTAATTTATAAAAAATATTACATTGCTGTTAATATTAATACGACCAGAGTCATATTAAGCATTTTTCAGATATTATTTTTCTATCAATTCAGGATTAAACTATTTAAAAATCAATAATTTATACCACAATTTTTCTTTCAATGGTATACGTATTGAACTAATAGCCGTACACATTACAAAAATATTGATTATGATTTCATCAAAAACTCACGCTATTTTAGATTACCTTGTAGGTATATTGTTAATTGCCGCTCCGTGGCTTTTGGGATTTGCTGACGACAGCGCAGCTACAACGATTCCTGTTATTCTCGGGATATCGACCATTTTGTATAGTCTTCTGACCAATTATGAATATTCTGTAGCCAGAATGATTCCTTATAAGGTACATCTTGCGATCGATTTGGTAGCAGGAATCCTATTACTGGCTTCACCATGGCTGTTTGGTTTCAGTGACAGAGTGTATCTTCCTCATGTCATTTTAGGTGCATTTGAAATGGTGGCAGTATTGCTTTCCCGTAAGGCGATCTCGCCAGTTCACGCGCCAAAACAGATTTGATACTCCTTTAATTTTTCAATGCAATATGACAGAGCTCTTCCTAAATAAGGAAAAGCTCTGTTTCTTTGATGATAAGATTTAATTCCTACTCTTTTTAACATAAGATTTTAATATCTTTAGGCATTATTAATAAATCGTTTATGAAGAAGATTTCATCAGTATTATTAATTTCTGCATTAGCATTTAATCAATCCTGTACAACAATGAAAAGCATTGAAACTCAAAAGGAAGTTCCTTCACCGGACGCTTCCCTTTCGTCAAATCCTTTTATGAAGAAAAGCAAACTTCAGTATGAGGCACCGGAATTTGATAAAATTAAAGACGAACATTTTAAACCTGCATTTGATTTTGGACTTAAGCAACATGATGCTGAAATTCTGAAGATCGCCAACAATCCTGAGGCGCCTACTTTTGACAATACGCTGGTAGCCCTGGAAAAAAGCGGCGAAATTCTGAAAAGGGCAATTATCGTATTTTCCAACCTGACAAGTGCCAATACCAATCCTACGCTACAGGCTCTGGATGAAGAATATGCACCGATCTTTGCTGCACATTCGGATAAAATGTATCTTAATGAGAATCTTTATAAAAGGATAAAAGCAATTCCGGAAAATGGTTTGGATTCTGAAAGCAAAAGACTTTTACAATATTACAAGCAAAATTTTGAAATCGCAGGAGCCAATCTTTCGGCTGCTGACAAAGAAAAACTAAAGCAGATCAACCAGGAACTGGCTTCGCTGTCTACGCAATATTCCAACAAATTACTGGAAGCAAGAAAACAGGGAGGTGTTTTCTTTAGTGACATTAAAGAACTTGACGGTCTTTCGACTGATGAAATTGCGGCGGCTGCAAGCGATGCTAAAAATGCCGGAAAACCGGGCCAGTATTTATTGGCTTTACAAAATACAACCCAACAGCCACTTCTGCAAAATCTGAAAAACAGATCTACACGTGAGAAACTGTTTAAGGCATCATGGACGAGAGCTGAAAAAAGTGACGGAAACGATACCCGGGAAACGATTGAAAAATTGGCGAAATTAAGGCTTAAAAAAGCACAAATTTTAGGAAAGAAAAGCTTTGCAGAATGGAAACTTCAGGATCAGATGGCCAAAACCCCTGAAGCAGCCACTCATTTAATGAATCAGATTGCAACACCTGCTGTAGAAACAGCGAGACGCGAGGCAAAAGATATTCAGGATCTTATTGATCAGCAAAACGGCGGCTTCAAAGTAGAGCCCTGGGACTGGAACTTCTACGCTGAACAGGTTAGAAAAGCTAAATTTGACCTTGATGAAAGTGAGATAAAACCTTATTTTGAAATTACCACGGTTCTGGAGAAAGGGGTTTTCTTCGCTGCCGAAAAATTCTACGGACTTACGTTCAAGAAAAGAACAGATCTGCCGGTGTATCATCCGGATGTGGTAACTTATGAAGTTTTTGATCACGATGGTAAATCGATTGCAATTTATTACCTGGATTTCTACACAAGGGATTCTAAAAACGGTGGAGCCTGGATGAGCAATTTCGTCGAGCAATCCTATTTATTGGGAACCAAACCTGTCATCGTAAACTGCTACAATTATCAGAAACCGGCTCCTGGAAAGCCCTCTTTAATAAGCTTTGATGATGTTTCAACGATTTTCCATGAGTTTGGTCACTCGATTCACGGGATGTTTGCCAGCCAGAAATACCCTTCGCTTTCAGGAACCAATGTTCCGAGAGACTTTGTGGAATTTCCTTCACAAATTAATGAACACTGGGCTTTAGATCCTGTCGTTTTGAAAAATTACGCTCTGCATTACGAGACCAAACAGCCGATTCCACAAACATTGGTTGATAAAATAAAAAAGGCCTCAACATTTAATCAGGGGTATATGACTACAGAATTGGTTTCAGCTGCCGAACTGGATATGGATTGGCATACCGTAACCAATGAAAGTGAATTGATTCCTGTTTTAGATTTCGAGAAACAATCATTAGCGAAACATGGCTTTACTTTGGCAACAGTTCCTCCACGATATCATACTCCTTATTTTGCACATATTTGGGGAGGCGGTTATTCTGCAGGGTATTATGCTTATTTATGGTCTGAAACTCTGGATAATGATGCCTGGGAATGGATCAAAGACAATGGCGGACTAACCAGAGAAAACGGTGACCGCTTCAGAAAATACATTCTGTCTGTAGGAAATTCGGTAGACCTGAATCAGGCATTCAGAGATTTTACGGGACACGATCCGGATATTAAGCCTTTATTGAGAAACAGAGGTTTTATTAAATAGTTGGTATGACATTAAATATCGGTATTAAAATACTTTCATCGGTATCTATTATAATTCTGACTTTCTCTTCAATCGGAAATAAACGATCTGAAGAGAAGTCAGAATCTTTTTACTATAAAAAATCTGATACATTATCTGAGACTGAGTTAGCTAAAATATTTGATGAAGAAAGGAAGTATTTTGACTCATCCTGTACCGAAGAGACAAAAAAGGCTTATGAAGATATCAAAAGGAACAAACTTGTTTTCTTTCATTATTTCGGAATGGTGGAAAGTTTCAAGGGCAATGCTGAGATGAATTCATTATTAAAGAATTACAAAATCGAAGTTGATTCTGCCTTATATTACTGTACTATTCCCTCTTCATTGCAACATTGCTATGCCCGTATCATGAGGGAAGAAATTGACAGAAAATTTGGACCTAAGTTTATTGATTCTTTAAGACAGATCTCTGAAATACAATACGTGAAAAATAATCCTGATAAGATTTATCGTTTTGAAGAATGTGATATGGTCTCAAGATATCCCGGCGACAAAGATTACAACGACTTTTTCGCCAACAGCAAGAAAGATTTTTGGAAGAAAACAGAATATCCCATAGATTATGAATTTCGAAAGGAACAAGATCTCTATTCTTATATTTCCGCAGATTTTATTCTTTATAAAGACGGAAAAATAGCTGACATCAAAACGCATTTAAGCTTTCAAAATAAAAAAAATTATAAATTCGCATCCTATTTCATTAATCAATTAAAAAACTTCATTCAGGACACTCAATGGATTCCTGCAAAAAGTTCTGGAATACCTGTAAATAGTGAAATGAGAATAACAATACATTTTAAATAACTATGAAAAAATTTATTTTAAGCTCTTTAATTTTAGTTTATGGCGGTATCTACGCACAAAAAGCAAAACCGAAAACCAATAAAATTGATCAAAATCTGGTAGGTCTTTGGAAAGGCAGTGAAAAAGACCAGCAGATAGAAGGTGTTGAAAAGCTATGGATTATGGAAAGGAAGCAGGACGGAACTTTTATGCTACTTTTTACAACGGTTCAAGATTGCCAAGTGGATCAACATGTAGAAAAAGGACAATGGTGGATTGAAAACGGAGAATTTCATGAATTGCATTACACCTCAGGTCAGACAGATGTTTACACGTACCAAGTTCTTGATCCTTCGCACATCAAATTCAAATCAAAAGAACAATCTATGGAAATGGCGACTGATAACTACACTTTTATAGATACAAAAATCGAGGAAGAAAATCAATAAAAATTATAAGCATTCATTTTTGGATGCTTTTTTTATTTAAATATGAATACTTATCAATAAATTGTTTTTCTCCCGCTGATTTTGCAGATAACGCAGATTTAATTACTGTGAAAATTATATCGAAAATCAAGCCCCGTAAAAACATCCCCAATTGATACGAACTTTTGTGGACTCCGTGAAAATATTCGTGTAATTTTGTGTTTTAAAATAAAAAAATGAATTGTCCCTGCTGTTCCGGAAAAATTTATGAAGAATGCTGTAAACCGTATCATACCGGAGAAAAGAATGCGCCGACCGCAGAAGCACTTATGCGTTCCCGGTTTTCTGCATTTGCCATTCCGAATGGTGATTATCTGATGGAAACTACGCTGCCCAGCAAGAGAAAATATCACAATAAAAAGGATTTACAGGAATGGGGAGAAATCAATACATGGACAAAACTGGAAATAGTAGCAAAACCCGCCGTCAATAAAGTAGAATTTAAAGCCTTTTATACCGATGAAAATGGAGATCCTCAAATTCATCACGAGTTGTCAACATTTAAAATGATTCAGAACCGATGGTTTTACGCAACCGGAGAATTTCTGGAATAGTACTGTTGACAGGAGATCATAAAGAATAGATTAATAAGGCACATGAAACCCTCAACTTTCTATCTTGTATGGTTAAAATATCATTGAAGCCTGATCTACATCCATATTCTTCATCGGATATACTCTTTAAAAGAGGCCATAAAACACTGAAAGATAACAAATTGTACTTGATTGCCTCTTCTAAATGCTTGATTGTGCATTCGGAATGGTTGATTGCCCATTCGAAGTGGTTAATTGCTTTATCGAAGCTGTTTATCCGGCAAGCTGATTGTAAACGTTTTATGATAAAATAAAAATGTCCGGCAAAACCGGACATTCATATTTTGGTTAGTGAGCTTCGTTTCCGTCGATCCCATGAGCGTGGCCATGTGATAACTCTTCTTCTGTTGCAGGACGTGTATTTAAAATTTCTACCTGGAAATCCAAAACTTTCCCCGCCATTGGGTGATTAAGATCTGCAATTACCGCTTCCGGTGTTACTTCTACCACAAACGCCTGGAAATTATTTCCCTGATTATCGGTTAATGGTAAAATAGCTCCTACCGGTGGAGTTCCGGATTCCTGGAACATATCGATTGGCAACTGTGCAATGGCATCAGGCTGTCTTTCACCATAAGCTTCTTCCGGCTGAATTACAAATGCTGCTTTATCTCCAGCCTTTAATCCCAGAATATTCTGTTCAAACTTTGGGATCATCATTCCAACACCGTATAAAAACGTAAGTGGATTTTCTGCGGTGGTCTCTTCTACAAGAATTTTACTTCCGTCTTCTTCGATGGTGTGAAGTATGTAACTTACAGCTACAACATGATTGTTTTCGATTGTCATATTTTTTCTTTTTTTTCGTGAATCTCACGATTAACGATACAAATATACTGTTTTTGAATTCACTGACAGAAGAATAACAGGTAAAGAAGTATCCGTGGCGTTCTATTTCTGCCCTCTTGTTTCCTTTCTTTTTTTCTCTCTCAACATAAAAAGATAAAGACTTTCCACTTTGGTTCTGGCCCACGGCGTTTTCCGTAAAAACTTCAATGATGAGCTGATACTCGGGTTATCTGTAAAGCATTTGATGTTGATCTGCTCTCCCAATCTTTCAAAACCCTGGTAATATTCTACCAGTTCTTCAAGAATGGCATCAAGTCTTTTTCCGTGAAGTGGATCTTTAGATTGCTGTTCCATAGTGTAAAAATAAACATTTAATTACATTTTTATGGGAACAATTATGAAATGGCAAATTTAATCCCGGATAAAAAGCAAGTAACTGCTTTAAACTGAATAATAATCTTAAGCCACAACCTTTACTTTCAATTTATCTTCTTTAAATTTACAGGATGAAAATTCTGCACACTGCCGACTGGCATTTGGGTAAACGGCTCGACCGCTTTTCAAGACTGGAAGAGCAGATTCTGGTGATGAACGAGCTTGTACAGATCGCCGATGAAGAAAATATTGATCTTGTTCTCATTGCCGGAGATTTATTTGACAACTTTAATCCCGGAACGGAGGCTGTTCAACTGTTTTATCAAACCTTAAAACGGTTATCCTTAAACGGAAAACGCCCTGTCATTGCCATTTCAGGAAACCACGATTCTCCCAGCCTTATCGATGCTCCCGATCCTCTGGCCCGTGAATGCGGTATCATACTGATCGGTCATCCTAAAGCAATCATCCATCCTTTTGAGCTGGAACATTTTAAAATCTCAAAATCAGCGGAAGGATTTATTGAACTTACCTTAAAAAATCATGATTTTCCGGTAAGAATTCTTCATACGCCTTATGCCAATGAAATACGGTTAAAACAATATCTCGGTGAAGATAAAGAAGCAGAACTGAATCAGGTTCTTGCGGAACACTGGCAGAAAAATGCAGATCAATTCTGCGATGAAAATGGAGTCAATTTACTCATGACCCATTTGTACATGAACAAAAAAGGAACTCCCCTGCTGGATGAACCTGAAGGCGAAAAACCGCTCAAAATAGGAAATGCGGATCTTATTTTTTCAGAAATCATTCCTCATCAGATTCAATATACGGCACTCGGGCATCTGCACCGTTTTCAGAACATCGGAACGGCGGAAAAACCTGTGGTGTATTCATCTTCCCCGCTTTGCTACAGCTTCAGTGAGTCTGGACAGACTAAATATATTTCCATCATTGAAGCAGAACCCAATCAACCCGTTCAGTTTACAAAAATTCCGATCAAAAACGGGAAATGCCTTGAGAGAAAAAGTTTCGACTGTATCGAAAAAACGATAGAATGGCTCACTGCCAATCAGGACACCTTTGTAGAGCTTACTTTGGAAAGTGAAAGCTTTTTAAAAGCCGATGAGAGAAAACTTTTGTATCAGACCCACAGCGGGATCGTACACCTCATTCCGAAAATTAAAAATCAGGAATTACATGAAAATCAGCTTCGGGATATCAACCTCAGTCAGGATATTCAGTCTTTGTTCAAAGATTATTTTAAATCTAAAAATGGTGGTCAGGAGGCCAATGAGGAACTTATCGATTTGTTTAACGAAATTATTAACCCCTAGCCTATGATTCCTGTTCAACTTACATTAGAAGGGATTTATTCTTATCAGGAACGCCAGAAAATAGACTTTGAAAATCTTACAGAAGCCGGTCTTTTTGGTATTTTCGGTTCGGTAGGTTCCGGGAAGTCGTCAATTCTGGAAGCGATTTCCTTTGCCCTGTATGGGGAAACTGAAAGGCTCAACGCCAGAGATAAGCGTGCCTATAATATGATGAATCTGAAATCGAACAGATCCTACATCGAGTTTGATTTCATCAATTACGAAAATAAAAAATACCGGGCTACCCGAGAATTTAAAAGAAATTCTAAAAATTTTGAAGATGTAAAAACACCTTCAGTCACATTTTATGAATGGAAAAATGAAAACTGGATTCCGCTTGACCATTCAAATGCGGAACAAATTGTAGGTTTAAGCTATTCTAATTTTAAACGGACAATCATCATTCCGCAGGGGCAGTTTAAAGAGTTCCTGGAACTGGGTGCGGCTGAACGCACCAACATGATGAAGGAGATCTTCGGTCTTCAGCGTTTTGACCTTCACGATAATGTTTCTTTGATTAATACCAAAAACAGATCAGAGCTTGATCAATTGGAAGGTCAGCTGAAAGGATTTGAGGAAATTACGGAGGAACAGATTACAATCAAAAAAGAAAATTTAACCCATGAGGAACTTAAGTTTCAGGAAACACTGAAAAGATTCCGCGAAACCGAAGAAAAATATGTCAAACTGAAAGGGTTAAAAGATGATTTTGAATTGCTGAATCAGAAAAAATCTGATTTTGAGAAAGTCACCCAACAAAAATCTGAAATAGATATTCTGGAAACAAAAACGGAAATCTACGACCGTCTATCAAGGATTTTCACGCCTCTTCTTTCGGAAAAAAAGAAACTGGCTCAGGAAATTTCGGAACAGCAACAGCAAAAAGAACGTCAGCTGAAAATTCTTAATACCACTCAACTTCAGTTTGAAAAACTGAAAAGCGAACTGGCATCCATCCAGCCGCAGTATGAAGCCTTGCCACAATCTAAAACGCAGGAAAATGATTTAGGTCTGATCTTGCAGATGATGACAGTTGCAGATGAAATTAAGATCTTAAAAGAAAGAACGGAAAACGGTTCCCAGAAAGTAAAAGAAGTAGAAGCTCACCAGAAAATGATTCAGCAAAAAATTGAAGAACTTTCTAAAAAGACCGAACTGCTGAAACCGGGAAAACTGGATCCCGGATTGCTCGTCAACGTAGGAAACTGGTTTCTCGAAAACAAAAAGCTGCAGGAAAACCTCAGCGGACAAATCAAAAAAGCGGATGCTAAAAAACTTGAAATCCGCAGAATTTCTGAAGAGCTGGAGGTTTTAAAAATCAATTCCGAAACCTTTAAAGATGATTTTAAGATTCAGTTAGAAAATTTAGAAAATAAAAAGAAAGAGCTTTCAGAAAAACGAAATCATCTGGAAGTTCAGCAGAAGCTGGCTCATTTTGCCAGTGAACTTCATGACGGAGAATCATGTCCGCTGTGTGGAGCTCTGGAACACCCGAATATCGTGGAATATGACGATGTTACTTCAGAGTTAAATGAAATTCAGCAACAGCTCGACCACATTGATCATCAAAAAGAGCATATTCAGAAACAGTTATCAGAAGCGGAAAAGATTCTTGATAGAAAAAAAATCTTTGAAGAACAGCTGAAATCTGAAGAAGAACTGGTAAAACAGATTCAGATCCAGGTGGAAATTCATCATCAGAATTTTATCTGGAAAGAATTTAAGGCAGATAATGAAAGTGATTTTGAAGCCAAAAGACAGCATTCTTTCGCAATCGAAAAGCAAATGGAAGAGCTGAATCTGCAGATCAGCGAAGAGCAGAAAAATCTTGATAAAGAAAGAAGCAATCTCGACAGCTACAATAAAGCGCTGGAAAAATTCAGGCTGGATGAAGCGAAAAAAGAAGAGCAGATCAGAACAAATGAATCCAACCTTAAAGTGCTGGAATGGAATAATTATGCTGAAAAAGAAGTTGAAGAAGTTGAAGAAATTTTCAATAAGCTGACCACATCCAATCGAGAAACTGAACAGAATTATCAGCAATTACTGAAAGAAGAAAAAGAAATTTCTCCAAGACTTGCCGAACATAAAACTATTGTCGACCAGCTGGAAAAACGCATTTCCGAATTGGAAAAAGAAATTGCGGACAATACTCTTTTAATAGAAACGGCTCTTGCAGAGCAGCAGTTTGATTTGCATAAGGTACTGGAAACGCTAGCTGAAGAAATTGATGTTCAGAAAGAAAAAAATAGTATCCAGCAATTCAGAATCATTTTTGAAACGCTGAAGAACAGCATGCTTGAGTTGGAATACAAATTAAAAGATTTCACTTTTGATCATGAAGAGTTTTCAACTGTTGAAATACAGTTTGCCTCTCTTGAGCTGGAAGTAAAAACAGCCAATGATTCTGTCGTAAAAATTCAGGCAGAAATTGAAAGACTTGAAAAAGAATTTAAGAAGAAAGGAGATCTTTTAAAAACTTTTGCACAGCTTCAAAAGCGTGCGGATAATCTTAAGATCATGATGAACCTCTTTAAAGGAGCAGGATTCGTACAATATGTTTCATCCATTTACCTTCGTCAGCTTTGTGATCATGCCAATGTGCGTTTTCACAGGATGACACGAAATCAGCTCAGCCTTCAGCTCAATGACAATAACGATTTTGAAATTATTGATTACCTCAACGAGGGTCGCAGCAGAAGTGTGAAAACCCTTTCCGGCGGACAGGCATTTCAGGTTTCTTTAAGTCTTGCCCTTGCACTGGCAGAAAGTGTTCAGAGCAATGCAAAAGCGGAAAAGAATTTCTTCTTTATTGATGAAGGTTTTGGCACGCAGGATCTGGAATCGGTGAATATTGTGTTTGAAACACTGGTTAACCTTCAGAAAGAAAACAGAATTGTAGGCATCATTTCCCACGTGGAAGAGCTTAAAGAAAAAATCCCCGTATCACTGAATATTATTAAAGATGAGGAAAGAGGCAGCCTTATTGAGGTTATTTAAACTGAATTTACATCTAAAGATTTATTACATTTAAATCAATAAAATTATCATGCAAAATTTACCTCTTATTTTAAAACCCGGAAAAGTAAAAAGCAGTATTTTACTGGTCATCAGCATTGGATTTGTTATTTTAGGAATTTCCCTTTTAGACAAAAATAAACTCATTGCGATTCTGAATATTGTTTTTTTCGGAATGTGCTTTGCGGTTTTTCTTCTGAACCTCATTCCTGGTTCTTCTTATCTCAAGATCGACGAGAAAGGAATTGAAATGAAAAATCTTTTCAGGGTCACTTTTATTCCGTGGCAAACAGTTAATACCTTTGAAACAAAATGGATCGCTTTCAATAAACTTGTGGTTTTTGACCTTAATAAAGCTCTGGTGGGTAACAAAACTAAGCTGAGACAGGGAGGGCTTCCTGACACCTATGGAATGTCTGCCACAAAGCTTGCCGAACTTCTTAATGAATACAAAGCTAAATTTTCCCCTGACGCATAAATTAAAAAAGTTGTCCGAGAAGTTTGGATAGTCTCTTTAGTAAGACTTTTTCAGTTTTTTAATCATAGCACACCTACGGCGTGCTTACAATATTGTATTGTTTTTTTCAGCTACACAGACATTGCTCCTCCGGAGCATAAAAACTACTTGCTCATTTTTGGTGAAAAAAAAAGAGGCTGCCCAAACTTTAGCACAGCCTCTTGTTGTATTATTTTACCTGTGGTCCAACCTTTTCGCCAAACAGTTCGATTGATTTTTTCATAATATCATCAGCCGGATCGCCAACATCCATATGGCCGATAAATCTTGTAATTCCGAAAATCTCTTTCATATAAGCAATTTTATCGGCAACTTCATTGGTGTTTCCTATGAATAAAGCACCATCCTTGCTTCTTCCGCCTTCATACTGCATTTTGGTAAATGGAGCCCAACCTCTTGATGATCCGATCCGGTCCATCTGTGATTTATAATTGTTGAAATATCCGTCTATCACATTTTTATCATCGCTTACAAAAGTATGCGAATGAATAGCAATCTGCATTTCAGATTCGGAGTAGCCTGCTTTAAGATATTCCTGCTTATAAAATTCTATAAGATTTTTAAACTGTATCGGCATCCCGCCAATGATTGCTACCACTAAAGGCATTCCTAACTTTGCAGCGCTAAGCACAGATTGCGGAGTTCCGCCTACGGCCCTCCAGATTGGAAGTTTTCCGCCGTTTTTTGCTCTTGGATAAACCGTCTGATTCTGCATCGGAGCACGAAGCTTTCCTGACCAGGAAACGTTTTCTTCTGAATTGATTTTTAACAGCAATTCTAACTTTTCATTAAAAAGTTCTTCGTAGTCATTCAGAGAATATCCGTAAAGAGGAAAAGATTCAATAAAACTTCCTCGCCCTACAAAAATTTCTGCACGGCCATCTGAAATCAAATCCAGTGTTGAAAAATCTTCATATACTTTAACGGGTTCTGATGAGCTTAATACGGTAACACCACTTGCCAGCTTGATGTTTTTGGTCACACTTGCCGCAGCAGCCAGTACAATCTCCGGTGAAGAAACCGCATAGTCCGGACGGTGATGTTCGCCCACGGCAAAAACATCAATTCCCACTTCATCCATCAATTTTACCTGGTCGATGATCTCACGGATTTTCACACCTGCATCTTTATATTTTCCGGTATTTTGGTCGAAACCTAGGTCGCCAAACATTCCAATTCCTAATTCCATATTGTTGATTTTATATTACAAAGATAACACAGTCAAAAATCAGGCACATTGATGTTTGATAAGAAAGGATATGACTATTCCTTCACTTTCTTTTTGAGTTTCAGGAATTGTTTTTCAAAAAGATGATAGGATAAATAGGCAAGAACTGCTGTGAGCAAAAACGTTAATGATAAAACGATCTTCCAATCCCAATGGTAGTTTTCTCCGATTTTTCTGACCAGCATCACGGGCATCATATGAATCAGGTACAATCCGTACGTATACTTTCCTAGTTTTGCAAAAATAGTTTTATCTGATATTTTAAACACGTTTTTATTTCCCAGGGTAAAAAGAATGAGCACTGAAAAAAGAATGGCAAAGAAAATATGCCGGAAATTAAAATATTTAAAAATAAGACTGTCTTCAGGCATCATAATACACAAAATTACAATCAGAAAATAGATGTACTTATAAATGGCAGGGATGTTCTCAAGCTTTTCTATAATGTCTTTTCTAAAAACGAAAATATATGCCGGAATCGCACCAAGCGCAAAGTAATCTAAATTCGAAAACACATCACAATCTCTTACTCCGGAGAGCATATTAATAATTCTGAATACAAAAGCTGTAATGATACCGGTGATCAGAAGTCTGGGAATATTTTTAGTTGAGATAAAATACATCGCAATCCCCCAGATCAGATAAAAATGCTCTTCCACACACAGTGACCATATTACCTGAAGCGGCGAGACATTCGGCTGCCCTCCTTTGTACATGACCTGATAATTTTCAAGGAAAGTGACTACCATCAGCCAGTTGGGCGCGAAACCGGCATCGGAAGACGGAATGTGAAATAATTTAACCAAAAAAGGAGTGCAGAAAGCAAACAAAACCATAAGATAATACAATGGCCATATTCGCAACATTCTTCTCCTAAAAAAATTTCCGAGATCAATCTTATGATTATTTAATTTTTCAACCAGCAATATGTAAGTGATTAAAAAACCGCTTAAAACAAAAAAGAATGCTACTCCTATTGCTCCTCGTGAAAAGTAATTTAGAAAATTATCCTTAGGAATTCCTCCTACATGAAAAAAGAATACCAATAGAAAAGAAAAAAATCTCAGTGAATCAAAAGTATGGAAGTGAACCCTTTCTATTTTTTTATTATTCATAAAGGAATTAATATTTAATTGTAAACTGTTTCCATTGGTTATAAGAGTTTTATAAAAAAAAGACAGAAAACCTCAACGAATCAGCCGTATAGGTATTCTGTCTTGTAAAATTCATTGTATGATATGGATTATTTTTTCAGGTACTGATCAAAATAATCTGTTACTTTCTGCATTAAATGTACCCTGTCTTTTCCGATTACATTGTGCGGGTGCCCCGGGTACACAAAATAATCCATCTGTACACCATTGTCCACCGCAGATTTTATAAACTTAACCGAATGCTGCCACACCACCACATCATCCTGCGCACCGTGAATCATCAGAAGCTTTCCTTTCAGATTCTGTACTTTATCCAGAAGATTGGCTTTTGCATATCCCTGCGGATTTTCCTGTGGTGTATCCATATATCGTTCTCCGTACATGATTTCGTACATGCTCCAGTCAATCACCGGTCCGCCGGCAACGCCCACTTTAAAAACTTCCGGATGGCGAAGCATAAAACTTGTCGTCATAAATCCTCCGAAGCTCCATCCATGAATCCCCATTCTCGTTGCATCTACGTAGGGCAGAGATTTCAGGTAATCAACACCTTTCATCTGGTCATTCATTTCAGTAGTTCCCAGGTTTCTGAAAACAGCCTGCTCAAATTTTAATCCACGGTTGGAAGAACCTCTTCCGTCCATGGTGAAAATGATATACCCGTTCTGCGCCATATATTCATACCAGAGATTTCCGGAAGCAGGAAATGAATTGGTCACAAGCTGCAGGTGCGGTCCGTTGTATAAATAAACAATTACCGGATATTTTTTATTGGAATCAAAATTAGTCGGCAGAATGATCTTTCCGTATAGCGGAGTTCCGTCGTCAGCCTTTAAGACTACATTTTTAATTTCCGGACGCTGGTAATTCTTCAACGGGTTCTCTGCGGTAAGAATAGTTGTGGATTTCAGCGTATTTGTATTGATGATATTGGCTACTCTCGGCGTATTTGCATTCGTATAAATATCATAAAGATAGTTTCCGTCACTACTTAAAATACCGGTATGAACTCCTTCGGTATTATCCAGACGCTGCATTTTGAAATTGGCCCAGTTGATTCTGTACAAATGTTTTTCGAGCGGCGTTTCTTTTGTGGAAGCAAAATAAATTTCCTTTTTCTTTTCGTTAAAGCCTAAAATATCGGTTACCAGCCAGTCTCCTTTCGTGATCTGGGCAACAAGACCTTTTTCCAGACTGTAGTGAAAAAGATGATTATAGCCCGTTCTCTGACTTTGCCAGATAAAATCCGTAGTAGAATTTGGGAAAAAGGTAAGCGGATGTTGCGGCTCAACATATTTATCGCTGGTTTCTTCAAAAAGCGTTTTTACCAAATTTCCTGTAGCAGCATCATACTGATTCATTTTCATGTGGTTTTGTCCTCTGTTCAGCACACCTACAAAAATGTATTTAGAATCCGGACTCCAGGTCACGGCTGTCAGGTATTGATCTTTTTCTCCTTCGATGTTAAGGAATGTGGTAGATTGGGTTCTGATATTAAAAACACCCAAAGTTACCTGATGAGAAGTCTGCCCTGCCATCGGGTATTTAATATTGTGATTCACCGCAGGCGTTACCGACCAGTCGATGATCGGGTAATCGGCAACCATGGTCTGATCCATTCTGTAAAATGCCACACTTTCGGAATTCGGAGCCGGGAAAATACCTGTATCGATGCCGAACTCATTTCTATGTACGTTGGATGAACCGTTCAGAATATTTTCATCAGAATCATTCGTTACGGCGATTGTTTTACCGTTTTTATTAATGAATAAATTATTTTTTACCGTAAAGGCAAAAGTCTGGTTATCCCCGAAAACTTTAAGATCGGACGCATTCTGGTCTATTTCGATCTGACTCTTCATTTTCCAGTCACTTCCTGATTTTTCAACCCAGATCACCTTTCCTTCTTTATTGAAATACCCTTTCGAATTGCTGATGAATTTGATCTGCGGAACCGCTTTAAATTTACTATCCGTAAGACCTCTGTTCAGCTGTGTTAAAGAAACCAGCGTATCCTGTTTATTTGATTTCAGGTCGGTAATAAGATATCCGCCTTTTACTGCCTGAATGTAAGATTTTCCGTCTCCTGACCATGAAAACTGAGAAATGTTTTTCACGGCAAGATTGGTTCTCAATCCGTTAACCGCTTCCGCCATTGTGAACTTCTGGGTCTGGGCAAATGCAGAACTGCCCAAAACCAGCATCAGTAAAGAAAATTTATATAATTTCATTGCTTAAAATTGAATCCATCAAAAATAAGAAATAAATATCATTCGTTAAGAAGTGTTAAAATAAATAATCAAAGAGTAATAAAATATTACAGCACTACTCATTTGCTGAGCAATAAAGTTTATGCTGAGCCTGTCGAAATACCCCAGCTTTAAATAAACAATCAAAGGTTAATAAAATATTGCAGTAATACTCATTTGCTGAGCGAAGCACCCTAGCGCCCGAAAAATAAGTGAAATCCTTTCAACAAATATTTGCGCCCCTAGCGTTAGAATAGGACTAATAAAATATTACAGTAATACTCATTTGCTGAGCGAAGTGCCCTAGCGTACGAAAAATAAGCGCAATCATTTCAACAAAACTTTGCGTCGATAGCGTCAGATAACAATCAAAGGTTAATAAAATATTACATTAATACTCATTTGCTGAGCGAAGCACCCTAGCGTACGAAAAATACACGCAATCCTTTCAAGCAAATCTTTGCGTCGATAGCGTTAAAAAAATCAGTGAAATGTAAAAATAGAAGGAAGATTTTATCCGTAATTGCCCATGAAAACAGCAGTACCCCAAAAGTAGTCTTGGTTGGACTACTTTTTCTAGATAATGAACACTATATCACAAATATATAAAATAAATCAGGAAAACTGTAGTGTAAGTTTGTGAGGTCTTGTGGTTTTTGTTGCCAATATGTAAGAAATTAGAAAATAAGAGGTTAGTATTTGGCAGTGAAAATATTTTGTTTACATTTGTAGCTGAAATAGTAGTCCAACCAAGACTACTTTTTACTATAGCACGGAATGAACACTATGATGAAATATTTTAGACCTTTTCCATTGCTACGTTTTTGCGTAGTGTGGTGGTATATTTTCATTCCTTCAAAAGCATATTCCGGTTCTTTTGTACCGGCAGATTCCATTATCTTCGTAGCTGAAGACGCTTATGTCTATTCAGAAACCTCTGTATTTATTGCAGGTTCTGAACAGAAAAAGAGCTTTACATCAGTTAAAAAGTCCAGAGATTTTCTCAAAAGATCATCTTTACCATTTTCTACTCAGAAATCAGTCCATATCGCAGCCCATAAGGCTTGCTATACAAGTAGTCCGGGGAACCGTAATGACCCCGGACGCATTTCTCATGCCTCAATGTTGGGGATTATGGGAAGTTCTTCTCTAAAGCTTCATGATAAAATAATAAAGCCGCTCTTTCCTCAGTTTATTAGCGCAGGAAGGGATAGAAAGGAGCTTATAAACGGAACTTTTCATCCTTTTCAAATTACAAATATCATCATCAATCACTTTGTGCGTCCTCCGCCTAGGCTTCCCTCTGAAGACACTAAAGTTTTTAGCATATAAGTCATATAAGAGAAGGTTACAACTTTGAAAACAAATAGAACACATAAGACTTTGAAAATCTTCGATTTTCCTGCATAACGTTTTATCATTCATTATCCACTCACTATTGACTCACGAGCCACTTCGTTTGTCATCCCGTAGGGATCTCAGCAAAGTATTTCACATAACAATTGTGAAATGAGTGTTTAAAGATAAGCGAAACGCCTGATGGAGAGGATGTGACTTCGAGACCCTCAGTCACCGGCATTTTACAAGTCTTTGTCGTTAGGAATCTCGGTATAGCTGGTAATAGAATAATGGAAAGATTCGGGCTTAGATCCCTACGGGATGACAATAGGAGTGGTAAAGGAACTCAATTTTGGGTATTGGACTCATCGTCAATTCGAGTGTTTTTTCGTAACAAGGTGAAGAAAAAATGTATCGAGAATGACATTGATCCTTAAACTCATAAACTTCTCGATACGACTTCTACAAAGTCTACTGAAGTGACGAATCTTGGCATAGCTGGTAATAGTAGTATGGAAAGATTCGAGCCTAGATCCCTACGGGATGACAATCGGAGTGGTAAGGAAACCAAATTTTGGTATTGGACTCATCGTCAATTCGAGTGTTTTTTCGTAACAAGGTGAAGAAAAAATGTATCGAGAATGACATTGATTCTCCAACTCATAAACTTCTCGATATGATTTTTTCAAAATCTACTCGAAGTGACGATAGACTCAGCGGACTCTTTTAAGTAGAACGCCTTTGTGAAACTCAAAAGCATATCATAGATAAAAAAAACTTAGTGCACTTCGTGTTCACAATTAAAAATATAACAACAACCTAAATACAAAACAATGAAACATTTATTTACAACCGCTGCCGTGCTGTTCAGCATGACCGCATTCGCTCAGGTGGGGATTAATAATACTTCCCCAAAAGCAACCCTCGACATTACCGCCAAAACCAGCGGAACCAAACCCGAAGGACTCATTATCCCGCAATTATCCGGTGATAATATTCATACTGCCACAGCCGCCGCTGTCTATGGAGCAGCACAAAAAGGGCTTATTGTTTATGCCTCTTCAGCCGACTCTAACCCTACCGGGCCAACAGCCAATATTACCGCTGCGGGATATTATTATTTTGATGGGACGAATTGGCAGAAAGTAATGACGGGAAGTGTAGCCAACTCAGATCTGACGACAGGAGTTGGCGGTATCTACAAAGGAAGCGGTTCTTTATCAGGAAACACTACAGTCACACAGGGTGCCAATACATTGGCTTTTACTTCGACTGCCACGAATGGGTTTTCTGTAGATGGAACTACACTTTCTGTAGATGCAGCGAATAATAGGGTGGGAATAGGAACATCAACTCCAGCGGTTGCTTTAGATATAAATTCAAGTACTTCTGGAGCGATAAAAATAAAAGATGGCACAGAAGCGGACGGCAAAGTGCTGGTAAGTGATGCGAATGGTGTGGGAACATGGAGAAATCCATCTGCAACCTCTGGTACATTGATTTATAGTGGAGCAGCTACCACACGTTATGCTCCAGGCTCAACATATATTCGTGTTGATCTTGGCTCTATTCCTACTACAGTTTGGGATAAGGTTTATGATGCGGCTGGTAGAGCGTATATTATAGCTTGGAATACGACATTAGGTTTTGTGCATAAAACAACGGTATGGGCAATTGGGGATAACAGTGCCGACTCGAAATATGGGTTCTTTTTTAATGATGTGTACTGGTCCACTTATATTGCAGACTCTTCAACTTGGGAGTTTCAGTCCTCACGTGCTCCACTGCCGAATTATGTTGAAATATACGTTTTCTAGTCAAATAAGTATGCCTATTCCACCCCCTGCTGACAATCGTCTCGCTCGCGCCAGCAATCAGACAAACTACATTAATTAATCCTAGTTCTCACAAGGCGCTCTTCTGAAAGAACCGCGAACAGCTACCCTTGATAGGCTGCTTACTGTGATGTAAGAAAAGGTGTATTTGTCAACACCGTGTTGATCGCCCGATCAATGGTGCGTTGACCGCTCGGTCAAGGATGTCTTGACCGCCCGAGTGTGGGTGTGTTGACCGTACGGTATGAATATTCATAGTTTAAGGTTTAACGATTGGCCTAAAACGAGAGGCTGCCTGAAAGGGCAGTCTTTTTTATGTGGTTGTAACTTCCCTGATGATCTTTTTGATAAGAAAGTGAGCAACAGATTCTGCCAGGCTTTTATGGTCAAATATTTGCTAAGATATTCATGTGACGGCAAATATTGAACCGCACCCCTCCACCCTAGCCGCGATAGGAACGGCATCCTTTTTTTGTTGCGGCTGGAAAAATGGCAGGCAAAAAAGATATAGTGGATAGCGCGAAAAAGCTCCTTAATATAAATGTTCAGTAAAGGAATTTAATTTCTCAAATTACCTTAACAACAAATAAATGTAAAAATGGCAGGTAAATCATTTCTTATCCTACGTCAATGATTTGCATTCAGCTCTGATATAAATTTGCACTATAATTAACAACAAAAAATATTAATACAATGGCAACAAAATGGACATTAGACCCAGCGCACAGTGAACTTACTTTTAAAGTAAAACACATGATGATCTCTAACATTAAAGGAAACTTTACAGATTTTACCGCAGAGATCGATGCTGAAGACGATACTTTTGCTAATGCAAAAACTACCGCTACCATCCAGACCAATTCTGTTACTACCCACAACACAGACAGAGACAATCACCTGAAGTCTGCTGAATTCTTCAACGCTGAAGCTAACCCAACGATCACTTTTGAATCTTCTGCATTAAATAATGAAGTAACCGGAAATCTTACCATCAACGGAATTACCAAGCCGGTAACACTGGATGTAGATTTCAACGGGATCAACGTTGACCCATGGGGAAATACAAAAGCAGGTTTTTCTTTTGAAGGAAAAATCAACAGAAAAGATTTCGGACTGAACTGGAATGCTGCTCTTGAAGCGGGTGGTGTAATGGTAAGCGAGGAAGTAAAAATCGCCGGAGAACTACAGTTTGTAAAACAAGCTTAATGTATTCAGCGGAGCTTTTAATTCAATAAAATACAAATCAACATAAAGGTTCAGGGATCAAAAGCCTTGAACCTTTTTAATGAAGAGACAAAAAATGAACCTCAACGATCTACAGAACATAAGTGATCTTTTTAGTAAAACCCCTAAAATGCCGGTGTTATTTCTGGGACACGGATCGCCCATGAATGCCATTGAGGAAAACCAGTTTGTACAGGGATTCCGTAAAGCGGCATCTGAAATTCCCAAACCTAACGCCATACTTTGTATTTCTGCCCATTGGTTTACGCAGGGAACAAAAGTAACGGCCATGAAAATGCCTAGAACGATTCATGATTTCGGAGGTTTTCCGCAAGCTTTGTTTGATGTACAGTATCCTGCTCCGGGATCTCCGGAACTGGCGAAAGAAACAGCAGATCTACTAACTCCCGTTCCGGTAGAGGAAGATCATAGCTGGGGACTGGATCATGGTGCATGGTCGGTGATTAAGCATATGTATCCGAATGCTGATATCCCGGTGATCCAGATGAGTATAGATTACACAAAACCCGCCCAATATCATTTTGAGCTGGCTAAAAAGCTCAATATGCTCAGAGAAAAAGGAATTTTGATTATTGGCAGCGGAAATATTATTCACAACCTGAGACTTATCGACTGGAGGAATATCAATACCGTCGGAGCCGGTTGGGACTGGGCAGTAGAAGCCCGCGAGAAAACCAACAACTGGCTGCTGGATGGTAATTTCAGCAATATTATTCAGTACCAAGATCAGGGAATTGCACTGCAATATGCTGTGCCAAGTCCAGATCATTATTTACCGCTTATTTATACCCTGGGTCTAAAAGATAAGCCTGAAGAACTATCTTTATTTAATGATGAATTGATCGGTGGTTCGCTGAGCATGACCAGTGTAAGAATAGGATAAAATATGGCACAAAAAAATCGGAAGATAGAAATCCTCCGATGTAAAGATATGCGTGAGCTTTATTTAGATTCTTGTGATAGCAGTAACGTATGGCTTACCATCAGTTGGCTGATAAATATCCACAAGTGCCTGCCATACTACTTCTGAAGGTGGCATAGAAGCATCACATTTGTAACGGTAATTCATTCCGTTTACTACTTGTGTTGATACTTCAAGAGGAGTATATTTCACTCCTACAAAGCCTTCCATTGCTTCTTCGAATACTTTCCAATCTTCCGGAGTTAGTGGATGAAATGCTGTCCAACCTCCTACTAGTGCTGGTTTTTGTGCTGTTGTTGACATAATTAATATTTTTAATTTGTTTCCCCTACTCTTGTGGCCTTTCGGGATACGCCCCGTTTGAAATGGTTTCTGGTCTCCATAGTTATAGTTTTTTTTACATTGTTGATCTCGACACTTAAATACTGTCATGAACAATAATGTTTGTTTGTGATCACATGACAAAGCTACTTCAGATCATGGAGATTTTGTAGAGTATATTTACTCATTTTTCGGGATACGTATAATTACTTAAATCAATGTGATTGTTCTACTTACTTTGAGTGTGAGTCTACTTACCTCGGATATGAGTCTACTTCACTCTTTACATATCAGTAACTTTTTTTATCACTAAAAAATTAGTAATATTGTTTACCATGAAAAAATCAATCGTATTACTCTTACTATTGCTTCCTTTCTGTTTTTCATTTGCCCAAATGATTAAAGGAACTGTAGTGAATGATGCCGGAATGAAAATCGGCAACGTGAATATCTACATCGACGGAACCAAAACGGGAACGGTTTCTCACGAAGACGGAAGCTTTTCTTTAAATATCCCCGGTAAGAATTTAGGAAATATTATTTTCAGAAAAGAAAATTATGAAACTTTCGCAACTCCGGTTTCGGAGGTTATCAACAAAACCCTGAAGGTCGTACTTCTGAAAAGCAATGATATTGAAGAAGTAACCATTGTGCCATATACAGAGGAGGCTTACAAAAATTATATCAATTATTTCCTGGATCAATTCATCGGCTATGATAAGCAAAATGTGAAAATTAAAAACCAGCGCTCTCTGAAGTTTTCTTTTGATAAAAAAAACAAGATCCTGAAAGTAAAAGCGCCCAAAACATTAATCATTGAAAATAAAAATCTGGGTTATGAGATAGAATATAACCTTGTGAATTTTTCTTCGGATTTTAATACTAAAATTGTCAACTGTTCAGGAACGAGCCTTTTTAAAGAAACAAAAAATAATAACAAGACGAGACTCAACAGAATGAATGCCTATGACGGCAGCCTGCTTCACTTTTTCAGAAGTGTTTACAATAATACAGTAGCTTCTGATCAATTCGTTGTAAACCATGTCATAAAAGTTCCCAATCCCAAGTATCCGTCGGAAGAAGAACTGAATACGCTGAAAGATTATATGGCAATGGTAAAAAATACTATGACGAATTTCCCTGACAACATCCGCGATATTGCCGCAAGAAAAAGGAATGAAAGTGAGTATTCTCTTGCGATTGTAAAAACATTGATTCCTGATTCTGATTATGTAAGAAGAAATAATGGTGAAGTCCTTTTTTCGTTTAAAGACATATTACAGGTGAATTACAAGAAATACGATTATGAGCTTAAGGGAAAAGAATTTATTAAAAGTAAAATCCCTGTGGTTAAAACTTCATTTCTTCATCCTGAAGGAGAAACTTTTGAAGTATCAAAAGACGGTAATATTACGAATCCGGATCTATTGATAACCGAAGGAGAATTTACAAAAAATAAGATTGAAAATATGCTTCCTCTGGATTATCAACTGGGAGATTAAATCATACTATTACCGTCTTTACATCTTATTAATAATTATTGCACTGCCTGTAGCACATTAATATTACCGTATCCGTAATCAGAATTCGGAGTCGGATAATACGTCGCCGATTGCCTCATTTTATTGATAACCTGAGTTCTTGTCCAGGAAGGATTTTTAGCCCAGACCAATGCTGCTATTCCCGCAGTGGATGCAGTAGCAACAGAAGAACCACCGACATAATCCGTTTGTCCGTTGTAATAACTTAATACCGGAATGCTGTTTCCGGAAGCCCTTTCCATCTGGTACGTGAAGTCAATTTCAGCACCGGAATGGCAAACATCACATTTCTGATTCGATGTGTTTTCTTTAACTCCGGTGATTGCCTGAGTTTCTGGCATCCACGCGGGAAAAATAACCCCTACGAAATTCGTAAAGCTGGTAGAAGTTCCGCCTGCACAAAAGATCAGTTTACCTTTTGAATACGCATATTTTACACCGTCTTCAATTTTTCCGACTGAGAAGATATGTCCCATTGACATAGAAATGATCTTTACATTATTATTGTTTCCTAATTCGGTGAAGGCAATCTTCACTCCGTTTTGTTCGTGATAGCCGTCCAGCACTACATTGGAAGCTGCTCTGTAGGTTACAAGATTAGCATTATAGGCGACCCCGACCGGCTGTCCCATATTATTTCTTGGCGCTGCCATTGCGGAAGCCATGCTGGTACCGTGCCCGCATTGGTCTGCCGAGCCGTCATATCCTGTACTCCACGGCCATATGGAATCTACATATACCCCATTTTTACTGATGCTTCTCCCTGAAGAAAGTCCGTTGTTGAAAGATGATCCCAGTAAAGACTGCTCCGGAGAAACTCCGCTGTCGATGACTCCAATAGTAACTCCTGCACCGGTGCTGTAGCTCCAGGCATTAATGATATTGTGTTTTGTAAATGACCAAGGCGCTTTGGCATTAGGAGAAACGGTTGTATAGTCTGCTGTACTTAAAGCAGTAGATTCAAATCCGCAACCGGAAGACGAGCTGCTTGATTTCGCTGCATTGCCGAATTGTTTTTCATTTTCAAAGTACCGATAATCTGCAGGTTCTACGTAACGGATATTTTTCATTTTACGTAAAGCAATTACGGTTTCCTGCTTTTCAATCGCAACATCCATCTGGTTGAGATATTGATCAGACGAAAGGAGAATTCTGTCACTTTTCCCTTCATACTGTTCAATTACTTTCAGGATTTCCGCTTCGATTGCTTTGCTGTCAGGGGTTAAACTTCTGTCAAAAGAAGAACCAAAACCAATAGAAGCAATTTTATTTCCCTGAAAAATAGCGCTCCATACAAAATGGTCTGATGATTCCTTCCACGAAAATCTTCCTTTCGTTTTAATGGTTTCATTAATTTTCTCGTTGATCTGCCTTACCGATAAAGGATCTTTCTGGGCTACTTCAATATTTGCCGCCGAATTCTGCAGATCGTCTCTGTTACATGCCGTAAAAATAAAGAACAGCATGAATAAGTAAAATACATTTTTCTTCATGTTAAATAATATTTGATTGGTAAAACCAAGATATCACTTTACATTGAATTACAGAACTTTAAAGACAATATTCTGTTGAAATTTTATTATGCTTACAATACTATTTAAGGAAAAACTTACAGAACCTTCTCATAACAGACACTTTTCTCAATTCCGATATACTGACCATAATTCGAAATTCTGGCATAGCCACTTTTCTCATAGACCGAAACTGCTTCGTTCTGTTCCAGAGATGTTTCAAGAACAGCTTTATTATAATTTAATTCTTTTGCCCATTTTTCCAGCTCTTTCATAATAGCTGTCGCCAAGCCTTTTTTCCTAAAGTCAGGATGGGTGTACATTCTTTTTATTTCTACCGTCTCTTCATCAAATTTCTTGAACGCACCACATGCAGCCGGAAATTCATTAATATGAACAACAATACAGTTTTTAATAGTTTCAAGTTTATTAAACTGATTAAAGAACTCCTGATCTTCACCATTACGAACCGCAAGATCTGCATCTAAGAGTTTTACTAAATCCTGAAAATCTTTATGGGAAGAGTCTGTTTTATTTATAATCATAATTATTAATTTGATGTATTTATTGACATGTTTATTAATAAACCTTTTAAACCAATATCAGAATTAACCGCAAAAGATACAAAAGATAATAATGCTATGATTAGAATATTTAAGGTTTTCAAAAGAATAAAATCGAAGATTTTTAAAAACTTATGTGTTCTAAAATATACACAAAGCTTTATCCTTTAATCTAATGTGGCTCATGTGTTTAAAAAGCTCTTGTGACTTTGTGGTTAAATAAACAGTAATAAAAAAGGCTTTCATTTCTGGAAGCCTTTATTTTATTTATTTAAATTAATTTACTACAAATTTTCTTTCATTAATCAGCTCTGCAATCGCCAGCATATCTTCGCCGATCAGTCGGTCGTCTTCAAGTTTTGCCACCTTTGAACGTAGAATTGCATAATTTTCTTCAATGATTTTTGAACATTTGGAAGGTCTTCTGAATTCTAATCCCTGTGCGGCAAACATCAATTCCACTGCTAAAATATTTACTAAATTACCAAGCACCTGATTAAACTTACGTCCCGAGATACTTCCCATAGAAACGTGATCTTCCTGCCCAAGACTTGTCGGGATCGAATCCGCAGAAGCCGGGAAGCACAACGTTTTATTCTCAGTAACCAACGCTGCTGAAGTATATTGAGGAATCATAAAGCCTGAATTCAATCCAGAGCTTTCGGTTAACAATCTTGGTAATCCATATTTTCCTTCCAGCAATAAATAACTTCTTCTGTCAGAAATATTACCAAGCTCGGCCGCCGCCAGGGTTGCATAATCCAGTGGCAAAGCCATCAGCTGTCCGTGGAAGTTTCCTCCTGAAATCGATTCTTCGGCACTTAATACAATCGGGTTGTCTGTCACTGAATTCAGTTCTGTTTCTGCCATCATTTTAAGATGTTCAAATGCATTTCTGCTTGCCCCATGAACCTGAGGAACACATCTCATAGAGTATGGATCCTGAACCCTTTCGCAATCTTCATGAGCCTGCAGGTTTTCCGAACCTTTTAAAAACTTCAGCATTCTCGCTGCTACTTTTTTACTTCCTTCAAAAGGTCTTATTTCGTGAAGCTCTTTTTTAAAAGGACTGGCAGAACCTCTGTACGCTTCAAGGCTCATGGCGGCCGTCATGTCTGCAAGATCAAGTAAGTATTCAAATTTCTCAAGGCCTTTAATGGCGTGAGACAAAATAAACTGCGTTCCGTTGATCAGTCCCAATCCTTCTTTTGGACCTAATGACAATGGTAGAAGATCGTTCTTTTCTAATACTTCTGCCGTATTGAAAATCTCATTTCCAACCCATACTTTTCCCAATCCTAAAAGTGGCAATACCAAATGTGCCAGGGGTGCCAGATCACCGGAAGCTCCTACAGATCCCTGCTCGGGAACTACAGGAATAATATCTTTCTCCAGCATCAGAATCATCCTTTCGATCACTTCCAGAGAAACTCCGGAAAAACCTTTCGACAATGCATGAACTTTTGCGATCATCATAATCTTCGAAAGCTCTTTATCAATAGGTTTTCCAACGCCTACCGCATGCGAAATAATTAGGTTGTACTGCAAAAGTGCCGTTTCATCCGCTGAAATTTTTGTATCGCAAAGAGGCCCAAATCCTGTGTTGATCCCATAAACACAACGGTCTGACTCTACAATTTTCTGAACATTCTTCTGTGATTTTAAAATCTGTTCTTTGGCTGCTTTATTAAGTTTAGCTTTATTGGGAGTTTTACAGATCTCCAGAACATCATGGAAACTCAAAACATCTACGCCGTATATCATTCTCTAAATTTTGTCCTAAAATTACACATTTGGCGATAATTGCGAAAACTAATTTTCCGGACTGAACATTTTCTGAAAAGAAGCAGATTAATTTCCTATTTTTACCACCGAAATAAAAAAATTAATATCCTTATGAAACTTAAAACTTTCATGCTTGCATTAGTTTTGACAGGCACAGCATCTTTCGCGCAGAAAGTAAAATACACCAAAGAAGAAATCAAAAAGATGGAGCAATACCTTTTCAATGAAGGTTTCAACACGCCATCTCCCAAGAAAACATCTACTGTTATTCTGAAAGACGGAAGCATCCACAAAGGCTTCTGCAGTAAGACAGACACGAAAAAAGGACAGATCTTTGAGGTTGCTCTTAAAGACAGCATCACGAAAAAAAGCCAGACTTTTGAAGCAGACCAGATCGCAGAAATGTACATCTACCCAAGCAATGCTGAGAAAATGGCTAAAGTAGCCAAATACATGGGCAACATTAGAAACTACAGCACCCGAAAACTGTCTAAAACGGCCAACAATGACAGAATCTATTTTGTAAATCAGACGGTTTCTTTAAAGAATAAAAAAGATGACAAAGAATTCCTGATGCAGGTGATCAACCCGGGATTTGATGATATTATTTCGGTTTATCATGATCCGAGAGCAAAGGAGACTGGAGGTGTTTCCTTCGGATACGGGCCTCAGCTGGGCGGTGGAGTTATCAAATCATTCTACATAAAGAAAGGAGATAAAGTACTTTGGCTTCATAAAGATGACTTTGAAGACAACTATGATTTTCTTTTCGGGGACAATGCAGAATTCATGAAAAAATATCCGAAAAAATCGGTGGAATGGGATTATTTCAGTTTCCTGGTGAATGAATATACGCAAATGACTAACGGATAGTTATTGAAAGAAGGTTTAAACTTTTTTTAACCACAAAAAATGCAAAAGATTTAGATACTGTAATTAAAGAATAAAAAACACAATAGTCTTTAAAAATCTCTGATTTTTATTCTTTTAAGAACTTTGTTATCCAACAATAGCATTAAGATAGTCTTTTTTCTCTTTATGGTAAATTTAGTTTAAACCAGTAAAATATTAAACGGTGCCGCCTCTACCAAGGTGGCATTTTTTATTCAATTTATATAAGCGAGCAGGTTTTATACAAAACGTCAGCATCTTTTATCTAAAACGTCGAGACCTTTTAAGTAAAACGTCGAAAGGTTTTGCCTGAAACGTCGAAAGGTTTTGTCCAAAACGTCGAGAGGTTTTTCTGCAACGACAGGCATCACTGATAATCAATACATTACAAGACTAATATTTTAACCTTTACTCCTTAATTTTTGTCTAATCAGGTTTTCATTAAATAAAACGGAATTAAAGTCCTCATCTGTTTAAATTAATGTAACAATATACCAATGTAGCAGTTTACCAATAAATGCTTTTGAAACTGTGGTAGTTCTGCAGCTTTTTTTTATGGCTTTAAATTCCTTAAATTTGTTATATGAATCCTTCTCTAGAATTACAGCTGAAAACTTTACCATCTGAACCCGGCGTTTATCGTTATTATGATAAAAACGATCAGCTTTTGTATGTGGGTAAGGCAAAAAACCTGAAGAAAAGAGTACTTTCTTATTTCAATAAAAATCTTTCCGGATACAGAACCCGGATCATGGTGGGAAAAATCCAGCGCTTGGAAACGACCATTGTCAACAGTGAATATGATGCTCTGTTACTGGAAAATAATCTGATCAAGGAACATCAGCCCTTCTACAACGTAATGCTGAAGGATGACAAAACTTATCCCTGGATCTGCATCAAAAATGAAGATTTTCCGAGAATATTTCTGACGAGAACCAAAATCAAAGACGGCTCTGAATATTACGGACCATACGCCAAAGTGCGGCCGGCAAAGATCTTACTTGATACCATTAAACATATTTATAAGCTCAGAACCTGTAATCTGAATCTCGCTCCTGCAAAAATTGAAGAAGGAAAATATAAGGTTTGCCTGGAATATCATATTAAAAACTGCGAAGGGCCATGTGAAGGCCTGGAAAGCAAGGAAGATTATGATGAGAAGATTGATGCCATTCGAGGAATTATTAAAGGAGATTTCCGGAAAGCAAAAGAATATCTGATGAATCAGATGATGAAATATGCCCAGAACCTGAAGTTTGAAAATGCACAGATCGTAAAGGAAAGACTCGATGCACTGGAAGATTACCAGGCAAAAAATACTGTCGTAAACCCAAGTATTGATGATGTGGATGTTTTCGGAATGACCAGTGACGAAACAGCGGCTTACGTTAATTTCTTTAAAATCAGGAATGGAAATATCATCCAGAGTTTTACCACAGAGATCAAAAAGATTCTTGAGGAAACCGATGAGGAAATCATGGAAGAGGCTTTAATTGAGATCCGTCAAAAGTTTGATTCGAATTCTAAAGAGGTATTGCTGCCGTTCCATTTGCCTATTGAAATCCCCAATGTAAAGCTGATCGTGCCTAAAGTAGGAGATAAAAAACGTATCGTTGAACTTTCTGAGAAGAATGCAAAAGAATACCGTCTGGAAAAACTGAAGCAGGTGCAGATCGTAGATCCGGAAAGGCATACCAACCGTATTATGGCAGAGATGCAGAAGTTATTGAGAATGCCGGTAGAACCCCGCCATATCGAAGGCTTTGACAACTCCAATATTCAGGGTACCAATCCCGTTTCTGCCTGTGTTGTTTTTAAAGATGGAAAACCAAGTAAAGCCGACTACAGAATATTCCACCCCAAAACCGTAGAGGGGCCGAATGACTTTGCGACGATGGAAGAAGTGATCTACCGCCGGTATAAAAGAATGTTGGATGAGGGAGAAAGTTTACCACAACTGATTCTTATCGATGGAGGAAAAGGACAATTGTCGTCAGCAGTAAAGAGCCTACGCTTATTGGGCTTATACGGGAAAATTACCATTGTGGGAATTGCGAAAAGATTGGAGGAAATCTTCTTTCCTGAAGATTCCATTCCTTTATATCTTGATAAAAAATCTGAAACGCTTAAAATACTGCAAAGGGTTCGGGACGAAGCCCACCGGTTTGGCGTAAAACATCACAGAACAAGAAGAAAGAACTCAACCATAAAATCTGAGCTTGAGGAAATTCCGGGTGTGGGAGGAAAGACGATTGAATTGCTTTTATCGAAATTAAAATCTGTGAAAAGGATCAAGGAATCAAGCCTGGAAACACTGGAGGAGATATTGGGAAAAAGTAAAGCAAAGATTGTTTGGGAGTTTTTTAACAATGAATAAAAACGGGCTGGAGAACATCTCCAACCCGTTTCTTTTAATATCTAATTATTTCTTATTAAAAGTTTCTTTAAAATATTCTCCGTTCGCCTGTGGAATTTCAATCACGATATTCCCATTCTCATAGTACCCTAAGGTAGATTCTCCGTTTTGCAGTTTTACCCTGAATACATCAGCTTTCGTTGTTGCCTTAAAAGTAGCGAAAGGTGAAGAGCTGTTTTGAGCAACTAAAATAAATTGTTGATTATCGATCTGAATTTTCTGTAGATCTGTTTTACCATTGCTGAATCGAACAGCGCTGTTATCCATGGCTGCTGATGAGACCATATTAGAAGAAGCCGAAACGGCTTTCTCCGTAACGTTTGTCTGAGTAACAGTCTGCTGATTAGTCTGATTAACCGGATTTGCAGGAGAAACTGATATAAAAGTCTGTTTCAATGCATCCTGATAACCTTCTTTGAAATCTTTGATATTGGAAGCACCTTTTATAGAAGATACAACCTTATCATGGCAATCTTTAAACTGAAGCATGACTTTATTTCGAAGGAAACCACTGTCGTTTAAGACATCAGCCATTAAAACGTTGCAGGGATTTGCCTGTGCTTCTGCCGGCCACTGTAATTTATCCGTAGGAATTACTGTATAATTCTTACTTCTTAAAGTCTTGGTCAGCAGGTCTGCCAACCCGAAATCTTCTTTAAAAGTTTCAAATTTTGTCGGAAGTGAAATGTATTTATAGTCGGAAACTTTTTGTCCGAAAGCAAGCATTGAGCATGCTGCTAATATAACAAGTGATAATTTTTTCATTTCGTTGATTTAATCATTTCTGAATTGTCCCATATCCAGTTTCAGGGAAAAGAAGTTTGAGTAGAAGTTCGATCCGCCAATTCCCGAATTGGTAATGGCATAATCCAGCGTAAGACCTCTGTATCTGATCCCAATACCGGCACTAGGCTGGAAAGAAACTTTCCGTCTAAGATCTTCAATATCGGTAATCGACTGGAATCTGTTGACTCCGAGTCTCACAAAAATCATTTTCTGATACCCTAGTTCAGCACCGGCGTAAGGTGTTAAACTCGCAAAATCTGTGGAAACCAAAGCTGCTGTTTTTGCAAAATCTACATTAATTCCCGCCTCCGGCAATACATAGACGCTGCTGTTGATTTCAAACAATTTGCTTGCTCCCACATTAAGTTTAGGCATGGTAAGTTCCATTTTATCTTTGGGGGCCGGGTTGAATTCTTCACCGTTTACAACGGTGGAAAGTTCTTTTTGATTAACACTCCAGAAATTGACCGTAGTGGTTGCATCTCTCAGCATACCTCCCAATTTCCAGCCGTTATCCATTTTATAGATCGCACCAATATCAAAACCGAATCCGTATCCGTTGGCAAATTTACCCACATTTCGGTAAACGATTTTGGCATTGATCCCTACATCCAGTTTAGTATTTCCTCCGGGATTGAATGCATAAGAGAGAATGGCTGCATAATCAGACTGGGAGAATTTGGTGATCTTATCGTAATCAATATTTCCTTCTGTATCGATTAATTGGGTTGTGTTCAAGATGTTATCAACCCCCAATCTCACCACAGAAACCCCGAAAACACCTGTTTCTAAAACTTTAGCGTAGGCGAGATAATCGTATTTTGCGATCGATTCAAAATATTCGGCGTGCATGGCGGCTCCCTGCCAGTCTCTTTCAATCGCCATAAGTCCTGCCGGGTTCCACATCGGGGAATAAACATCGTCCTGATTGGAAATTACAGCTCCGCCCATTGCCAATCCTCTGGCACCTGCACCAATATTAAGGAATTCGTTGGAATACTTTCTGATAATCTGTGATTGCGATATCCCGAACACCAGAGAAAATACAAGTAAAAGATATTTTTTCATCATATAAATTGATGCTTAATTTAAAGTTTTTTGTTTCTTAGCTTTTATTAACCCGTTGGCAATGATTGCCAGTATCATAACACCTGAAGCCACATAAAAAACAGAGCTCATATGTTCTGATTCTCCAAAGATAAAAAAAGCTAGTATAATTCCGTAAACCGGTTCTAAATTAACTGTTAAAATTAGAGTGAAAGGCGAAATATATTTCATCAGATTTACCGATTCCAGCATCGGAAAAGCAGTGAAAACACTTGCTAACAAGCATATTAACGCAATATCACGGTAACTTATTTCATTCATGTGAAAAATTTGTCCGGTAAACAAATAAATTAACATTAAAATGCCCCATCCGCAGAATATTTCATAAAAAATAATATTTCCTGAGCTTGTTTTACCAAACATCTTTCCATTGAATACTGAAAATATGGTTCCGAAAATCGCACAAAGCACTCCGTAGAAGATTCCTTCTTTAAATCTGAATTCTGTTTTGAATATGAGTAAAATACAGGCAACAATCACGACTCCCATGATAACTTCTGAAATATCAATCTTTCTTTTAAAAATTACAGGTTCTAAAATAGAAGCAAATAAAGTTGATAAAGAAAGACAGCTCAATGCAATGGAAACATTTGAGATTTTTATCGAATAAAAAAAGCAGTACCAGTGTAAAGCCATTGAAAAGCCTATGGCAGCCAGCTGAAAAAAAATTTTCTTTGAAACTTTAATACTTTCTTTTCTGAATACTCTGATGTAAATAAAAAGACAGATCGCGGCAAACAACATTCTGTAAAAAACCAGAATTTCTGCATTTGCATGAATCAGTTTTCCCAAAATTGCCGTAAATCCCCATAAAAATACAATCAAATGCAATCTGAAAAGAGCCAATTTATGCATATCCTACTTCTTTATATATTTTGTGCAAATTTACAAATCGCTTTCACAATGGTGTAAAATATTTACGGCTAAATCATTATATTTTTAAAGATTGTAAGAAAATAAATTGTTATATAAGAATAAATTAATGTATCAAAACAAAAACCCTGAAAATTTGTTCAACTTTCAGGGCCTTCAAATAATAAACTATTAAAAAAATAAACTAGGAACTTAGAGAAGTGTAAGATTTCACTCTTACTTTCTCTATGGTAAAGTTAGCAAATAACGAACCATAAAAAATATATTTTTTGTTAAAAATTTCATAAATTTCTGAAAACCAATTTCTTAAACAATTGTTTACATCAATTTTCATTCCATTGAAAAAATAGTATCTTTAAAAGGAAAAAATTGAGATTTTATGGACATTGAATTCAACAAAAGAGAAGATCAAAACAGATTAAAATTATCAGAAATAAATCGTTTGCTCTCTGAAATCAAAAAAGGCGGAGGAGAAAAAAGACTACAAAAGCTTCGTGATGAGGGTAAAATGACCGCAAGAGAAAGAATTGAGTATCTTCTTGACAAAGATTCTGAATCCATTGAAATCGGTGCTTTTGCAGGATATGAAATGTATGAAGAGCACGGCGGCTGCCCAAGCGGAGGAGTTGTTGTAAAAATCGGTTATGTTTCAGGAAGACAATGTATCATTGTGGCTAATGATGCTTCTGTGAAAGCGGGAGCATGGTTCCCGATTACGGGAAAGAAAAATCTGAGGGCACAGGAAATCGCCATGGAAAACAGACTTCCTATTATATATTTAGTAGATTCTGCAGGAGTTTATTTACCAATGCAGGACGAAATTTTCCCGGATAAGGAAATGTTTGGCAGAATTTTCAGAAATAATGCTAAAATGAGTGCTGCGGGAATTATACAGATTTCTGCTGTGATGGGAAGTTGTGTGGCAGGAGGTGCCTATCTCCCTATTATGAGCGATGAGGCAATGATTGTAGATAAGACGGGTTCTATTTTCCTTGCAGGAAGTTATCTCGTAAAAGCAGCTATTGGTGAGAGTATTGACAACGAAACTCTAGGCGGAGCGACAACGCATTGTTCGATTTCCGGAGTCACTGATTATAAGGCTAAAGATGATAAAGATGCTTTAAACAGGATCAAAAATATTATGAAATCTTTGGGAAGTACAGAGAAAGCTGGTTTTGACAGGATTGAAAGTGCACCACCTAAAGAGAAGCCTGAAAACATTTTCGGAATCATGCCGGTTTCTAGAGCGGAGCAATATGATACGTATGAAATCGTCAAATGTTTGGTTGATCATTCTGAATATGAAGAATATAAGCCTGACTATGGTAAGAGTATTATCTGCGCTACTGCCAGAATTGACGGATGGTCTGTTGGAATTGTTGCCAACCAAAGAAAACTGGTAAAAAGCGGCAAAGGTGAAATGCAGTTCGGAGGGGTAATTTATTCTGATTCTGCTGACAAAGCCACAAGATTTATTGCAAACTGTAATCAGAGAAAGATTCCATTGGTATTTTTACAGGATGTAACAGGTTTCATGGTCGGTTCAAAATCTGAGCATGGCGGAATTATAAAAGACGGAGCGAAAATGGTGAATGCCGTTTCTAATTCTGTCGTTCCTAAATTTACAATCATCACCGGAAATTCTTACGGTGCCGGAAATTATGCCATGTGCGGGAAAGCATATGATCCGAGGCTGATCGTAGCGTGGCCTTGGGCGGATCTTGCGGTAATGGGTGGAGCGCAGGCAGCAAAAGTACTGGCCCAGATCCAGGAATCGACTTTGAAAAAACAAGGGAAAGAAATTTCTGAAGAGGAACACAATGAAATTTTAGACTCCATTTCAAAGAAATATCAAAAGCAAACGGAAGCTACTTATGCAGCTGCAAGACTTTGGACAGATGCCATTATCAATCCTGTAGACACGAGAAAATGGATTTCCATGGGAATTGAAGCCGCCAATCATTCTCCAATTACTGAAAAATTTAATCTGGGAGTGATACAGGTTTGATGATTGATGATTGATGATTGATGATTGATAATTGATGTTTGATGTTTGATGTTTGATGATTGATTATAAATAAAAAAGGATGTGGAATGTCTCCACATCTTTTTTATTTTACTATTGAGGCTGTAAATGTAATATTAATACTTACAGTCTATTCTGAATACCAATATTTAAATCTATGACTACCGCCTAGCCCCGATTGAAGCATTTGTTTGAGCTCATTTTTGCTTATTCTTCTGCGGCGGCTTCGCCGCCGCAGAAGAATAAGCAAAAATAGCGAGTGCGGAAAGCGGGAAAAAGCTCCTAAAAAATTAAAATTAATCAGGAAAAGAATACTCCCGTTCTGAATCTTTCCTTATTCAGTTTTTTATTGGCAGCCAGGCCCCAAAGGATGAATTCTTTCATAAATAAAAGATCTTCTTTTTTTGTATCCGGCTGGTATTTTTCAATCATCTGATCGAGTGCGCCAATTCTGTTAAGTGCCTTTGAATAGAGCTCATCAGAAGATTCGTCGGTGATTTCTATAAAGCCATCATCTTTCAGAAACCAGTCGGTGATCTGCTGAAAAGGCCCGGCAACATCTTTCTTTTCCAATTTTTCGACTTTTGGGAAATAAGTAGTGAACAATGTTTTTATCGCATTATCAATAAGAATCTGGGCAACGGCTTCTGCCCCTTCCTGCTCACCTTCGTAAACCAATTCTACTTTTCCGGTAACAGCAGGAATAACTCCCATGAAATCACTTAACCGCACAGAAGTTTTTTCATCTCCTGATAAAAGTGATCTTCTTTCTGCCGTACTGAGAAGATTTTCAAATGCTGTAATGCTCATCCGTGCACTTACACCACTTTTATAATCTACAAACTCGCTGTCGCGGGCCTCAAATCCGATCTGCTCCAGAAGATCTTTTGCCAGATCCGGGACATATATTCCATTTTCCTGTCTTTTATCTAAGCTGGATTCGTATTTCGTGATTTCTTTAGCAATATGAATATTTTCCGGATAATGCGTAAGAATCTGTGATCCAATCCTGTCTTTTAGTGGTGTAACAATACTTCCTCGGTTAGTATAATCTTCAGGATTGGCCGTGAAAACAAATTGTATATCTAAAGGCATCCTCACCTTAAATCCACGGATCTGAACGTCTCCTTCTTGTAATATATTAAATAAAGAAACCTGGATTCTCGCCTGAAGGTCCGGTAATTCATTAATAACGAAAATACATCGGTTCGCCCTCGGAATCATTCCGAAATGGATTACCCTGTCATCGGCATAAGAGAGCTTAAGATTTGCTGCTTTTATAGGGTCTACATCGCCAATAAGATCGGCAACTGTCACATCCGGAGTAGCAAGCTTTTCGAAGAATCTGTCATCACGGTGCAGCCATTCTATAGGTGTATTGTCACCTTCTGCTTCGATAAGTTCTTTTGCATATCGTGAAATCGGATGATATGGATCATCATTGATTTCACTGCCACTTATGAAAGGAATCCATTCATCCAGTAAACTGGTCATCATTCTAGCCAGCCTGGTTTTTGCCTGACCTCTTAAGCCTAACAAATTAATATTATGCCTGCTGAGAATAGCATGCTCTAACTGGGGAATAACAGTGTTTTCATATCCGAAAATGCCCTCAAAGACATTCTCTTTATTACGAATTTTATTGATTAAATTATCTCTTAATTCGTCTTTTATACTTTTAATTTTATATCCTGATGATTTTAATGAACCTAGTGTTTTTAAATCTGGCTTTGCAGTCATTGTATTTAAATATGATTATGTATTATAATTAAGTCAATTAAGATTGGATGAATCAACGTATTCTTTTCTTACGATTTGTTTCATAATCTTCAAAGATCATTTGCCCTAAACCGTTAAGACCCGTATAAAACGCTTTACCTTGATTGGCTTCCGTAAATTCTCTGATAAATTGTTGAAGATAAGAATCCTGAGCGATCATAAAAGTAGTAATCGGAATATGAAGCCTACGAGCCTGTGAAGCCATATTATAACATTTTTGAACTACATATTCATCCAGCCCATAAGAATTCATATAATAAGTTCCATCAGATTCTCTTACACAGCTCGGCTTTCCATCGGTGATCATGAAAATCTGTTTATTGGTATTTCGCTTTCTTCGTAATATGTCCATCGCTAACTGAAGTCCGGCAACCGTATTCGTATGATAAGGTCCGACTTGTAAATAAGGAAGCTCCTGAATTTTCACCGGCCAGGCATCATCTCCAAAGACAATAATATCCAGCGTATCTTTTGGATAACGTGTTGTAATAAGCTCGGCAAGAGCCATAGCCACCTTTTTTGCAGGAGTGATACGATCTTCACCATATAAAATCATACTGTGGCTGATATCGATCATTAAAACAGTGCTCATCTGAGATTGATGAATACTTTCTTCCACAACAAGATCACTTTCTGTGAGATTAAAGTCACCAATTCCATTATTAATTTGGGCATTTTTCAAGCTTTCTGTAATGGAGATCTTCTCCACTGGATCACCAAAATTGTAATTGCGCAATTCACCGGTACTATCCTCTCCTGCTCCGCTTTTATTTGTTTTATGATTACCGGTTCCACTTTTCTCAAGATTACCGAATATCTGTTTAAGCGCCTGCTTCCGGATATTTTGTTCCATTTTAGCACTGAGTTTCACACCGCTTCCATTTCCGTTGGGATTGACTTCTTCACGAATGTAGCCTTTCTTCTTAAGATCTTCTATAAAATCATCAATGGTATAATCAGGAGTAGTGAGCTCATATTCTTCATCCAGCATTCTAAGCCAGTCAATGGCTTCGTCGAAATCTCCCGAAGTATGTGTCAACAAATCAGTAAAGATTTCTAATAGCCTGTCGAATACAGACATCTCCGGCGGATTATAATTGCCAAACCTAAAACCTCTTACAATATGCTCTTTCATAAACATAAAGTTACAACATAAAATTCCGATTAATAAGAGATTTAGTCTATTTTAACTTTTAAGAATAAAAATAACATGATTTGAAAATAATTTTTTCAGGAGCTTAATCTCGCTATCCGCTCTTACTCCTCGCGCCATTGCTTGTCTCAGCTAAGGCCTAACACGCCATTCCCTGCTGTGGGGTAACCGCTCCTATCGAGGCTAGGGTCTTAGTCGGTATTTAGCACTATTCTGTTACAAACTCTTCGGCAGGAAATCGGAATTAAAATAAACTATGAGTAATAAGCAATAAAATTACATTCTTTTAAGATGTTATTTATCCTGTCTCTCATTCTATTCTATAAACTTCTAATTTTCCCTGATCTATATAGAATAAACTACAAATAATCTTTTAAAACGAGCCCTGAAGGGGCGCCATCCTATACCGGTATTACCCGGTGGAATGCCAATCCCAAATTCATTGAGCCCGAAGGGTGGAGACGTAATCATGAGTAATGGTAATGAGTAGTGAGGACAGGTAATAAATAATAGGCAATAAGTGGGATCAACACCAAAAGTTGGGGAGAAAACTAAAAAAGGATAATTTTGTATTATGTCTAATGAACAAGAATTACTAAAGTTTTTACTACCGGAATACTTGGTTGAATATTTTGAGATTTCCAAATTTG